>JAKSTL010000004.1 GCA_024402595.1 Treponema sp. | reverse complement strand
TGCAATTACAGCTCCTTGTGCTTGTTGTGATGCTTTAGGTGCTACAATCATTGGTTTGGTAGCTGGTATTCTTGTAGTTCTTGTTGTTGAATTGCTTGATCTTAAGCTTCATATTGATGACCCAGTTGGTGCTGTTGCTGTTCACTTGGCTAACGGTATATGGGGAACAATTGCTTGTGGTTTGTTCAGTGTTGATACAGGTTTGTTCTATGGACACGGTTGGAGACAGCTTGGTGTTCAGTGTCTTGGTGAAGTTTCAATTCTTGCTTGGACATCAATTTGTATGATTCTTGCCTTTGCTTTAATCAAAAAGTTCCACGGACTTAGAGCTAGCAAGGAAGAAGAAATCCTTGGTCTTGATAAGCTTGAACACGGTATCGATTCTTCTTATGCAGGATTTATTATGGCTCCACAGGTAATGACACAGGGTGCCGCTGGTGGTACAGATACAGCTTTGGCAGCAGGTGCAGTTCCAGTTGAAAAGGCAGTTCCTGTTTCTAAGGGTTCAAGTAAGCCTGATGCTAAGTTCCATATGGTTACAATCATTACACGACAGAGCAAGTTTGAAGAACTTAAAGCAGCAATGAATGCAATCAATGTAACAGGTATGACTGTAACAAATGTTCTTGGTTGTGGTGTTCAGCACGGAAGTACACAGAAATATCGTGGTGCCGAAATTGATATGACACTTCTTCCAAAGATTAAGGTTGATATTGTAGTTTCTGAAGTTCCAGTAGATTTAGTAATCACCGCTGCTAAGGAAACTCTCTATACAGGAAACATTGGTGACGGTAAGATTTTTGTTTACGATGTTGACAATGTTGTAAAGGTAAGAACTGGCGAAGAAGGCTATGATGCTCTTCAGGACTAGTAAAATATATTAAATAAAAGTAATACTCCTTTTTTAGTGTGGGCACGGAAGTTATTGTGAGCTTCCGTGCTTTTTTTGTAACTCACTGTAAAAGCTTGTCAAAATCTTACTGTGAATCATCCTTAGGAATTATTTTTCCAGCTCATAGCGACGATTTTTAAAAAGTTCTGCCACATCTTTATCGGTAAAGCCAAGGGTTCCTTTTTTATGGAAATAATTGTTACAATCCCACAGGAAAGGGGCGTAATTATGTTTATCACAATTATCAAGAACATTTTTAAGCCATAAAACATCATTGTTTTTACGAGTATATGTACCGTCATTATTTTTTAACATGGCAACTGCATATTCACCAATTACAACGCCTATTCCGTCATCTTTAAAGTTTTGCAGTAGGGAAAAAAGTCTGTTTTGTTCGTTTATTTCTGCAGTAGTTCCCCAGGTTTTTGCAGGTTGTTTAATTCCACCCCAATCAACAGGCTCTCCAACTAAAGAATAAAGGGCAGGAGCATAATAATGAACAGAAACTAAGAGTTTTGGCACCTGATTAATAGGATCATTAGGCATTTGGAACAGTCTGTTTGTAGTTTTTACAAAATCTGTATTGTATCCCGGAATCAACAAAAATCGTTTTGTATTATTACTTCCCTGAGCTCTAATTTTATCTACAAAGTACTGGCTTAATTCGGTCATCAATTTGTATTGTTGATTTTCTGTTAAATTGCCTGTTTTTCCATCAACTTCATCATTAAAACGGTGTCCCCATTCTTCATTTCCTGCTTCAAAAACTAGTTTGTAGGAATAATCTTTAAAAGTTGTACCAACATCATCCCAAATGGCATCAAAGATTTTGTAAGCTAACTCTTTATTCTGGCCAAAAAGACCCCACCATTGATAGTCCCAATGGTCGTTTATCATAACAATTAACCCCGATTCCAAAGCCCAGTCTACAAGAGTTTTTACTCGTTCCATAAAATTGTCATTGATTTCAAAATCTCCGTTTCGCCAGTCCATTGTGCTGGTCCATGCCACAGGTATTCTAACACTGTCAAAACCAGCTTCTTTCATTGCTTCAAATATGGCTTTTGTTGTTACTGGTTGCCCCCATGCAGTTTCATATTTTGTAGGTTCTGCATCATAACCTAACCAATTTGCACCGGCGGCTTCCATTGTATTTCCAAGATTGATTCCATTTCCCATAACTTTTGTGAATTGAAGCGCGTCCATGTTTTCAAAATCACTGTCATCCACTAAAACTGGAATGTATTTTGGCTTTGGTGAACCATTACTAAGGACACAGGAAGTAAAACTAAAAAACAAGCTTAGAAAAGTTCCCGACAAAATCAAAGTAGAAATTATTTTTTTCATAAAAATCCAAATACTCCTATAAAATTAGCAATTTAAAAAGATGTAAAAATCTGCATCTTTTGTTCAATTTTTTACATTTTCTTAATTATAATTGTAGCCTAAGTATTTTTTATTAGAAGTGTTTTTTTATGCAATTTTTTATAACAAAATCTGCAATTTCTTTGCTAAATTACCCTCTGGATTTTTCTACTTGAACCCAAGAACTTTGATTTCTATATTCTGTTGGTGTCATTTGTGTTTGTTCCTTAAATTGTCGCATAAAATGGTATTCTGTTTTGTAACCGCATTTTTCACCAATTTCTGCTAGGGTATAGTTGGTTGTTTCCAGCAATTTTTTTGCCTTTCCTATTCTTCCCGCAATTATATCCTGAATTACGCTGTGCCCAAAGATTTTTTTGTACCCATGCTGCAGACCAGAAACACTTAAATTAACATAGTTTGCTATATGTTCAATATTTTTAAAAGATTCAGGGTATTCAAACAGAACCGAGCGTAAATAAGTGAGTTTATCATTCTTTGAATCCAAGACATTTGGCGCAGGCTGACTTTTATTAGAAATTGTCCGAGCCAATTGATGGAAAAGAATATTCACATAATTTTCCTCCAAAATCTCGTGGTAAGAATCCGATGAATAATGTTCAAAAACTATGTTATGAATGATGTTCGTAAGATTTTCCAGCGAATTAAGCTCAATCGGTTCATCAAAAACAATGCCTAACTGCAAAAGATAGGATTTATCATCTTCGGTCATATTAAAAAAGAACCAATCGTCAATATATAAATCTTTTTCTGCTTTATAACTACAAGGCGTTGCAGGATTAAATAAAATGTAGGAATTCTTTTTTACTTTGAATTGCTTATTTTTTATTGTAAATTTCGCATCAGTTTTTATAAGGAGAAGAAGATATGCCCCAGGACCGAAAGGCTTGTCCATTAAAAAATGCTTGTCGTGATCAAAATTGTATCCAATTGCGCCAACTTTTATAGCCATAATTTAAACATAACATATTATGCTAAATATTCAAGAAAAAATACAGAAAATGTTATGTAAAACTAAAAATATGAGGTTGAAACAATATTTTATTGGATTTGGAAGTTTGAAAAAAATAACAAACAGGTTTATAATTTTTATAAAAAAATAGGAAGGTTTTAACATAAACGCAAAATGGTGCGTTTATGTTACACTTGGAGTTTATAAATAAACTCCTTATATACATGTTCGCTCACGCGAACGTTTTTATAAATCCTCGATTGTTGAAACAATCTGCGGTTTATAAAAAAATAGGAAGAATAATTTGCAAAGGAAACTGATTCTGTTTTTAATTTCCATCTTGTTTCTTGAATCTTGTAAATCCACGGAGGTTCTAAAAATGACCGATTATAGCACAGGAAAATATGATTTAATTGTGGAAGGCTACGATTGGGGCCCTGGTGTAAATAAAATTATCCTTTATTGT
This sequence comes from Treponema sp., assembly GCA_024402595.1. GTDB lineage: Bacteria > Spirochaetota > Spirochaetia > Treponematales > Treponemataceae > Treponema_D. Next base: position 72,937 of record JAKSTL010000004.1, on the reverse strand, counting down.
GAAAACTCCCTGTCAGAAAAGAAAGTACAAGTGGAAGATTTTTCTGTAACTACGGAAATCCAAACTGTAAATTGGCTCACAATTCCGCTGTCCCTAAAAAACGAAATCGGTGGGCAGAAAATAAAAGCCGCATATCCTTGTGATGATTCAGGAAATAAGATAGAAGGTGAGTCTTCTAAAATTGCACTGGAACTATCTGTTTCTCCAGATAATGCTTTTTCTAATCCTTTTTTGTATTCCTTTGATATGATGAATCACTGGCAGACAGTTTATAATTTTGAAATTAAAAACGAAAAACTGAATATTTTTATTTCTGAATTAAATAAAAGAATCTGTCCTGAGGCAGATCAATTTTCGTTTGATACTAGCAAAACCGAATCCATTACTTTATCTTATGCCTATTGGTTTCCAAAAAAAGAGACAGAAAAAAAGATTCCGCTGGTAATTTGGCTGCACGGAATGGGTGAGGGTGGAAAAGACCCATACATTGCACTGCTTGGAAATAAAGTTGTAAATCTTATTTCCCCAGATGTTCAAAATTGTTTTGGCGAAACTGGAGCGTGTGTTTTGACTCCTCAAGCCGACGGATTTTGGATGCAGACTTCGGATAAAAAAGAAATGAAAAATTGGATTTCTAATAAATCTGAAACAACAACCTCTTTTTATACCAACGCCCTTTTTAATCTGATTGACAACTTTGTAAAAAATAATCCCCAGATTGACAAAAATCGCATATACATTGGCGGCTGTTCCAATGGTGGTTATATGACTATCAATATGCTGCTTCAATATCCAGAATATTTTGCGGCGGCCTATCCAATTTGCGAAGCTTACCCAGATTCTCGTATTGATGAACAACTGCTGGCATCTCTTGCAAAACAACATATTTGGTTCACCCAATCAAAAGATGACAGAACTGTTTTTCCAAATTCCTATGCAGTTCCTACAGTAAAACGACTTTTGGAGGCTGGAGCACAAGATATACACTTTACTTTGTGGGAAAATGTTACAGATACAACAGGATTATACAAAGACGCAAATGGCAACCCATTTAAATATAATGGCCATTTTTCGTGGATTTACACCTTGAACAATCAATGCGAAGAAAATGGACAAACAATTTTTCAATGGCTGGCTGCCCAATCTAAATAATTTCGCTATACTATGGTGTTAAATGAAAAATATTTCAGAAACATCAAAAGGTATTATATTTCTTATTACATCCGCTTTTTTCTTTGCTTTAATGGCTGTTTTTGTCCGACTTAGCGGAGACATTTCTTTTATTCAGAAGGCTTTTTTTAGAAATGCAGTTGCCTTTTTAATAGCTCTTGTTGGGATTATGCGGGATATTCAGAAAAATGGAAAAAGCGCCGTTGCAATTCCAAAAGGAGCCTTGATTTTCTTATTTTTACGGGCAATTGCAGGTTCTGTAGGCATCTTTGGTAATTTTTATGCCGTTGACCGCCTTGTTCTTTCCGATGCCGCAATTTTAAATAAAATGGCTCCCTTTTTTGCCATCCTTTTTAGCCTTATTTTGATGAAAGAAAAAATTAAACCTGTGCCACTTATTGCAATTATTGTGGCCTTCTTAGGTTCCATTCTTATTGTCAAACCTTCTTTTGATTTTAATCAGATGCTTCCAACTTTGGCTGGATTTTTAGGCGGAGTAGGAGCTGGATTTGCCTATGCCTGTGTACGAAAACTTGGTTCTTTAAAGTGCAATGGAAAGACAATTATTCTATTTTTTTCCGCTTTTTCCATGCTTATTACAATTCCGTACATGATTTTTAATTATAATCCAATGAGTTTACAGCAGTTCTTATATTTACTTGGTGCTGGTGCTTGTGCCGCAGGTGGTCAATTTACTATTACCGCCGCTTATTATCATGCTCCAGCCCGTGAGATTTCCATCTATGATTATTCTCAGATAATCTTTTCCACAATACTAGGATTGGTTTTCTTTGGACAATTGCCAGATTATTTAAGCGTAATTGGTTATGTAATAATTATTTCCATGGCAATTCTGAATTATATCTACAACAGAAAAACCTCGGAAAATCACTAATCATTTACAGAGTTTGTAATTTCATTTTTTTTAGACTCTTCTTCAGAAAAAAGAATCAGTTCAGGATGATATTCAAAGTGCATATTATCCCAAATAACCCATTTTCCGCCCCAAATAAATCCATTTTCTTCAAAAATATCAATTACCTTTTTTGGTGGCGCCCATCTTTTGTTTATAGGTATTAACATCCATTTGTCCGGATTCCAATCTCTTGCCCAGCTCCAATAAACAGATTTTCCCTGATAAGTTTTAGGTGTAATATCAATGGCAATTCCCAAGCTATGAAAGGATTTTCTGTTAGTTCCCGCAATAATTCGCCAAAAATATCCTTCAATTTTTGAATTATAATCAATAAAAGCCTGGATTTCCGAATCGTTTTTTGCCGCCTCAAGAATCTGTTTTTCCACTTTTTTCAAAGGCTCTTTTATAAGTTCATGAATATTTGTAGGCAAACCAAGGAATGTGGTTTTTACCAGATGATGCTCAAGAGAAGAACGGCTGCTTCCGTCGTAGATTTCATCAAAGAAAAACATAGGTTCCCCAGCTTCGGATTGTCGTTTTTCTTTTGAAGTATATTCTTTTATATATTGGATTTCTTCTTCTGTAAAAGTTGCAGGATCTCTTAAAGCTTCTTTTAAATCATAGGAATAAAGTAAAGACCAATATTCGCCTTTTTTACTATATTCGTTTTCGGGAAGCATACTTCCGTTTGCCCAATACAATGGAAGTGAAGTTCTTGTTCCAGTGGATTCTGGAATAGTCATAACAATTATCCAGTCTTGATTTTCTTCATCGTATTTGGAATCGAAAGTGATAGAAGGATAGGCTTCTTTAAAAAGATGCAGATTTACTGGTTCTGAGGGAGGTAAATCATTTTTTTCTTCCACCGCAGTTTCTTTTTCAGGAAGAGACTCTTCGGCGGTAACTAAATCTTGAGTATTTTCAAAAGGATTTTCCGCAGTAGTAGCTTCCAGCAGTTTTATATTTGTTTCCTTTTGTACGGATTTTTTATTTTTTGTTTTTGCCGAAAGAGGTGCATATAAGCAGGTAGCAATCAATAAAAACCATATAATCTTAAGTTTCATAACAGTCTTATTGTATCATAAACAAAACACTTTCGGGAATAAACTGACAAAAAGCATTCTTATAAAACTTTGTTAATACAATATTATTTTTGTTCTTGCCAAAAAGCAGTTTATTTTTTCTCAATCTTGCTGGAAGTGTAATTGTTCGACATATCAGAAATCATATATTCAATTGGGGAACGGGCCTCCAAGGGAAGAGAATCTAATTTATGAATTAATTGTGAATATTTTATAAGAGTGTCCATATCATAATCATCATAAGTTCGTTTCTTAGAAAGTTGACCGGTAACTAGATATTCTGTTGTAGTATTCAGGAACTTTGCTATTTTTACAGCGGTTTCGGCGGAAGGTACATTATTATTTGCAATTCCTTTTCCAATATTTGAAACATCAAAACCTGCTTCGGCAGCTAACTCTTTTCTTGTTCTGCCTGTAGATTCTAATAAATTATCTACTCGTGTCCAAAAATTCATACCGTCATTTTGTTACAAATGTGAAAAAAAAGTGTGTAAAAAGGGAAATGTCCACAATTTCTTGTATAAGTGGAAATATCCCGATAGAGAATGGATATGTTTTTAACTTGACAAAAAATCAAAAATTGTCATAATGACATAAAGTAATAACAGGAGATTTTTTATGAATACTTTTAAAAAAATATATTGTCGTGGATTCCAAATCTGTTTCAGAATTGCTTTACCTATTTTACCTTACAGAAATCCCAAAGTTTTGACCTCCATTGAAGAATTGCCACAAGAGTTTATCAATAGAAAAATTAAAAAAATCTTATTGGTAACAGATGCACAATTAAGGGGACTTACCGCAAATCTTGAAACTCTTTTACCTTCAAAAGGCATTGAATGCATTGTTTACGACAAAACAAAGCCAAATCCAACCGTGTCAAATGTAGAAGAAGCCTACGAGATTTATAAAAAAGAAAATTGTCAGGGACTCATAGCTTTTGGTGGTGGCTCGTCAATGGATTGTGCAAAAGCAGTTGGAGCCCGTGTTGCAAGACCAAATAAATCTCTGTCTCAAATGAAAGGCATTCTCCGTGTTGTTAAAAAAATCCCTTTTTTAGCCGCTATTCCAACTACAGCAGGTACAGGAAGCGAAGTAACTTTGGCCGCTGTTATTACCGATGATAAAACACACTTTAAATATCCAATAAACGATTTTCCTTTAATTCCAAAGGTTGCAGTTCTTGACCCAAAAGCTACATTCACCTTGCCAAAAACATTAACCGCAACCACCGGTATGGATGCTTTAACTCACGCTGTAGAAGCTTACATTGGCCGTTCAACAACCAAACAGACACGAGATTGGTCAGAAAAAGCCACAAAATTGATTTTTGAAAACATTGAAACTGCTTATAACAATGGTTCCGATGAAGCAGCTCGAAGAAATATGCTTATGGCCTCAAATATGGCAGGAAACGCCTTTTCTCGTTCCTATGTAGGTTATGTTCATGCTGTAGCTCATTCTTTAGGTGGTGCATACAACATTCCTCACGGCTTGGCAAACTCTGTGCTGCTCCCTTATGTTTTGGAAGCTTATGGTTCTGCCGCTTATAAAAAATTGAAAAAACTTGCAGTTTATGCAGGAATTGCACAATCTACCGATTCTGACGAGATAGCCGCTAAAAAGTTTATTTCTGCTATTAAAGAAATGAATGCAAAAATTGGTATCCCAGAAAAGCTAGAAGGAATTAAAGCAGAAGATATACCAGAACTAGCCCGTCGTGCAGATAAAGAAGGAAATCCTTTGTATCCAGTGCCTGTTTTGTGGAATGCAAAAGAATTGGAACAGTTTTATAGGATTGTTTCTTTATAGCCAGTTATAGGTGGCAATATTTTCACTATAATTTCACTGACAATTATACTTTTTTTGTATAGAATAAGTTTATGAGCCTTGTTCAAATAACATCAGATATTTCTTATTTGCCAGCCAGCGAAAAACCTCTTTCTTGTGATGTTGTTTTCATAAAAACTGATAAAGAAACATGGATTTTTGATGTGGGTATGAATAAGCAGTCAGTGGAAGCCATTAACCAAATTGATGGTCCTAAAAATATTGTGATTTCACATTTTCATCCTGACCATATTTTGAATCTGGGGAAGGTGAGTTACGAAAATCTTTATGTTTCTGCCAATACAAAAAAATATGTATTTAAAGGTTCTGTAGTAACTAAAGATTTAGATTTTGACTGTTCCCCAAAGATTTCCATAAAACTTCTTCCTTCAAGCCATGCAAAAGGTTGTCTCTGTCTTCTTTGCGGTGATTATGCTTTTTTAGGCGATGGAGCTTACAGTAAACCAATTCGGGGACATCATACATATAATGCACAGCTTCTCCAGGAAATGATAAAAGTAATGGAGTCAATGGATGTTAAATATTTCTGTCTCAGTCATGATAAAAACTTTATTCAATCTAAAGAAAGTGTGTTGGAATTATACAAAAACATTTACAAACGCCGCACTCCAGATAGTTCGGTCATTGATGTAGAGGATTTTTTTAATTCCGACGGCTCTGTAAAAGATAAATAACAAACTTTTTTTCTACAAACTAAAAATCTAATATTTTTTGTATAAATCAACCAGTTTTTTATAATTGCGGAATAATTATTTCAATTTATAATTTTAGCAATAAGGATTTATTATGAAAAAAGAATTAGTTAAATGTAAAATTGGAATCATAAATTGTTGTATTTCCGCCTGTTTTTTTGCACTTTTGTCTTTTGGATGTGCTTCAAACACTGTTAATATTTCATCAGAAAGTCAGCCTAAGCAAGCTTACGAACCAGCTACGACCAATGAAAAACCATTGTTACAAGAAAATGGCCTCGCTTTTCTTAATATAAAGGAGCCAGTAAAATTAACTCCTTATCCCACAAATCATACTGGTGATGGGGTTTTCCATAATGCTTCTTATATAGCAAAAGATATGAAACTTGGATTTAACATTGGTAATACTATGGAAGCCTACGAAGCCGGAAACTGTGAAAAAATCACTTATACTTGGATTCCTACGGTGGGAAGAAATAGACCTGCTGATTATGAAACTTGTTGGGGCTCTCCAGTAATTACACAAGAAATGGTAGATGGAATAAAAGCCGCTGGTTTTAATACTGTAAGAATCCCTGTTTTCTGGGGAAATATGATGAAAAATGACGGGCAATGGATTATAAATCCTCAGTATCTGGCTAGAGTTCGTGAAATTGTAGATTACTGTTTGAATGATGATTTATATGTTGTTGTGAACTGCCATCATTTTGATGAGTTTATAATCCGTAGAAATAATCTGGAAGATGCCAGCAAAATTATTGCTAATATTTGGAGTCAAATTGCCTCTTATTTTGAACAATATTCCGAAAAATTGATTTTTGAAGGATTTAATGAATATCTTGGTGGCGACCAGTTTAATTCCAGTGGATATCTGACAAAGCTCGAAAAAGACAAGGCTTATCTATTAACTAATACATTGAATCAAAGCTTTGTAAATGCTGTTCGTTCCACTGGCGGAAAAAATCTTCAACGAGTTCTTATTATTAGTGGTTATTGGACCAACATTGATTTAACCACAAGCAAAGAGTTTAAAGTGCCAGAAGATTCTGCAGAAAATAAACTTATGGTTTCCGTTCATTATGTTGATAATTCAATGTACTGGCAGAATAAAATTGGTGGAAAAACATGGATAGAATATATCGATAATCAATGTCAGCTGCTTGAAAATGCTTTTACTTCAAAAGGAATCCCTGTATTTTTGGGTGAAACAACAGCAGCTTATCCTTCAACTAATATTATTAGAATTGCGGATTATAAAACTTCGCCAGAATGTCTGGAATATGTGCTAAAAAAACTTCTTGATTGTGGTTTTGTTCCAGTTCTTTGGGATACACATAGTACTCATAGTTTCTATATGCGAAAAGAGGCGAGAATTAGAACTCAAGAAAATGCCGATGTTATTTCTCGCATGAAAGCTTATGCTGAACTTCGGTAAAATAGGGTAGAAAGCGACTGGAAAAATAGGGTGCAAAATAGGCTGGAACAATCACATTCTTGTTTTTATCGCTTTTTGATAATACAATAAATGATATAAAACTATTGGTGAGGTACTGCCTATGGATACCCAAAATGAACTTTCCGAAACTTATTCTGATTTGCTAGTTCAACCAACTTTCCCCGATTATACTGACAGTATCCTAAATCTGTCTTGTTCTATTTTGAGACATTATGGTATAACTCCAAATCACGAAACCTTACCTGATGCAGATGCTATTCTTGCCAAGCAATTTAAACATGTAGTTGTCATTTTACTGGATGGCCTTGGCATGAACATTCTTGAAAAACATCTTTCTCGCTTTGATTTTTTGCGCCGTAATCTTTTAAAAGATTATTCTTCAGTTTTTCCTCCAACAACCACTGCAAGCACTACAACTTTTCTTTCCGGTTTGTCACCAATTGAACACGGCTGGCTTGGTTGGGATGTGTATTTTGAGCAGGAAAATAAAGCTGTAACTTGTTTTACTAACAATCTTCAGGGAACTACACAAAAAGCGGCGGATTATTCAATTCCGTATAAATATCTTCCTTATGAGAATATAATTCAAAAAATAAACGAGAAGGGGACTGCCGTAGCAAATGCGGTTATGCCGTTTCCTTCTTATGGAAGTGAAGGTTTTCCAGATTTAAATGATTGGGTAAATGAAATTAAAAAAAGCTGCAAGAGCGAAAAACGGACTTTTACATACGCTTATTGGGAAAATCCTGATGCTGCTATGCACAAAGATGGTTCTAATGCCGATTCAGTTCATGAAATTATTGAAGACTTAAACGCAAAATTGCTTCTTCTTTGCGATAAGTTAAAAGATACGGTTGTATTTATTACAGCTGATCATGGACATTTGGATATTACCAATGAAACTATAGTGGAAAACTATCCAGATATGGCAAAAATGTTGGAAAGAGAAGTGTGTATTGAACCTCGTGCTATTAGTTTTTATGTAAAACCAGAATATAAAACAGATTTTCCAAAGTATTTTAATGAAAGATTTAGCCAGGATTATATACTTTTTACAAAAGAGGAAGTGCTAAAAAAACATCTTTTTGGTTATGGTGAAGCTAATAAGAATCTTACAGGTTTAGGAGATTTTCTTGCGGCGGCGGTTTCTTCCAGAACTCTTCTTTGGGATAAATCAAAACCTCGGTTCCGTTCTCATCACGCGGGTCTTTCAAAGGAAGAAATGCGTATTCCTCTTATTTGGCACGAATATAAGCCGCCTAAAGCACCGTGGATTGCATTTTACACAGTGATTGTACTGCTTATTTTATTCGTGCTTATGTGTTTGTTCTGATTTTTATTTTACCAATACTTTTTCAATTTCTGCAATGTACATTACATGCCAGTCATTGTCACTGTAGAATTGATTTGGAAAGTTTTCGCTGGCTTTTACAAAACTAGCGGCATTCATTTCTTGAGAATAAAGTTTTTTGCATTTAAGAACCAGGCGGCTTTCTTCAAAATATGGAACTTCTTCAATATGATTTACAGAAAATCCGCAGTTTTTAACTTTATCTTCATTTCTTCCACTGATTTTTCCACAATATCCTAGTTTATCTCTGTATTCTTCTGGTAAAATGCACAAAGAAAAACCATCTTCTGCATCAATAAACTCTTTTGTATATCGAGATTTACGGATATATACTGTGGCTACTGGTTTATTCCAAATTATACCCATTCCACCCCAGGAAGCTGTCATTGTATTAACTTTGCCTTCTTTTTCCGCAGTAATAAGCATCCAATCTTTGCCAATCATTTTAAATGGATTATCTGATAATTCTTCTACGCTAATTTCTTTCATAGTGTTGTTCCTCGCGTTTTGTAGTTTTACTAATTATATGATATTTATGATTCGAGAAAAAGGGTTTAAAAAAATGAAAACTAAGGCATTCCCAACACATAAATCTTTTTTTGTGATATAATCTCCGTTAAAATTGACTTCGACTAACAGAAATATGGGTCGCAGAAATAAAAAGCATAGCAACTTTTTAATAATTAAAAAAAATAGTTTAAAAAAGTAGACATTTTACTAAAAAATAAGCTTTGGTAGACAGAACTGTTCTTATAGAAACCAAAAGCTTTAGGTTATAAATATCATCTTAGGAGTAAAATCTTTATGGAAGAAACTATTTCATCAACTATGGTAGAAGCCGCGGCAAATGCTGGTGCTTCTTTGGTAAAACAGACTTCATCCTTTGTGGCATGGGCAAAAACTTTTATTACTTGGGAAAATGTCTTTAAATTAGCTGGAACGATTCTAATTCTTCTGGCATTCTGGCTTGCATACAAACTGGCAATTCGAGGAATAAAAAAAATCCCAGTACAAAAGCTTTCTAAGCAAAAATCCAGTTTAATTTTACGATTTTTAAAATATGCCTTTTATGTGCTTATAACTATGTATGTTCTTAGTTTGTTTGGAATTAAGTTCAGTGCAATCTGGGGTGCTGCAGGAATTGCTGGAGTTGCAATCGGTTTTGCCGCTCAAACTTCTGTAAGTAATCTTATTAGCGGCCTCTTCGTCATTACCGAAGGTTCTGTAAAAATTGGAGATTTAATTGTGGTAGACGGAATAACTGGAATTGTAGATTCTGTCAACCTAATTTCTGTTCAGGTTCATACCCTTGATAACGAAATGGTAAGAATCCCAAACTCAACCATTATCAACGCAAACTTAACCAATAAAACTTTTCATCATAAACGCCGTCTTACTATTCAGGTGTCGGTAGCTTATGATACAGATATGAAACTTGCACTAGAAACTTTATCTAAAGCACCTGCTCTTTGTCCTACAGTCTTAACCGATCCTGCTCCAGCCTTTTGGTATGATGGTTTTGATGCCAGTGGAATAAATATGACAGCCGCCGTTTGGTTTAATAACGATGATTTTCTCCAGACTAAAAACGATATGTTTATAGCAATAAAAAAAGTATTTGATGAAGCTGGTATAGAAATCCCATTCAATCAGTTGGATGTAATGATAAAAAAATAGATTTTCAGACTGATTTTCTTAATCTCAAAATTACAGAAAAAATTGTGTTAAAATGAAGTGCATTATCATTATTTTGCATTCCATTTTAACACTTTTTTAATTTCTTTTTACATTATAAATTTGCTAAATTTCCAACCTTGGTATAAACTGAACTTAGTCAAAAAAATACGAAAAGTACATCAAATTTTTGTTAATTTATTAAAAAAATATGGTATTTATTTTAAAAAATATGCTATCTTCTTGGGTGGAGAGATGTTAATTGGAATATTTTTTAGACAACAGTAATCAAATTAAGCAGCTGCAACGCGCTCTTTTTTATGAGACTCAATTCAGAAATGCAATTGTTTCTGATTCCCTTTGTTTTTTCGATTTTAATGTTACCCGCGATTTAATTGAAAATGATTTTTTCAGAAGAACTTCTCGAAGTAATGAAGTGCTGTCAGTTCCTGAATCTATAGGATTGTCAGTGCCTTGTTCTTTTTCTGTATTTGTAAAAACCTGGGTAAAAAAAATGATTCCCGATGTTTCCAGAAGAAATAAAGAAGATTATTCTGACTTGCGGGATGTTTTGTTAAATGCCTATGAACAAGGAAAGCGAGATTATACCATAGATTTTTGGATTGATAATTATGAAGGTCAAAAAGTCTTTATAAATCAACGCTTTTTGTTAAATAAAAACGAAAAAAATGAAATATGTGCTTTGGCGGTAACAAAAGACAATACAGAAAATGTTACCAACAGTGAACAAAATTATCGGGACAAAATTGAACAATATGCCTATTATGACCAAATTACTCAAGGTTATAATTATTTTAAGTTCAAAGAAACAATTCACAATCAAAATCTTATAGGTCGCATTATCTCCATGGATATTCATTCTTTTAAGGTTATCAATTCAATCTGTGGAATTAATAAAGGCGATATCGTAATCAAAAAAATCTGGGACTGCATTGTTGATGATGTCAATTTTGATTCTGGAGAACTTGCTGCCCATGTTTTTGCCGACCATTTTGTAATTTTTATGCCTTATTGCGACAATGAAATAATTATTCAGCATATAAAAAACATTACCAACGCACTGATTACTATTTCATCAGAATTAGATGTTCCTCAGCTGGAACCATATTTTGGTATTTCGGTATGGGAACCTGGAAAAAAGGTTGAACTTTCTTATAGTGAAGCCGTAAGTGCAAAGCATAAAGCCAGAGTTCAGCAGAAAGAAAATTATTCCTTCTTTGAAGAAAAAGATACACTTCGTCTGGTGGAAGAAAAGCGTTTGTCAGACTCTTTTGAAGGAGCTATCATCAACGAGGAGTTTAAAATCTGGTTCCAGCCAAAATATAATCCTTTTACACAAAAAATGGTTGGTGCAGAAGCTTTAGTTCGATGGATTCCCGACGAGAATACCATTATTCCACCAGGAACCTTCATACCTTTGTTTGAACGAAACGGCATGATTCGAGTTCTTGATGAATATATTTTTAAGAAGGTTTGTATTCAGCAAAAAGACTGGCAAAATCAAGGAAAAGAAATTATTCCAATTTCCATAAATCTTTCTAGAGCCAGCTTATATTTTAAGGATGTTGTTGATCATTATAAAAAAATTACTCAGGACATTGGACTGGATACAAAATATGTTCCAATAGAAATTACAGAAACTGCCGCCATCAGCATGGATGATATAAAAGAAATTGCTGATAATTTCTACAAAGCAGGTTTTGCTCTTCACATGGATGATTTTGGTTCCGGCTACTCTTCTCTAGCCTCTTTAAACTTAATGCATTTTGACACCCTTAAGCTTGATAAGAGTTTGATTGATTTTATAGGCAACTTTGGTGGTAACCGACTGATTGAACATACAATTTCTCTTGCACGAGAGTTAGGCATTCATGTTACGGCAGAAGGTGTTGAAAACGAAAGCCAGGCCTCTTTCTTAAATAATATTGGTTGCGACAGTATTCAAGGTTATTATTATTCTAAGCCAGTTCCCTTGGATGTTTTTGAAAAAATGATTGATATTTCGACGATGCTTCCTCCACAGATTTCTATGGATTATCCTACAAGACATATCAATATTTTCAAACAGAATCTTTTTAAACCATACATTTATGATTTTATAGCAAATCTGTCTAAAAATACCTTCCACATATCAGATAAAAAATCTACCTGGTATACGGAAACAAATATTATTACAGATGAATATGATGAGCATGTTATCAAGGTTGCCGAAAAACTGATGTTCCCTGAATATAAAGATTCTTATCTTGATTTTATGAATCGGGAAAAACTGCTTTCACATTTTTGTGGAATGGAAGAAACAAAGGTCTTCAACTATATCCGAATGTTTAATGATAAACCGACTCACATGAGGCTTGTCATCCACATTTTCTTAGACATTGAAAAAACAGATGTAATGATGTACGGAAGTATTACGCCTTTGTCTTAAGCTAAAAACAATTTTCCAATCTGCAGAAAAATTAGAATTATTGCTAAGCCTACCCTTTTGTATTTTTACTTAGAGTAGGCTTTCAATTTTGTTAAACTTGTTAAACAGAAGTTTCCTTATTTCTTCGACTTTTTATGATGTCGCTTAATTGTGAAATCAAAATGGCAGTAAACATAATTATACAACCCGCAATTTCTCTTGGAGACAGACTTTCGTGAATTAAAATTGCCGCCGCAAGAACAGCAAAAACCGACTCCATACACATCAACAGAGAAGCAATAGTCGCCTCACAATATTTCTGCCCAATAACCTGCATTGTATAAGCAACTCCACAACTCATAATTCCGGAATAAAGCAATGGAATGGCTGCCTGTTTAATGTTTGACCATTGAGGCTTTTCAAAAATAAACATCAATATTACGGTAATAATACCCGCTGTATAAAATTGAACACAGGAAAGCTTGATTCCATCACAATATGGTGAATATTTTTCTATCAAAAGGATTTGACCACAAAAGAATAAGGCACAGATGAATGCCAGAATATCACCTTTGTTCAAGCTTTCAAAACCACTGCTTGTAAAACTAAGAAAATATAATCCCACAAAGCCCATAAGAATGCACAGCCAGGTGATTAAGGGAACTTTTTTCTTAAAAATCAATCCGATAATTGGAACAAAGAACATATACATAGCTGTAATAAAAGCAATTTTTCCTGCGCTGGAATAATAAAATGCAAACTGTTGAAAGTTAGTTGCAATACACAGAAAAACTCCCAAAATCATGCCATAAAGAATTGTTTTTTTATCAGTTTTTTTTCTTTCTAACAGTTCTTCTTTTGTCATTTTTTTTGCGGATATTTTGTCTCTTATTAAAATTACTGGAAGTAAAACGGTTGCGCCCATAATGGTTCTAATTCCCATAAAAGTAAAAGCGTCCACAGATTCCATACCTACACTTTGCGATACAAAAGAAATACCCCAGATAAGAGCCGTCAAAAGTAATATAATTACACCTTTTGCCTGTGTTTTTGTACTTTCCATAATAAAACCTCAAATAAACTCTATTTATTAAGTCTTTACTTTACATTTTGATTCTTTTTTACGCAATATGAATTGATGTTTCTTAAAATGATAATTCTTAAAGCGCGGGCAAAAATCAATCTTTTTATCTTGAATAAAACTATACAAATTTGTAATATTAAAAAGAATTATATTAACGGCAAAGAGGTCGTAGATTTTATACTGAGATAATACTCGGTGCAAAGTCTACGACTTTTTTTTATGCCCAAACTGATTTTTATGGGAGTATGAAAAATGGCTAAGTTTATTTTTGTAACAGGTGGTGTTGTAAGTGGTCTTGGAAAAGGAATTACAGCTGCATCTTTAGGACGATTGTTAAAATGTCGTGGGCTTAAAGTTGCTTCTCAAAAACTTGATCCTTATATGAATGTTGATCCAGGAACCATGAGCCCTTTTCAGCATGGAGAAGTATTTGTTACAGAAGATGGAGCCGAAACAGATTTGGATTTAGGTCATTATGAACGATTTATTGATGAAAATCTTAGTAAATATTCAAATTTAACTTCTGGCCGCGTATATTGGGATGTTTTAAATAAAGAGAGAAAAGGCGAATATCTTGGTCAAACTGTTCAAATTATTCCTCATGTTACAAATGCAATTAAAGATTTTGTGCTTAAAAATGCCGAAGTTTCTGGTGCCGATGTTTGTATTGTGGAAGTTGGTGGTACTATTGGAGATATTGAAAGTCAGCCTTTCCTGGAAGCAATTCGTCAGCTTATGATTGAAATTGGAAGAAGAAACTGTCTTTCTATTCATGTTTGTCTTGTTCCTTACATCGGTGGTTCAGAAGAGTTTAAGTCAAAGCCTACTCAGCACTCTGTAAAAGAATTGATGGCTGTGGGTATTCATCCGGATATTATTGTAACAAGATGTGCGGAACCTATCCCTGCTGAAATTAGAAAAAAGATTTCCCTTTTCTGTAATGTTGCAGAAGATTGTGTTATTGATAATGAAACTCTGGACAGTTTGTATGAAGTTCCACTGATGCTTCATCGTCAGAAGATGGATGAGGTTGTTTGCCGAGAGTTGGGAATTGAAGGAACTACCTGTAATTTATCAGAATGGGAAAAAATGGTAGAAAGCATACACACTCGCCAGGGAGAAGTTCAGGTTGCATTGGTTGGAAAATATGTAAAACTCCACGATTCATATTTGAGTATTGTGGAAAGTTTGTATCACGCAAGTTTTGTTGTTGGTAAGAAACTTAAAATTAAATGGGTTGACAGTGATTCTGTAACAAAAGAAACTGCCCCTGAAATCTTTGGTGATTGTGCAGGAATTATTCTTCCTGGTGGATTTGGACATCGTGGTATTGAAGGAATGATTAATTCTTGTAACTATGCCAGAACTCATAATCTTCCATATTTTGGTATTTGTCTTGGTATGCAGATTGCTGTTATTGAGTTTGCCCGTAATGTTTTAGGATATGCAGATGCAAACAGTCGTGAGTTTGATGAAATGTGTGCTCATCCTGTAATTGACTTAATGAAAGATCAGGAAGGGGTTATTAAAGGTGGAACAATGCGTTTAGGAAAATATCCTTGCAAAGTTATGCCGGGAACACTTCTTGAACAGGCTTATAAATCAGAAATGATAGAAGAACGACATCGTCATCGCTATGAATTTAACAACGATTTCCGCAAAGAAATGCAGGATGCAGGATTGGTTATTTGTGGAACAGCTCCTGATGATTCTCTTGTAGAAGCTGTTGAAATGCCTGTAGAAAAAAATACTTTCCATGTTGGTGTTCAATTCCATCCTGAGTTTAAGAGCCGTCCAAACAACGCTGGACCTTTGTTTGTTCAGTTTGTAAAGGCTTGTGTTCAATAAAAATCCTTTGAATATGTACAAATTATCTGCCAGAAATCCTTTTTGTGTAGATTTTTGTACAACAATCGTTTTATTTTGTTCTTCGCTAATTTTTACCAAATCGCTATAATACATTCACTTTTATAGCGATTTTTTATTTTATGACCCACGGAACTTAGGTTTAACTTGTAGAAAACTCTGCGTGTGTCATTTTGTCAGGAGAATATAAAATGAAAATTACTTTGGATTGGAAAAAATATGAACAAACTGCGCGAGAAGCTATAGCGGAAGGCTGTGTTCTGCTTGAAAACAAAAATCATACCCTTCCATTGGAGACGGGAGCAAAGGTTGCTGTTTTTGGGCGAATCCAAAGCTCTTATTATAAAAGTGGCACTGGTTCTGGCGGCAAGGTAAATGTTGATAAAGTGTATAATATTGTAGACGGTTTGCTTGATGCTGGAATTGTTATCAACCAAAAATTGCAGAATATTTACACAGAATGGGAAAAAACAAATCCTTTTGACGAAGGTCTTGGCTGGGGAAAAGAACGCTGGAGTCAGGATGAAATGCCATTAACTGCAGAAATTGTAGCCGATGCCGCAAAAGAAAGTGATATTGCCATTGTAATAATTGGTCGTACCGCAGGCGAAGACAAAGATAATTCAGCAACCAAAGGTTCTTATCTTTTATCTGATGAGGAAGAAGATATGATTGCAAAAGTTCGTGCTGGTTTTTCTAAGATGGTAGTGCTTTTAAATGTAGGTAACATCATTGATATGTCTTTTGTTGAAAAATATCATCCTGATTCTGTTATGTATGTTTGGCAAGGTGGAATGTTAGGCGGTTTGGGAACTGCAGATGTTTTAACCGGAAAAACCCCTGCCTGTGGAAAGCTTACAGATACAATCGCAAAAAATATAAGTGATTATCCAACTGATAAATATTTTGGGAATCCTCAGTGCAATTTTTATGCCGAAGACATTTTTACAGGATACCGTTATTTTGAAGCTTCTGCTCTAACTCAATCAAAAGTTACCTATCCTTTTGGCTATGGACTAACCTATTCCAGTTTTAATCTTTCATTTTTAGAAGGAAAAGCTTGTAATGAAGAAAAAAAGCTTTCTCTTTCCATGGAAGTAAAAAACACTGGTAATTTTGTAGGAAAAGAAGTTGTTCAGATTTATATTAAAGCACCAAATGGAAAATTAGGAAAAGCCGCCCGTTCTTTGGTAGATTTCGAAAAAACCAAGCTTCTGGAAATTGGTAAAAGTCAAAAGATTGAGTTTAATATTCCATATTATAATTTTGCTTCTTATGATGATTCTGGCATTACAGGAAATAAAAGCTGCTTTGTGCTTGAAAATGGAATGTATCAGGTTTTTGCAGGCTTTGATGTTCGTTCTGCCAGAGAAGTTTTTTCTTTTGAGATTTCTGGGACAACTTCTCTTGTTGTTGAAAAATGCACAGAAGCTATGGCACCTGGCGTTTCTTTTGAAAGAATGCATGCTTTGGAAAATGGCACTTTTGTTATGGAAACAGTTCCAACTGATACAGGTAAAATGTCTCAGCGCCGTTTAAACAATCTTCCTAAAGAGATTCCTCAGATAAAAAAATCTGATGATGAAATAAATAAACTTGAAGATGTTTTAAATAAAAAAATCACCATGGAAGATTTTGTAGCTCAGTTTACTGATTACGATTTAAGCTGCATTATTCGTGGTGAAGGAATGGGTTCCAGTCTTGTAACTCCAGGTACAGCTTCGGCCTTTGGTGGAGTTTCTGAGCGATTGAGAAATATTTTTGGTATTCCAGCGGTTTGTTGTGATGATGGTCCTTCGGGAATGCGTCTGGATTGCGGAATAAAAGCTTTTGCTTTGCCAAGCGGTACATCTCTTGCCTGTACATTCAATCGTCAGCTTATTACAGATTTATATACTTTTACGGGTATTGAAATGTCTGCCAGTCATGTAGAAAATCTTCTTGGGCCTGGAATGAATATTCACCGTCATCCTTTGAATGGCCGTAATTTTGAATATTTTTCTGAAGATCCTTTGGTAACTGGTGAAATTGGTTCTGCCATGTTAAAAGGTTTGCATCAAGGTGGTGTTACAGGAACTATAAAGCATTTTGCGGGAAATGAGCAGGAAACTAATCGTCGTGCAAATAATTCTGTTGCATCAGAAAGAGCCTGGCGTGAAATATATCTTCGAGGTTTTGAAATTGCAGTTCGTTCTGGATGGGCCGATTCAATTATGACAACTTACGGATTGGCTAATGGCATTTATACTGCGGGAAATTATGATTTAAATACATCTGTTTTGCGTGGAGACTGGCATTTTTCTGGAATTGTAATGACAGACTGGTGGGCAGCAATTAGTGAACCAGATTCTAGTGAAGTTAGTGGTAGTAATTTTGCAGGAATGATTAAAGCCCAGAATGATTTGTATATGGTTTGTCCTGATGGCGCAACTAATGCAAGTGGAGACAATACACTGGAAGCCTTGGCCGATGGTCGTGTAACCAGAGCAGAATTGCAACGGTCTGCCATGACAATTTGTAATCATGTTATGCACACACAGGCAATGAAACGGCTTATGGGAACCGCAGATGAAATTGAAATTATAAACCGTCCTGCTTCTCCAGATGATATAAAGCTGGAAGATGTGGAAATTGTAAAGGTTGGAAAGGAAATTACAATAGATTTAACTTATCAGGAATGTAAGGCTAATACCAACTATGTGCTTGCTTTTGATGTTGAGATTCCGGGAACCTATGAGTTTACATTAACAGGAAGTTCTGAATTGAATGAAGTGGCTCAATTGCCTTGTACTTTCTTTTATCAAGGGATTCCAATTATTAACTATACATTCAACGGCACTAACGGAAAGGATGTTTCTATAACAAAGATTTCCAAGTTCCCTACTCGTTTTTCTATTTGTAGACTTTTTGTTTCCGACAATGGACTGAATCTTAAAAGCATAAAATTAAAGTTCTTGAATGATGACTGCAAGTTTGATTTCTAATTAGAATAATCTCGTTATTCTCACTTTTTAGCGCTGGGTGAACTTTTATAGACTTTCGCTAGGTTTCCAATAAAAATGGCAATATAAGTTTTGATAAAGCTTGTGTTGTCAAATTTTTTATCTTTTTTTCTTATTACCTATTGACATAGTAGGGTTATAGATTGTATATATAATATATACCTACAAAGTTACTAGGTTATAAGAATAAAACTATTTGGAGGCTATGATGAAATATTTCTTTGAAAAACTAATCCGTGAAAATTTCCGCAATGGAGTCATGTGTCTCTGTTGTTGTTTACATTACTAATTTTTAATTTGCATTTTACGCAACTGTTATTCAACAAATATTTTTTTAGGAGATAATCATGAGTACAAATAAATTACATTTCGAAACACTTCAGTTACATGTTGGACAGGAATCGGCAGATCCAGCAACAGATTCAAGAGCAGTTCCAATCTATCAGACTACTTCTTATGTTTTCCATAATTCAAAACACGCTGCCGACAGATTTGGCCTTGCAGATGCTGGTAATATTTATGGACGATTAACAAACTCTACCCAGGATGTTTTTGAAAAAAGAATTGCTGCTTTGGAAGGTGGCGTGGCAGCATTGGCAGTTGCATCGGGTGCAGCCGCAATTACATACACAATTCAAGCTTTAGCTCAGGCTGGAGATCACATTGTCGCTCAAAAAACAATCTATGGAGGAAGTTATAATCTTTTAGCACACACACTTTCGCAATTTGGTGTAAATACATCTTTTGTTGACGCTCATAATCTTGCAGAAGTAGAAGGAGCTATTAAACCAAATACAAAAGCAATTTATCTGGAAACTTTAGGAAATCCAAACTCCGACATTCCAGACATTGATGCAATTGCAAAAATTGCCCATAAACATGGCCTTCCTTTGGTGATTGATAATACTTTTGGAACTCCATATCTTATTCGCCCAATTGAGCATGGAGCTGATATTGTAGTTCATTCTGCTACAAAGTTTATTGGTGGACACGGAACAACTCTTGGTGGAATAATTGTAGATTCTGGTAATTTTGATTGGAAAAAATCGGGAAAATATCCGGGCATTGCAGAACCAAATCCAAGCTATCATGGAATTAGTTTTGCCGATGCAGTAGGAAAAGCTGCATTTGTAACTTACATCCGTGCAATTCTTCTTCGGGATGAAGGGGCTTGTATTTCTCCATTCAACGCTTTTATTTTACTACAAGGTACAGAAACTTTAAGTTTGCGTCTTGATCGCCATGTTGAAAATACAAAAAAGATTGTAGAATATTTAAAAAATCATCCAAAGGTGCAGAAAGTAAATCATCCTTCGCTGGCAGAACATCCAGACCATGCATTGTATGAAAAATACTTCCCTAATGGTGGAGCATCAATCTTTACTTTTGAAATTAAAGGTGGCAAAGAGGCAGCCTGGAAGTTTATTGACAATCTTAAGATTTTCAGTTTACTTGCGAATGTTGCAGATGTAAAATCTTTAGTAATTCATCCTGCTACTACAACTCATTCTCAATTGAATGATGAAGAACTTGCAGACCAGGGAATTACACAAAGCACAATCCGTCTTTCAATAGGCACTGAACATTATGAAGATATAATTGCAGATTTGGAAAATGGATTTGCCGCAATTTAGGTTTATAGTTTAAGTTTATATTTAAGCCTATAATTATTGTTTATAATTAAGATTTAGATAAAATAATAGCAAAATTAAAACAGGAGATACAAAATGAGTAAAATCTATACTTCAGCAGATCAATTAATTGGTGGAACTCCACTTTTGGAATTATCAAATATTGAAAAAGAATATTCTTTGGAAGCAAAAGTTCTTGCAAAACTGGAATATTTTAATCCAGCGGGTTCTGTAAAAGACCGTGTTGCTAAAGCAATGATTGACGATGCAGAAAAAACAGGTAAATTAAAACCTGGCGCAACAATTATTGAACCAACTTCGGGAAATACAGGAATTGGTTTGGCTTCAGTTGCCGCCGCTCGTGGATACAAAATCATAATCGTTATGCCAGACACAATGTCGGTAGAACGCCGTCAGATTATGAAAGCATACGGTGCAGAATTGGTTCTTACAGAAGGCGCAAAAGGAATGAAAGGAGCCATTGCAAAGGCGGAAGAACTGGCAGCAGAAATACCAAACAGTTTTATTCCTGGTCAGTTTGTTAATCCTGCAAACCCAGCCGCTCATATTGCTTCTACAGGTCCAGAAATCTGGCAGGATACTGATGGTAAAGTGGATATTTTTGTCGCAGGAGTTGGAACAGGTGGAACAATCACTGGAGTTGGTAAATATTTGAAATCTCAGAATCCAAATGTAAAAGTTGTTGCCGTTGAACCAAAATCTTCTGCAGTTCTTTCCACAGGAGTTGCAGGCCCTCACAAGATTCAGGGAATTGGAGCAGGTTTTGTACCAGATGTACTTGATACAAAGATTTATGATGAAATAATTCCTGTAGAAAATGAAGCAGCTTTTGCCGCAGGAAAACTTATAGGAAAAGTTGAAGGCGTGCTTGTAGGTATTTCCTCTGGTGCCGCTCTATGGGCCGCAATCGAACTTGCAAAACGACCAGAAAACAAAGGTAAAAATATCGTTGCTCTTTTGCCAGATACAGGAGACCGTTACCTTTCTACTCCATTGTTTGCAGACTAAATTGCAATTTATTCATAATTACAATAATGATTAATCAAAAATCACAGTAAAGTTTAATCTGTTTAATTTTGAAAGCATCCTTTTCAGTTTTCTAATATGGAAAGGATGCTTTTTTATCACCCAATTACAACAGAGAAAATTGTAAATCCAAAAGAGTAATTTACTGTTCAATTCCTTTCTGATTGCAAATAAAAATAGGTTTACCGTTATCAAAGAAGCTATAGCTGGAATATTTTGAAACAAATGTAATACGATCAGATGAGAAAAAGATTTTAAAAATGTCTCCAGCATCCCTTTTTACCGAAGAACTTGATATGCCCGTTATTTCAGAAATACGATCGTATTTTTCCCCTTGAAGAATAAAAGGAATCAATTTTTTCTGTCTGTCAGTTATTTCCGGATAATCCGAAAGTTCAATCTTAAGTTCAGATTTTTTCATCTGATTAAACCTAATAGAATTCTGCACAAACAAATACAAACCCAAAGCGGCAAGGTAGATTGGACAAAGTTTCCAGTCTCTGTAAAAGAATTCTTCCTTAAGCAGCAAAATTCTAATAATCAGTAAAAAAATTCCACCTATTATTGTTAAAATTTTCTTAATTTTTGTATGGGAAGAATAAAATCCCTGATTCCAAAAAGCAATAACTGACAGAACAAAACAAAAATAAACTTCCAATTCCATCCTTTTAGTAAAAGTTAATAAAATTGTAAAAAGCGATGAAAGAATGGCATACCAGATTGTCATTTTTGGAAAAAAAATCAACTGAAAACCCACTAAAACAGAAAGAAAATCTGCAACAAAAAAAAGAATTTCAAGAAAATTTAAATTGATTAAACCTTTCGATATGTACAGATATAAATGAACGGCAAAGAAAATTATTCCCGCAAGTGGTATAAAACTTTTTAGAAAATTTTTGTTTTTTGAATGCAAGGCTAAAGCTCCTAAATTCAATTATTGCATAAAAAACAAAAAGGTCAACAAAGTTTTTTATTCCAATCGGTAAAGCAAAAGTAAAAAATTGGTATAGCAAAGCCAAAATTCTTTCACCGCCTAAATTTTTAGAACGATTTTCTCCCCCTCGCGCACTTTTTTTTATATTCTAGTCAAACATTTTTATATGTTACTATTGACAGAAACAAAAAACTGTATTATTATGTTTCTATAAATAGTAACATTTCGCTGAAAATAATCAGCTTAAGGAGCAAAAAATGAAAAAAACAATCGCTATTCTTTTAACCGCAGCCCTTTGTCTTTCAACAGCCGCTGCAAAACCAAAAAAATCAAAGGCTAAAACCGTAAAAATCGGTATTGCAAAAATCGTTCAGCATGTGGCATTGGATGCAGTAGAACAGGGCGTTATTGATGCAATTAAAGATGCAGGAATCAATGCAACATTCGACTTGCAGAATGCCAACGGAGATGTAAATACTGCAAATCAGATTGCATCACAGTATAAAGATGAAAAAGTTGCCGTAGCAGTTGGTATCGCCACACCAGTAGCCATCGCTCTTGCAAATACAATGAAAGATATTCCAGTTGTATTTGGAACAGTAACAGACCCTCTTGGAGCAGGACTTGTAACAACATTGGAACACGGAGAAGGCAATGTAACAGGTATGTCAGACGAACTTCCTTCAAAAGAACACATCAAATTGTTCAAAGAAATTACAGGCATCAAAACTCTTGGTTATATCTACTGTTCAAACGAAGACAATTCAGTTTCTTCTCTTGAATTGGTAAAAGCAGGATGTAAAGAAGCTGGCCTTGAATTGGTTTTCCAGGCAATTACAAACTCAGCAGAAGTAAAACAGGCCGCAGAAGCAATCGTAGACCGCTGTGATGGTATTTATCTTACAACAGACAACACAGTATTCTCTGCTCTTCCAAGCTTAGTTTCAGTATTCAATAAAGCTAAAAAACCAATCTTCTCTGGCGATGTTACAGGTGCTATGGAAGGTGGATGTTTTATGGCTTCAGGCTTCAACTATTACAAAGCAGGTTATGCAACTGGCGAAATGGTTGTTCAGATTTTGAACGGTAAAAAACCAAGCGAAATCCCAGTTCGTTTCATGACAAAACCAGAAGATTCAGACCTTCTTTTCGATTTGGATGCAGCAAAAGCTTGTGGAATTACAATCCCTCAGAATTATCTCGATCAGGCAACTTACATCATCGAAAATGGAAAGTTTACAAAAGGAAACAACTAATTTTTCCACAGTAACTTTCTAATTAATATGGCGCCAGCGGAAACCACAACTCGCAATTCAGGGCTCCCTGACGCTCGGTGCTACGCACTCGCCTAACGGCGACCCTTCATTTCTCGGGCGTCGTTCTTTTTATTATCTTTAAAGCTTAATCTTAAAAAACTAATTAGCCTAAATAAAAAAAATTACTGTTAATAGAAACAAAAATATGTTATACTGTTTCTTATGATAGAAACGATTTTAATTGAAGGCTTTATTTATGGAATTATGGTTCTAGGGCTTTTTATCAGCTACAGAACCTTAAACTTTTGTGATATGACAGTTGATGGTGCATTTCCAATGGGCGGCTGTATTTTAGCGGCTTGTCTTACTCATGGAATGTCGCCTGTAGTTGGTATTCTGCTGGCCTTTGTTGGTGGCTGTATAGCAGGTTTATGTACAACCCTTCTTTATACAAAACTTAGAGTGCCAGATTTACTTGCAGGTATTTTAATGATGACCATGCTTTATTCCATCAATTTAAGAATAATGTCTAACCGTGCAAACATTTCTTTCCTCCGCATTCCAACAACATTTTCAAAAATTACCGATTTTACCGTTAATCATTTCCCTTCCATTCCAAGCGAAACTGGGATTTTAGTATTTTTAATCATCTTTATTGTAATTTTTAAACTGCTTTTAGACCTGTTTTTCCATACCGATTTAGGCTTAACCATGGGAGCTTTAGGTTCTAACCAGCAAATGGTAATTTCCCAGGGTGTAAATCCTCAAATTGTTCGTGGTATTGGTGTTTGTTTTGGCGATGGTCTTGCCGCACTTTCTGGTGCTTATGCTTCTATGTACAACGGATTTGCGGATGTTGGAAGTGGAACTGGAATTATTGTAAGTGGCCTTGCTTCATTAATGTTGGGAGAGTTCATTATTCGTTCCAATAAAATCGGCTGGATTACACTACGAGTATTAATCGGTTCCATCATCTACCGTGCATTAATGTTTATTGCCCGTCGCTATGGTCATTACATCCATCTTACCGCCAATGACTTAAAGTTAATTACCGGACTTTTAATTATCATCTGTTTAATAATTGCAAACCTAAAAGGCAAAAGTAATTTTTCCCAGCATTTAAAACGGCCGGCAAAAAAAGGCTCTGAAGTTCAGGAGGCTAAGTAAAATGATTAAACTTGAAAATATCGGCATAACATTTAATGCTGGAACTCCAGATGAAAACAAAGCTTTAAAAAATATCAATCTGGAAATAAACCAGGGAGATTTTATTACTGTAATCGGTTCCAACGGAGCTGGAAAATCTACCCTTTATAATATTATTTCTGGAACTTTAACTCCAACAACTGGTCATATCTATTTAGACACAACAGAAGCCCAAACCGCCAGTGGAAAAACTCCAATCCGCGACATTACAAAAGACCCTGAATACAAACGAGCAGCATACATTGGTCGTATTTTCCAGAATCCTTTGTTAGGAACTGCCGGAAAAATGAGCCTTGCAGACAATATGATGATTTGCAGCAAAAAAGGTTGGAAAGGACTAAAAATCAGTTTAAATAAAAAGAAACGGGAAGAGTTCCGTGAACAATTAAAACAACTTGATATGGGATTAGAAAACCGTTTAAACGATAATGTAGAACAGTTTTCTGGTGGACAAAGACAAGCTCTTACTCTTTTAATGGCTGTTTTATCTAAGCCCGCCATTCTTCTTTTGGATGAACATACTGCCGCACTTGACCCAACCAATGCCGCTATTGTTATGGAATTAACCAGAAAGTTTGCCAAAGAATATAATCTTACAGTTATGATGGTTACTCATAATATGCAGCAGGCCTTGGATTACGGAAACCGTCTTTTGATGATGGATGCTGGCGAAATTATTCTGGATATTAGTGGTGAAGAAAAACAGAAACTTACCTTGGACGATTTAGCCGAACGCTTTAAACAGATTAAAAAGCACGGAATGACCAACGATCAGATGGTATTGCAGTAATCAATTTACCTTCCTATTTTTTTATAAACCGCAGATTGTTTCAACAATCGAGGATTTATAAAAACGTTCGCGTGAGCGAACATGTATATAAGGAGTTTATTTATAAACTCCAAGTGTAACATAAACGCACCATTTTGCGTTTATGTTAAAACCTTCCATTTTATTAGATGCACCAATCTTTTTTTTGTATGTTACTATTGACAGAAACAAAAACTTCTGTTACTATTTATAGTAACAACAAAACCTATAAGTGAACTTTTTTACGAGGAGAATAAAATGGAAAAACGAAGCGATGCACTTTATAAAAGTTTCTCCAGCGAACGATATACACCATATTCATTAGCAAGAAAAATTGGAGCAAGAGCTGTACTTGAATCGGCAAGCTTTGCAAAAGGAAGAGAACGATATTCTATCCTTATGACAGAAGAAGCTTTTAAAATTATTCAGGATCAGGATGGGGTTGCTTTTTTAGTAGATGGAAACAGAATCCCTTTTGATACTTCGGAAATTGAAAGTCTTGACGCTCTTGGTCATAAAAAAGAAGCAGATATTCTTGATGCTCTTCTTTATGTAGCAGAACAGAACAAATCGCCAGCAACTGGTGCTAATGCAGAAATACCAATTCCTGCCAGTGGTTTGGGCTATCTTTCTTACGAGTTTGCCTGTCGTTGTGACAATATTAAGTTTTTCGAACAGAAAGATGAATTAAAGATTCCAGAAAGCTGTTTTATAGCTGGCCACATTTACATTGTTTTTGATCATTTTACCGAAACCATGCATATTTTTGGCTTAAACTACAATGAACATTCCATAGATTTAGCGGCTGCCATTGACCGACTTATTAAACGAATGAATGATATGGACTTTTCTTATGTAGAAGAACCTCCAACTCATTTTGAATATAAAATGATTACAGATTTGGAAGTTTCAAAGGCAGAATACATAGAAAAAGTAGAAACTCTCAAAAAGCATATTATTGCTGGAGATATTATTCAGGCAGTACCAAGCCGCCGTGTTCAAATTGAATGCGACGCTTCTGCTCTAACTGTTTATGGAAAACTCAGAAAGGTAAATCCATCTCCTTATCTTTTCTACATTGATTTTGGAGATTTCCAGCTTACAGGTGCCAGTCCAGAAAGTCTTGTTCGCGTAAGAAATGGAAAAGCAAGCATTCATCCAATTGCAGGAACCATTCATCGTGGTAATTCGGATGCAGAAGATGAACAGTTAAAACAAACCTTGCTTTCTAATCCAAAAGAACGTGCAGAACATCTTATGCTTGTAGATTTAGCAAGAAACGATTTAGGTCGTGTTTGTAAAGAAGGCTCTGTAACTGTTCCTCAATTTATGGAATGTGAACATTATTCTCATGTAATTCACATTGTATCTAACACAGAAGGAATTGTTCGCGACGGTGTAAAACCAATTCAAGTTTTGCGAGCTTCTTTCCCTGCTGGAACCGTTTCTGGCGCACCAAAAATCAGTGCTATGCAGATTCTTAGCGGATTGGAAAAAACTAAACGCCGCTTCTACGCAGGTGCAGTTGGTTATGTTCAGTGTAATGGCGATTTGGATTTCTGTATTGCAATTCGTTCAACCTTAAAACAAGGAAATGTGTATACACTTCAGGCTGGTGGTGGAATTGTTTACGATTCAGATCCAGAACGAGAGTTTACAGAAACCTGTGAAAAACTTGGTGCTTTAATCGACACCTTAACAAAATAAGTTTATTTGGAGAAAAAAATGATTTTATTTATAGATAATTACGATAGTTTTACATTTAATGTAGTTCAAGCGTTCCAAATTGCAACAAAAGAAGAAATAAAAGTTGTTAGAAATGATGAATGTAAGGTTGAAGAATTAGCAGCCATGAATCCAAAGTTTTTGGTTGTTTCACCAGGACCTGGAAATCCAAGTCAGGCAGGTGTAAGCATTGAAGCCATTCGTTATTTTGCTGGAAAAATCCCAATTCTTGGAGTTTGTCTTGGACATCAGGCAATTGGAGAAGCTTTTGGCGCAAAAATTGTACAGGCAAAGTTTATTAAACACGGCATTGTTGAAGATATTGACTTAGACGGACGAGGACTTTTTAGAACAATTGGTAAAACAGGAAAGTTTACACGATATCATTCTTTGGTTATTGATGAATCTACCCTTTCAGAAGATTTTGAAGTTACAGCTCGTGCAAAAGACGGTGACATTATGGGTATCCGTCATAAAACAATGCCAATTGAAGGTATTCAGTTCCATCCAGAAAGTATTGCTTCTGAACAGTGTCAGCAGTTGATAAAAGCATTTTTAAACTATCACAGAGATAATCTTCCATCTTCTGCTTATTTGAATCAACTTCTTGCTAAAGAGGATTTAACAGAAGAACAGGCTTGTGCATTTATGGACCTTGTAGCAGAAGGCACAATGGATGAAAGAATTATGTCTGCTATTCTGGTTGCAATGGCCGCAAAAGGTCCTGTAGCTGCGGAAATGGCTGGTTGTGCAAAAGCATTGTTAAAAGTAAAAACTCCATTCCCTTGCGATAAAAAAGGTCTTGCAGAAATTGTTGGAACTGGTGGCGATGGAAAAGGAAGCTTTAATATTTCTTCTATGTCGGCAATTGTGGCAGCAGCTTGTGGACAGCCTATTGCAAAACACGGAAACAGAGCCGTTTCTTCAAAGTCTGGAGCCGCAGATTTTTATGAGAATCTTGGTATTAACATTATGGCAAGTCCAGAAAAAACTGCTGAATTAGTTAACAAAACAGATTTTGGTTTCCTTATGGCTCCTGTGTATCATGCCGCAATGCGTTTTGCAGCACCTGTTCGTAAGATTTTAGGAATTAAAACTATCTTTAATATTATGGGACCTCTTTTGAATCCAGCTGGTGCAGAATACGAAGTTCTTGGTGTTTATTCTAAAGCTTTAATGAACGATTATGCTCATGCGGCAAAATCATTGGGCGCAAAAAGAGTTATGGTTGTTTGCTCAGAAGACGGCTATGACGAAATCTCTCCTTGTGCACCAACTTATGTTTACCAGATTGATGAACATAATAAAGAATATCAGTATGTAATAAATCCAGAAAAGTTTGGTATTACCGATGCAGATGAAGAAGAACTTATGGGTGGTTCTGGTGCAGACAATGCGGCATTGGCCATGGAAGTATTAAACGGCGGTGGAAGAAAAACTATTCGTTATGCCGTAGGAATGAATACAGCTGCTATTCTGTATATTACTGGACGAACAAAAACTTTGAAAGAAGGTTATGAAATGGCTTTGGATGCTTTGGATTCTGGGAAAGCTCTTGCAAAACTTAAACAGATTCAGGAAGTTACAAAAACTCTTTAATTATTAGTATTATGGCTACAAAAAATATTTTAGAAGAAATTGTTGAGCGACGCATTAAAGATATGGAAAAGCTTGGCTGGGACTATGGTTTTTCCATTCCAGAAAAAAGACAGCGGGCCGTTCATCCTTTCCTTGAAGAAAAAGGTGTTATTCTGGAAGTAAAACGAGCAAGTCCAAGTAAAGGTGATATTGCCCCAAACCTGGATTCTGCTGCTACTGCCCTTTCTTATGCCAAAGCTGGGGCAAAAGCGGTTTCCTGTCTTACAGAAAGCAATTATTTTAAGGGAACCTTGGAAGACCTAATGAAAGTTTGTGCTGCCGTTGATTCATACGAAGCGGAAACTGGGAAAAAAGGTCCCGCAGTTCTTAGAAAAGACTTTCTTATTGACGAAAAAGAAATTGAAATTGCCTATAGAGCTGGAGCCGATGCCGTTTTGTTAATTTCCCGTATTTTGCCTGTGGAAAAAATGATTTCTATGGCGAAAAAATGTCAGGAGTTAGGAATTACGGCTTTGGTAGAACTGCGCCTGGAAGAAGACATTTTAAAACTTGCTGAAGTTACAAAATATGTGGACAAAAAATACATTGTCAGTGGCGTAAACAGTCGCGATTTAAGTAATTTTACCATTGATTTACTTACACCTTGTGCAATGCTCCAGAAAATCAAAGCAATTTTGGGTGATGATGCCAGAGTTATTTTTGAAAGTGGTATTCGAACAGCCCAAAGTGCCGCTTTTGCGGGTTCTCTTGGTTTTGCAGGACTTTTGTTGGGTGAAGCAGCTGCAAAAAATCCTGAAATACGGGCAGATTTAGTAAAAGCCTTTGTAGGCTCTGAAAGAAACAAGAATGCAGATTTCTGGAACAACTATGCAACAAAAAAAGAAGGTCTTCATACAAAGATTTGCGGACTAACTAACACGGAAGATGCATTAAAGGCCTGTGAACTTGGAGCAGATTTTCTAGGATTTATTTTCTGGAACAAATCTCCACGGGAAGCTCACAAAGAAGCCGTTATAGAAACTAAAAAGCTTCTGGACCAAAAGAAAATTAAAGGAAAAACTTTGGTTGGAGTAATTGTTGACCCTAGTGACGAAGAAGCTCAAACTGCCATCAAACTGGTAGAAGACGGTATTCTTGATGTTCTTCAACTACACACAATGGATTGTGCAAGAAAGTTTCTTACTACCACGACAGATTCTGCAACAAATAATTACAAGAAACTGCCTCATTATGCAGCCATTAATATAAACGAAGAAAAAGATGTTGCACTTTTAGATGAACTTTTTGATTTGGGAGAACCACGGGTTTTAGTCGATGCTCAGACAAAAGGTAAAATTGGTGGAACTGGAAAACAGATTTCTTCAGAACTGGTTACTCTTGTTCAGAAAAAATACAAGCTGTGGCTGGCTGGAGGAATAAATCCAAAAAATGTTGCGGAAAATATTAAAAACTATGAACCAGAGTTAATTGATTGTGCCTCTGGAGTTGAAGCTGAACCTGGCAAAAAGGATGTATTAAAACTTGTTGAGTTTTTTGATAATATAAAATAAATAAAATGCGTGAGGAATTGGAACCACGACAAAGGCGGCCACCCAGGGAGCGACGGCTGAAAGCCGTCAAAATGCTCGCAGAGCATTTTGAGCGAGTCGGCAAGCAGCTGTGCTGCGAAGACTGCGCCAGCAGGGGGGCTGAAGCGAAAGCGGAATGGTGGAAAGTCCGACGGTTTTGTTACCGACAGGGAACAAAACCGGCACGCCCAAAAAAACGGGAGAAATAGATGACAGAATCAGATAATGGATTTTTTAATCAATATGGCGGAAAATATGTAGCAGAAGTTCTGCGCCGACCATTAGATGAACTTGAAGTAGCATTCAAAAAAGCCATGCAGGACAAAGCATTTTTGGAAGAGTTTGCTACAATTCAGAGAGATTATATTGGCCGTGAAACTCCACTTTTATTTGCAGAAACAGCCACAAAACTTCTTGGCGGTGCAAAAATCTACATCAAACTGGAAGGTTTAGCAAATACTGGTGCCCACAAAATTAACAATGCCATTGGTCAGTGTCTTTTGGCAAAATATATGGGCAAAAAACGAATTATTGCAGAAACTGGAGCTGGTCAGCATGGATTGGCAACCGCTGCAGCCTGTGCAAAACTTGGTTTAGATTGTACAGTTTATATGGGCGAAGTTGATGTTCGTCGACAGCAACCAAATGTGGCCGCAATGGAAATGTATGGTGCAAAAGTTTATGCCGTAACTTCTGGAAGCCGCACTTTAAAAGATGCTGTAAACGAAGCCATGCGCGATTGGGCTGCAAATCCAGATACAACACATTATGTTTTAGGTTCTGCTCTTGGTCCAGCACCTTTCCCTGATATTGTTCGAGAATTCCAGAGCGTTATTGGTAAAGAAGTAAAAAAACAATGTGCAGAACGGGGAATAAAACCAACTGCACTTATTGCCTGCTGTGGTGGCGGTTCAAATTCTATTGGATTCTTTGCTCCATTTATTGAAGACAAATCTCCAAGATTGATTGCCGTTGAAGCTGGTGGAATTGGCCCTGGAGTTGGTGAAAATGCCAGCCGTATGACAGGAAATGCCAGCCGCGAAGGAATTATGCAGGGATATAAATCTCGCTTCCTTTTGGACGAAGATGGTCAGGCGCTTCCAACCCGTTCAATTTCTGCTGGTTTGGATTATTGTGGAATTGGTCCTCAACTGGCGGCTTTGGGAAAATCTGGGCGTGTAGAATTTACCTCTGCTTTGGATAAAGAAGCCTTGGATGCTCTTAAATTCTTTGCTAAAAACGAAGGCGTGCTTTTTGCTATGGAAAGTTCACATGCCGGTGCCGAAGCAATTAAACTAGCTCCAACATTAAGCAAGGATGATGTAATTATCGTAAATATGTCTGGTCGTGGAGACAAGGATATTTTTATTACTAGCCCGGTTTTCCGTCCAGAAGCATGGAAACAGTTCCTGGCAGCCGAACTTGAACGATTAAATGATGCAAAAGATATTCACGATGCAGAAATTATGAATAAATAAAAGGGGCGCCTGCCCCTCGCTTCAACCCTTCGGTTTTCCGCTACCCCCTCTCCTAGGGGCTCTAGCCCCTAAAACCCCAGGGAGCACCTTATGGGAGAAAAATTATGTCTAACAAAATAAAACTTATGAGCCATCTTGTAGCTGGCTATCCAACAGATGAACTTAGTCTAACCGCAGCCCGTGCCTTGGTAGCAGGTGGTGCAGATATTCTGGAAATACAATTACCTTTTAGCGATCCAAGTGCCGATGGCCCTGCAATCCAAGGAGCTTGTACAGAAGTTTTGGAACGCTATTATCGCACTGCCGACGGTTTAAAATTTATAGAAACTTTGCACAAAGAGTTCCCAGATACTCAGATTTACATAATGAGTTATGGAAGCCTTATTTATACTCCAGGAATAAAAGAGTTCTGTAAAAAAGCTGCTTCTGTAGGCGTAAAAGGAATGATTATTCCAGATTTACCATTTGATTTTGACGAAGGCTTAACTCAAGCTTGTAAAGACAACGGAATGATAAATATTCCTGTAGCCGCACCAAGTATGAGCGACGAACGATTGGCAAAAATGGCAAACGCAGGTTTTCCATACATCTATGCGGCTTTACGAACAGGCATTACAGGAACCGACACAAAAATTGACGACGCAACCATTTCTTTTTTGAATAAAGTAAGTGCTGGTGGTTCAAAAATCTACGGAGGATTTGGTATTTCCAATGGAATACAATCTGGAGCTCTTGCCGATTCTGTAGATGCTGTTGTAGCAGGTTCTGTTTTTGTACGAATTATTTCTGAAAACAAAGATAATAAAGAAAAATTGTACGAAGCGGTAAGGGCTAAAGCTAAAGAAATTACTCATTCATAAAAAAAGCCTGTTGTTAGCATTCACAAAATTATTCTCGTGGTAAGTGCTAACAACAGGCTTATTCATTTAACCTGAATCTTAAATAAATAATTTATATAAGTTTTTCAGCTTAATTTATTTTGAAGCAGGATATTTTGTCTGAGCGGCTTTAATTTCTGCTTCTGTTGCAGGAAGCCAATACTGGAAAACCTGAATTGGACCAACAGTTCCAGCCATAGCAAGAGTTGGTTCTTTTGCAGTAAACTTTTTGTTTGTTTCGCCAGCTGCAAGATATTTGATTACACAACCGTACATTTTTCCATTACTAGGATCAATAATATTTCCATCTTTCCAGTTACCAGCAGATTCTTTTTTCATACCAAAAATCCAAGGGGTACCAACGGTTGTCATTTTGTTTACATCTCCAGAAACAGGAAATCCTTTGTAAGATGATTTACATGCGCTGGCAATTACATCCTGTGGATCTGCAACTGTAGCCGCAATTGTACCATAAAGAACACCGTCTTCTACATAGATTTTCCAAAGAGCTGTAACTTCGCCAGTTTTATCATCAATACTTTTCCACAAGCCTTCAGCTGGATCTGCCGCAAAAACTGCACCCACCAAAAGGAACATACTTAAAAAATAAGCAAGTAATTTTTTCATAAAAACTCCTAATAACCACCGCCTTAGTGACAATGCATGGAGGCGTTAACTACCTCCATTAAGATTAAGTAAATTATTAAAGGCAAACGCCTAAAAATATTCTAGCTTATAAAAACAATTATGAAAAGGACAATTTTACATATTTTGTAATTTTGTAATTTTGTAATTTCGGGGTCTATAAAATAAAAATCCATATTTACAAAGAGATGGTTTTTAAAATATTTCCATCCATGCTACACAAGGAAAGAGTATTTTTTTCTGAGCCTAGTTCCAGCAATGCAAAGCCTGCTTCCGTGCCACCTTTTGGAAGAGAAACTGAACCTGGATTACAAACAATGGTGCCTTCCCCATTTTTTTCTAAGATTGAAACATGGGTGTGTCCGTAGAACACAATGCCGGGAGTATTTACCAAAGGTCGTTTTCCCGCAGTTTCGCAGCCAGTTGGAATATTTCCGTCGGCCAAAAGTGGAGCGTACACATGACCATGAGTTCCAAAAATACTGATATTGTTATAAAACAACTGAAAAAAATCTGCCAGTACAGAAAATTTTAAAACCATCTGGTCTACTTCTGCATCGCAGTTTCCTCTACAGGCAATAATTTTATTAGCCAAAGGATTTAATAATTCAATAACACCTTTTGGATTATGACCTTCTGGTAAAGGATTTCTTGGGCCGTGATATAATATGTCGCCAAGAATCAGTAATTTTTCACATTCATTTTTATTAAAAAAATCTACAACTTTTTTGCAGGCGGTTTCTGAGCCATGAATATCGGAACAAATTAAATATTTCATAAAAAAATTATACAGGAAAACAAAGAAAAATGGTATTAAAACAAAAATGAAAAATACATGGTCTGGCGCCGGTATGGAGGGCCGTTTTACGGGTGCGAACGAAGTGAGTACCGTCCGTAGGTAAGCCCGGAACACCGGAGAGTAGTTTTAATTGTATTTATTGTGGTTTTCGTCTGATTTTTTCTTTGCACTAGCCCCTAATTCTGCTTCAATTGATTTTTAATTTCTTCCAAAATTGCCAGCGTATTTAATCCCGTTTCCAGTGTAGATTTTAACTCACAGTTTCCGTCTAGAAAATCCACAGCATTTTGCGTCATATTTGAAAAATAACCAGTTTTTTTGAAGGAAGGCTCTTTTTTATCGGCTTCAAGAGAGAAAAATCCTGTGTAAAGTTTTGATTCTTTTCGCTGGTAGAACTGATGAATGCCATTTCCAATTTTAATTCGCCCCAAACTTCCAATAATTTCAACTTCAAATCCAAAATAGCGACTGGCTCCTGAAAAATACAGATTTATATCGGGACAAACTGTACTTTGAGCATGAACTGTAGCTGTTCGCACAACCTGAGTGTCATTTTCGTCCATAGTTTTGCATATTAACTGTACATTTTCCAAAGCATCTTGGTTCAAAAGGAATAAAACTGCATCTACAAGGTGAGTTCCATCGTGCAAAAGGGAATATTCACCGTTGTTTTCACATTCTGGTGTATAAACCCGCAGGCCAGAATCAAGACGGGCGTTGACTGTAAGAATCTTGCCTATTTTTTCCATATATTTTTTGGCAAAATTATAATCGTCAGCAAAACGGCGCTCGTGGTTTACAATTACGGCAGAGGAACTTTTTTCTAATGCCGCTTTAATTTTTTCTCCCTGGGCCACATTTAAGGCAACGGGTTTTTCCAAAATTACAATTTTTGGCTGTTTTTCAATAACTTTAATGGCAGTTTCAAGATGAGACTCTTCATTAACGGCAATTACAATGATATCTGGCAATTTTTTGGTCAAAAGTTCATCCAAAGAAGTAAAGGCTTGAACCTTTGGATTATATTTTGAAACATAATTTATGAATCGTTCCAGATTTTCGGTATTCGTGTCGCATCCGGCTACAATTTCTATTTTTTTATTTCCCAAAAGGGACATGGTATGGGAAGCGGGTTGTTCTCTTTTTTTGTCAAATCCAAGGGTGAATCCAATGCGTCCTGTGCCAACGATGGCTGCTGTATATTTATTTGTCATATTTTGAGTATCGGAAAATCCTTTAATTTCCTCACGCTTTTATTATTAACTCCCTTCCGCAAAATCCGATAATTTCTGTATGAAGAAACACATTATTTTTTATTTGACTTTACTTGTTTTGGCTTTAAGTGCCTGTTCTAAAAATGAAGATATGGAACTTTCTGAAATTGACGAAATTGCAACTTCTGATGATTTGAACTTAATTAAAAAGACTGTTACACGACCTTGGACTTGCAGTGGATATGTGGCTGGAAAAGTTGGAGGAGTTTGGAATGATACAATTATAAATGATCCAAAAACTTTTAATCAGCTTATTGCGGAACGAGATGGACAAAGTGATGCAATTATTAGCTACACTCTTGATTATCTGGTTTCTTATGATGCCAGTCTTCGTAAATGGGAACCTCATATTGCCAGCTACGAAATTGAAACTGATAAAGAAAAAAATACTCTTACTGTTCATTACACTATTCGGGATGATGCATTCTGGTCTTACTACGGAAAGGACGAAAAGATTCCTGTTACTTCTGATGATTTTATTTTCTGGTATAACGAAATTGCCGGAGACCCAGAGTTTGGTTCAAGTGGATATGGTCAGCAGTGGGTTACTTTGGAAAATGGTGAAGAAGCGCATGTAGATTGTGTAAAGGTCAGCGATAAAAAGTTTGACTTTATTTTTCCAAGAATTGTTGCGGAACCATTGCTTGCCACAAACATGACACTTTGTCCTTCTTTTATTTATGCACCTGCTAAAGAAAAAGGTGGCGCTGAAGGTGTAAAAAATCTTTTTAGTATTGATGTAGATCCAAAAACAATTCCTTCTTGCGGCAAGTTTTATATAACAGAATACATTCCTGCCCGTCGTCTGGTATTTACAAGAAATCCAAACTATTGGGAAAAAGATGAAAATGGTGTTTCTATTCCATACTATGAACAGATGATTTGCCAGATTATTGGAGATCAGAATACCGATTATCTTTTGTTCAAACAGGGACAGACAGAAACTTTCTCTCCACGGCCAGAAGAATTTAGCGAAGTGGTAGAAAATCAGAAGGATGATTACACTGTTTATAATGCAGAAGGTTCTATGGGCGCTTCTATGTGGAGTTTTAATCAGAATCCTTTGAACAAAGATGAAGCCTTTTACCAATGGTTTACAAAAAAGGAATTCCGCCAGGCTATGAGCTGCTTGTTAAATCGAGACAGAATTGCAAATC
The DNA here is from genome assembly GCA_024402595.1 of Treponema sp. Lineage (GTDB taxonomy): Bacteria > Spirochaetota > Spirochaetia > Treponematales > Treponemataceae > Treponema_D. Next base: position 36,360 of record JAKSTL010000004.1, on the reverse strand, counting down.
AGACATATCGCGGTTTGGCTCAGGCAAAATATGACTTTTTCCCAGAGGCAAATCCATTTTTTAATGCAGATATTAGTCTTCAATATCGTTTTGATGTAGAAAAAGCAGAAAAACTTCTTGAAAAAGCGGGATTTGTAAAAAAGGATGGCTTGTACTATGACTGGAATGGTGTAAAAGTAGAGTTTGACCTTACAATTCCTTCTGCAAACACTGTTTTAAATGATATTGGACAAATTGTTGTGGATGAATGCGGAAAGATAGGAATAAAGGTAAACATTCGCCAGATAGATTTCCAGAAAGTAGTTGAAATGTTAACCGCAACCTACGATTGGCAGAGTGTGTTTATTGGACTTGGTTCAAATCTTTTCCCATCTCAGGGAAGCAATGTATGGCCAAGCGACGGTAATCTCCATCTCTGGTATCCAATGCAGGAAAAACCAGCTACTGATTGGGAAGCACGGGTAGACTATCTTTACAATGAAGGTTGTTATACCAATGACTTTAATGAAGCGAAGGTTATTTGGGACGAATACCAGAGCATAATTTTGGAACAATGCCCTATTATTTACCTTATGAGAAGCCGTTCTTTCTTTGCAATTAGAAACCGCTGGGATTTAAGCAATGTTTATTACGATAATAAAAGCGGCGCAACTTTAGAAAGAGTTTTCTTAAAGAACTAAGGGTGTAAAAAAGAGAAGTTTTATGAAGATAAAAAGATTGATTGTAAACCTTTGGGCCACAGTAACTATGCCTTGGAAAAAATATCGCAGCAAAGCACCTTTAGCATCTTTTATTACAGGAAGAATCATTACGATGCTTGTACTGTTGTTTTTACTAGGGTTTGCACTTTTTGGTCTAATGGCACTGGCACCTGGAGACATTGTTGACCAGATGATGACACAACAGCTTATGTCTGTAACAGAAGGTGGTACAAAAAATGCTCGTGGAAACACCAATGGAATGGGAGACGACAAATTATTCAACCAGAACCAGATGGAACAGCTGAGAGCCGAGTTTGGACTGGATAAACCTTTTTATGTTCAATACTTCAAATGGTTGAATCGTGTTCTTATTCATCACGACCTTGGAACCAGTCTTATTTCCAGAGCGCCAGTAACTTTTTTAATAAAAAGCAGACTCTGGAACTCGGTTCTACTGAATCTAATTTCTCTTGTCTTTATAACGACTTTTTCGTTCCTGCTGGGAGTTTATTTTTCTACAAAAGCAGGTACAAGAATAGATACAGCGGCTACTTTTTTTGCCCTATTCTTTCATGCATTTCCTGGAATGCTCCTTCTTATCTTGTTCCAACTTTTGGCTTCTGTAACGGGCATTTTTCCAGTTACCGCTTATCCTGATTTCACTTTTGCTGAAGCACCTTTAAAATTTACATTCAGTTATATGCACCATGTTTTTCTTCCACTTTTTGCTTCTTTTCTTGGTGGCATTGGTGGAACTATGCGAATGATTCGTGCCACTATGCTGGACCAGATGGGAATGCCATACATTTTTGCATTGAGAGCTCGTGGCATAAGCGAAAAAAGAGTTTACTTAAACCATGCCTTCCGCAATACCTTAAATCCATATATTACTGGTAGTGCAAATCTTCTGGCAGGTTTGTTCGGTGGTTCTTTAGTGCTGGAAATTATTTTTGCCTATCCTGGAATTGGACGATTAATGTACGAAGCTGTTCTTCAGGAAGATATAAATCTTGTTCTGGCAAATACAATGTTCATTTCGGCACTTGTACTGATTGGAATGGTTGTCAGCGATATTCTTCTGGCAGTTGTTGATCCACGAATACGATACAGTTGATTTAATTTTAGTTACTTTTAAGGAAAAACTAAGGATACCCAAATGAAAAAATTTTTTGATTTTCTAAAAACCCGCCCTCTGTCTCTTGTTTCCTTTATTATTCTAGTGATTTTGTATTTAAATATGATTTTTGCGGAGTTCATTGCTCCATATCCAGCAAATCTTTCTTTTGAAAACAATACTTACCATCCTGCAAACATCCAGATAACAGCTCATGGGGTAAAAGTTCGCGAATATCGTGTTGTAAACCGAACTACATGGAAATATGCCAGAGTAAAAGACATAGAAACTGTACATAATTTTAGACTTTTTAAGAAAGGTTCTTCGTATAAACTCTTAGGATTTATCCCTTGCGACATTCATCTTTTTGGTTCAGACAGTGACTATCCTGTTTATCTTTTTGGTGCAGACCATTTGGGAAGAGATTTATTCAGTCGAATAGTTTACGGAAGTCGCATTTCTCTAACTATTGGTTTTGCCGCCACCTTTATCTCTCTTGTACTGGCAGTGCTTTTAGGCGGCATTTCTGGTTATATTGGAGGAACTACCGACTGGGCTATAATGCGTTTTGCCGAGTTCTTTATGTTAATCCCAAGTCTTTATTTTATTCTCTTCCTTCGTTCTTTACTGAACACAAAAATGGACAGCGGAACATCCTATATGGTAATCACAATTATACTTGCCTTAGTTGGATGGCCGGGTTCTGCAAGAACAATCAGAGGTATGGTACATGCCATAAAACGGGAAGAGTTTATAATGGATGCAGATTTAGAAGGTGTTCCTTCGGTAATTGTAATATTTCGTCATATAATTCCACAAACCGCCAGTCTTTTAATTGTCAGCACAGCATTAAGCGTTCCAGGTTTTATTATGAGCGAAACTACTCTTTCCTATCTTGGACTTGGTATTAACGATCCTGCCGTTAGTTGGGGTTCTTTAATCAACAGGGACATTTCTACACTTTCAAACCTTAAAAACTTTCCATGGCTTTTGTGGCCGGTTTTAATGCTTTTACTGGTAACTTTGGCATTTAATTTTATAGGAGACACTCTTAGAGATTTCTTTGATCCTTATTCTGCTGTATTTAAGAAAAAATTAAAGAGAAAACCAGTTGTTCCATCTGAACGAACTCTTACATCAAAAGCTTCCAAAGTAAACTCAGAAAATAAAATCAGCGAAGAAACAGACACTTCCAATGATAAAAATAAAGAAAACTCTATTCCAAACAATAATTCAAGGGAGTTTTTACTTTCTGTACAAAATCTGGCAGTAACCTTTAGAATCCTACGAGGAACAAAATGGATTCCAATTTATGCCGCCAAAGGTGTAAGCTTTAACTTAAAAAAGGGAGAAATCCTTGGGCTTGTAGGAGAATCTGGAAGTGGAAAATCTGTTTCTACCACAGCCATTCCGGGACTCTTACCTTCTAATGCTACTGCTACAGGTCACATTTTCTACGAAGGAGTAGATTTACTTACTCTTTCTCAGAATGAATTGCGCCAGTATCGAGGAAAAAAGATTGGCTTGATTTTTCAGGAACCAGGCAGAAGTTTTGATCCGTTACAGAACATTGGCAAAACTTTTTTAGAAACTCTTCAGGCTTCTAATCCCGAAATTACAAAAGAAGAAGCGGAAAAGAAAACCATTCAGCTTTTAGAAGAAGTAGGACTCCCGGATCCAAAAGGAAGATTGAAGGCTTTTCCACATCAATTTAGTGGCGGCCAGTTACAGCGCATTGGCATTGCTTTAGCCCTAGCACAAAACTGCCAGTTATTGATTGCGGACGAACCAACCACTGCCCTTGATGTTACAATTCAGGCACAGATTGTTTCCCTTTTATTAAAATTAAAAAAAGAGAGAGAACTTTCTATCATTTTCATAAGTCATAACATAAATCTTGTGGCACAAATCAGCGACAGAATTGCCGTAATGTACAGTGGAAAAATTATGGAAAGTGGAACTTCGGAACAGATTCTCCATAGACCAAAACATCCTTACACACAGGCTTTGGTTAAGTCTTTACCAGAGTTTGGCACTCATTACACAGAACAAAAGATGATTTCTATACCAGGACGGGTTACAGATCCAGCAAATCCAGAACAAGGCTGTCCTTTTGCACCAAGATGCAGTTACACTAAAGAAGAATGCAAACAAAAAGATTGCACTTGTTACAAAATGCTTCAGGAAGAAAACTAAGAAGGTAGAATTATGGCAGACAATATTATTCAGGTAAAAAATCTTTCGCATCAATTTAATCTTGAAGCTGGATTCTTTGCAAAAAATAAAAATAAAGTTTACGCGGTAAATGACATTTCTTTTGATATAGAACGGGGAACAACTTATGGAATTGTTGGTGAGTCGGGATGTGGAAAAACTACCACTGCCCGTTTGATTATACAAATGTATAAACAAACTGCTGGAAGTATTATTTACACCGACAAAAACGGAACAGAATCAGAAATAAAAAACTATTCTAAAAAAGAACTTCGCAATTATCGAGAAAAAGTAAAATATATTTTCCAAGATCCAGCCCGTTCCTTAAATCCTAGAATGACAGTTTTTGATGTAATTACGGCAGGTCTTCGTTATTCAAGCCAATGGCAAGGAAAACAAAAGGCATGGGAACTGGCTGAAAAAATTATTACAGAAGTAGGTTTATCTCCAGAAGATTTGAACCGTCGCCCTGCAGAGTTTTCGGGAGGTCAAAGACAGCGTATTTCCATTGCTCGAGGCCTGATAATGAATCCAGAACTTCTTATTTGTGATGAAGTGGTCTCAGCCTTGGATGTAAGCATTCAGGGACAAATAATAAACTTGCTGCAAGAATTAAAGGAAAAACATAACTTAAGTTATATCTTTATTACCCATGATTTAAAAGTTGCCTGTTATTTCAGCGATAAAATTGGAGTTATGTATAGAGGCGTTTTAGTAGAAGAAGCTCCTGCCTCTAATTTATACAAAGAAGCAAAACATCCATACACACAACTGCTGTTTTCCGCCGCACAAGGAGAACTGAACAATTCTAATTCCGAAGTAAAAACTACTCTCAAAGCAGAAAATGCATGTCCTTTTGCATACAGATGTCCAAAAGCAACAGAAAAATGCAAATCGGAATTACCTGAGTTTAAGCAGATTTCTTCCACTAGCAGTCACAAAGTAAGATGCTTTGCGATATAAACAATCAGGTTATTAGAAGTCAGGCTTAGAATAATTTTCTATAATTGATACAGTAAAGAACATCCAAACATCAGGCGAGTTTTCCGTTGTAAAGATGTAAGACATTATCTGCATCTTGCACAAATCACCGTTATAGATTCTGCTGTATTGAAAAAATCTGGTCTGCTCTACACCTGTAAAGTTTTTAAGGATATTTTCCCTTTTCATAGAATTTTCATAAGCCTGTTTTGACTCTAGGTGAATAAAAGTTGTTGCCAAAGCTTGAACCGCCGCATCATAATTTTTACCATGAATGCCAGTTTCGTCTTCAAAATCTAGAGCGCCAACCTCTTCGGTGTATACATTTTTAGACAAATTAACAAGAAATGTATAGATTGGAGGCCTTATTAAAGACTGTTTAAACTTAACAACCTTTTCTGCAACATAATCCACGGCGTATTTTGTACTATCGCTGTTGTTTTGGGCAATCAATTTTTCAAAAATCTCTTTTGGCAAAGGTTTTGAATAGAAAAAGCCTTGTATACTATCACAACCAGTATGTTTTAGAAAAAGAACCTGTTTTTCGTTTTCAACACCTTCTGCAGTAACATGCATTCCTAACTCTTTTGCAAGACTGATAGTGTGTTCCAAAAGTCTGTCGCCACCAAAATCGCCAATAAAATCAATAAGACTTTTATCCAGCTTTAAAGTTTCAAAATGCATTTGATTTAAGGAAGCCAAAGACGAATATCCGGAACCAAAATCATCCATATGCAATGAAAAACCTAAATCATAAAAATTATCTACAATTTCTTTTATTTCAAAATTATTTACAGCGGCACTTTCGGTAATTTCAATAGGAACATTTTTTGGGTCAATTCCAATATCATCAATATGGCGTTTATACTGCTTTACCACATCCTTATAATACAGACTGGCTCGAGATATATTTATTGAAACAGGAACTATCTGTTTTCCCATAAGCTCCCATCGCTTTTGCATAATACAAACATTGCGGAAAATATATTCATCCAGTGCACGAATCATACCATTTCGCTCAAACAATGGAATGAACTCCCCTGGAGAAATCATTGTTCCGTCACTTTTTTGCCAGCGTACAAGGGCTTCTGCACCCACAAGTTCTTTGGAAATTGGTTTATATTTTGGTTGAAACCAGATTTTAAACTCTTTTTTTGCTATGGCAGTTTCAAAAGAATCTACCATTTCTTTTTCACGAATAAGCTTTTGTGTATCACTTTCGTTAAAAAAGGCATAATTTACAGTTTCGTTATCTTTTGCATTATGTTTAGCCACAACAGCATGACTATAAGCAAACTCAATTTTATCTTTTGGATACCAGATTGCAACACCAAAATAAGGTTTAATCTGAGGAACTTCCGTCATTTCAGAAGTAATCATGTTAAGGGCAAAAGTAATACATTTTAATTTTGCTATAACTTCTTCTTCTTTGATGGTATTAAAATAAATAACAAAATGGTCTGCGTTAATATGAGCTGCTTTATCGCCTTGTTCTGCATCAATTGCATTTTCAATACAATGCCAGATTGCTTCTATAACTTCATCACCACGAGTAACACCACAAATAGAGTTTATTACTTTAAAAGAATGAATATCCATGGAAACAATGGAACCTTCGTGATTTTCCCCTCGTAACATAAGTTTGAATTTTATATAGTTTGTTCCATTAGTTATAGGATCCACAAATGCAAAATATTCCAACTCTTTGCGATGTTCGGTTTCTTCAAGAACGCGATGCTTTGTATAATCTTTTACAATAGAAAGTGCGCAAATATCCCCTGCTTCATTTTTAGTAAGCAAATAGCGTAGATTTATAAAAATACGATTACCATTTTTTGGATCAACCCAATATTCGGTTATATATTCCCGTTTGCCATTATTAAAAGTATCGATTAATTGCTGACATATATTTTCCATAAATGGATATTTTTTAAGATTTGGCATGGTGGCTTTTGGTTTGGAAGGATCAGAATCATCACTAGAAGACTGTATATAGGCATCGGGAATCATTATCTGACACCATTTTTCTATAAACAAAGAAAACTTACATGGCGCAGAAAGGCCTACTCGCTCCAAAACCGACAGAAAATTACCATCTTTATCTCGATAAAAAAAGTCATTTTCCAGTAAATCTTTTGAAATATTAACATCATAAAACGAAATAGAATCAGATACTATTGCATTGCGATATTGAGATTCATAAAACAAAGCTCGTTGAAGTTTATTTATAAGTTGAGTGTTATCTGTATTCATTCCCATTGATGCACCTTAAGTCTTTTTGTTTCTGCAATGGCAAAAATAAAAGAACATACTGTATTTTAAAGATTATCACATATTTTAAAATATTCCACTCTTTTTGTTATTTTGTGGTGTCAATTTTTTAGATTTTCATGGAGATTAAGGTAAAACTGAAAGCCAATTTTCTATTTATTGACCAAAACTCAAAAATGATTTATCTTAAATTATAACCTAGTATTTTAATAGGCTTTAAGGATTGTATGATGAACTTTATTCCTGAAAAACTTCCACAGGCGGGCTCTACAATTGTTGTTGGTATGTCTGGCGGCGTAGATTCAACTCTTACTGCACTTCTTTTAAAACAAAATGGTTGCAAAGTAATTGGCGTAACTATGTCTATGTGGGATGAACATAATACTTTTGATTTTCCCGCTGATGAACACATAAAGGCTTGTTTTGGTCCAGATGAAATTGAAAATATTGCCCAATGTAAGAGATTTTGTCTGGAACAAGGCATTGAATATCATGTAATTGATGTAAAAGACGAATATCGTAAAGAGATTCTCAACTATTTTACAGAGGAATATAGAGCTGGGAGAACTCCAAATCCTTGTATTAGATGCAACAGATTGATTAAGTTTGGTGCTTTACTCCGCGGCATTGAAAAACTTGGCATTCAATTTGATTATTTTTGTACTGGTCACTATGCCAAAATTGTTCGTCCGGAAGCAGGATTATGGGGTTCGGACAAAAAACCTTGTATGATTGCCTGTGCCACGGATGATTCTAAAGATCAAACATATTTTTTGTATAGAGTTCCATCGGATGTTCTAGAAAAAGTTCGTTTTCCTCTTGCCACTCTTAAAAAATCTGAAGTTATTGAACTGGCAAAAAATGCTAATCTTGAAGCTGCGGCACGAAAAGAAAGTCAGGATTTTATAGATTCACATTTTGTAGATTATCTTTTTGCAGATAAACCTTCTGTTCCTGGTGATTTTGTTGATTCTAACGGAAAGGTACTTGGAAAACATAAAGGCATTGAACATTATACCATTGGTCAGCGTCGAGGATTGGGAGTTTCTGGTCCAGTTCCATACTATGTTCAAAAAATTGACAAAGAGAAAAATCAGATTATTCTTACAGAAAAAAGTGATTTAAATACTCGCTTTTTAATTGCCCACGATTTTGTTTGGCCAGGAGATTTTGAACCAACAGAGAGTTTTGAAGCTTTTGCGAAAATCAGATTCCGAAGTAAAGCAATTTGGTGCACTATCGAAAAATATACACCACCAGAGGATGATACAATTAATTACAAAGGTCAACCTTGGAAGTTCAGTTTTACAGAAGATCAATATGCTGTTACCCCAGGACAATCCGTAGTAATTTACAAAGACGATGTTATTATGGGCGGTGGAATTATCTATAAATAATTGAGGAGATAATAGAATGATTGTTTCAACAAGAGGCCGATATGCGTTGAGAGTTTTAATTGACATAGCAGAACATCAGGAAACGAATCCTATTCCTTTAAAAGAAATTGCAGAACGGCAGAACATTTCACAAAAATACATCGAAGCCATTATGACCCTCCTTTCTAAAAATCATTTTGTAGATGCAATTCACGGAAAAGGTGGTGGTTATAAACTAAATAAAAATCCCGAAGAGTATAAAGTTGGCGATATTCTTCGTTTGACAGAAGGAACTCTTGCTCCTGTAGCCTGTCTGGAAAAAAATACTGAGCATTGCAGTAGAGAACCAGAATGTCGGACTCTTCCAATGTGGACAAAGCTTGACCAATTAATTGAAAATTATTTAGACAGCATTTCCATAGCCGATTTGATGAAGAAAAGTTAATTATGTCAGGAATTATATAAATATAAAACTCAACTCCTCATTTGCTAAAAATTATCTAATATTTGTAAAAATTATTTTATATTTGTAAAAAAGAATTGTCTTATTTAATTTCTGTATTATAATTTTCTTTATTGAGTATGGCATTTCTTCATTATAATTATTGCGCATTCTTACTTTTTACAGTTATTCTTTTTTCAATGCTTACCCGCAAAGTGGTAAAAGGTCACACGAATAAATCTTTTTTCGTGGTTGTGCTTTTGTCGCTATTATTTACACTTTCCGACATTCTTTCTGAAGTACCACATTTTTCTAACACTACAAGAGAGTTTTTTGATTATCTTTACTTTCTCTTATCCGTAACGATTCCTCTTGTTTACATTTATTACATTTATGCTACTTTGGGTTTATGGCATTATGCGGTTTATCAAAGGAAAATTACTTACTGGTTAATAACCCCTTGCCTTGTTACAATCGCGCTATTGATTTTAAATGTCTTTAATCACTGTATTTTTTATATTTCCCCAGAAGGCGTTTACATGCGGGGGCCATGGAACCTTAGCATTATTATTATTTCCTTCCTTTATTTTATTGCTTCCACTGTTATTATTATAAAATGGAGTCATATTTCTTCTTGGGAAAGGAATCTGCCTTTGTTACTGCTTACACCAATTGTTGTGTTTTTTATAATTATTCAACGCTTCCACAAAGGATTCGAGCTTACTGCCTTTGGTCTGTCCATAGCGGAATTGATAATTTCTTTTACAGTTCAACGAGTTGATGAAAATTATGATTCTATAACGAAAACTAAAAACTTTGATTCTGCGGTTCAGGACTTCCGAAAGATTTTTGTTACAAACCAGACAGTTCAAGTCATTTTTCTTAAAATTACAGAACACACTGCCCTCCGACGACTGGTAGGTGCAACTCTTTACAATAAGTTCCTTGGCGTTATAAATCAAGAACTGGCAATTCTGGTAAAAAAATATAAACTGCAAACTGAATTATACTATCTTCACGACAGCACTTATGCTCTTGCTATTGAGTCATCTGATTATGAAAAGGTTAAACAGCTGGGAAATGAGATTTCTGAACGATTTAAGCTTCCTTTTACCACTGCCGATGTTTCTTTTTCTATTAAGGCTAGAGTTTGCGTGGTAAGATTGCCAGAAGATATTGATAATTTAGATTCATTTTTGAACTTCCGCTATAATTTTTATAAAAAGCTGCCTGCAACACAAGATGCTATTATTCTCGCAGATTTTATTAATTCCAATGATTTTAGAATCAAAAATGAAATGGATGAAATCATCAATAGAGCGATTATAAACCACAATTTCAAGATGTATTATCAGCCAATTTACTCTATTAAAGAAAAAAAGTTTGTTTCAGCGGAAGCGCTTATTCGATTGATTGACGATAAATATGGTTTTGTTTCTCCAGCACTTTTTATTCCAGCCGCAGAAACCAGTGGTGCTATTCACGAAATTGGTGATTTTGTAATTGATACTGTAAGTAGTTTTATCAATTCAGTGGATTTTAATCAGTTGAAGCTACATTACATAGAAATGAATCTTTCTGTCACTCAATGTATGGAAACTGATTTAGTTCAAAAGTTCCAGAATGTTATTAAAACTTATAATATTGAGCCTAAACAGTTGAATCTTGAAATTACAGAAACTGCCGAAAACATTGATTCTTCTGCAATGGACTCAAATATAAACAAATTGAACGATTTGGGCTTTAGTTTTTCTTTAGATGACTACGGCACTGGTTATTCCAACATAAAGCGAGTAACACAATTACCTTTGGACATAATTAAACTGGACAAAAGTTTTGTGGATGAAATGAATGAGCCTCTAATGATGAGCATTATAGAAAGCACCGTTCAAATGTTCAAAAATATGAATAAAACTATTCTTGTAGAAGGAATTGAAACCGAAGAATCTTTTAAAATTTTTGAAAAATTGGGCTGTGATTACATTCAAGGTTATTACTTTTCAAAACCATTGCCAGAGGAAGAGTTTATTCAATTCTTAAAAAATCACAATAAATAGACTTGGGAAAAATCTTTTACCAGACCTTTATTAACAGCATCTGACCTTTTTTTATGGTGATGGCGGCAGTTTTTCCTGACAATACTTCGTTACTTATTCCATATTGATATGTAGTTTTCATTTCTGCATTATTCAAAGGATATTTTGCATTTTCTATTGTCAAACCAGAAACATCACCAGAAACACACATAAGTGAAAAATATTTGTATTCATCTGGAACATAAGCAGTTTGATTTTCACCAATTATTTCCATTTGAGAAAAATCATCCAGAAGAATACAATTTTTTTTCTGCTGCTCAAGAAACAGCATTAGAGAAACATTGCATAAAGAATGGTCAAAGCGCTGTCCAATTAGTCCAATCAACAGAAAATCTTGAAAACCTCGACGAAGTGCTTCTTTTACTGCAAAAAATGAATCTGTATCATCCTTTTCACAGGGAAGTTGAATTATTTCTACATTGCTGTCTTCTGGCCGTGAGTAAGAATCAAAATCTCCCACAATTAAATCTGGAGAAACGCCCAGAAAACTTTGATGCTTTAATCCTCCATCACAATAGATAAAAAAATCATCTGGTTGTAAAAAGGATTTTATTTTTTCATAATTTTCAATTTGAGCAGCGCCAATAATTACACATCTATGCATTAAATCTTATCTGCAATATCGTAAATCAGTTTTTCAGATTTTTCCCATCCTAAACAAGGGTCTGTAATTGATTTACCATAGCAACCTTCTCCTGGTTTTTGAGCACCGTCTTCGATGTAGCTTTCAATCATAAAGCCTTTTACCATTTTGCGGATTCGTTCTGCGTGATTGCAAGAGTTTAATACATCAAAAATGATTCGTGGCTGTTCCAAAGGTTTTTTGTTTGAGTTTGAATGGTTTGTATCAATAATTGCTGCAGGATAAGTTAATTCTGGTTTTGCTTCATAACAATCGCACAAACGGGCTAAATCTTCATAGTGATAGTTTGGTACATTGTTTGCATGTTTACTTGTTGAACCTCTAAGAATTGCGTGTGCCCATGGATTTCCCTGAGAATGAACTTCCCATCCACGATAAATAAATGTATGTTTATGCTGAGCGGCCATAATTGCATTCATCATAACATTGTAATCGCCGGAAGTAGGATTTTTCATACCAACAGGAACTTCAATTCCACTGGCTGTCAAACGATGCTGCTGATCTTCTACAGAACGAGCACCAACTGCAACATAGCCCAAAATATCATCCAAATATTTGTAGTTTTCTGGATAAAGCATTTCATCTGCAAAAATAAAGCCTGTTTCTTCTACTGCACGCATATGAAGATGACGAGTTGCAAGAATACCTTTGTACATATCTGATTTTCCAGTTGGGTCTGGATTGTGAAGAAGTCCCTTGTATCCATCACCAGTTGTACGAGGCTTGTTTGTATAAATGCGAGGAACTAACATAATTTTATCTTTTACCTTTTCCTGAACAGGAATGAGGCGTGTCATATAATCCATAACGGCATCTTCATTATCCGCAGAACATGGTCCAATAATTAAAACCATTCTGTTATCGCGACCTTCAAAAATTGCCTTTAATTCGGCGCGTTTCTTTTCAACTACATCTGTAACTTTTGAGGTTACTGGGTACTGTTCCTTAACCTCTGCTGGAATTGTCAGTTTGCGTTCAAACTCCATATTCATAATATATTTCCTCCAAAATATTGACTTTATAATGGCACAGGAAGAGATTTTGACAAGTTCAGGCAACCTGTGCGCTAAAAAAAATTATTTTTTATTGAACAATGCACGGCGTTTTGTGGAAAGCTGCATTTTTTCTCGCAAGCCTTGTTTGTCATCAGCTTTTAACATATCTCGTAAAGTTTCCATTTCTTTTACAAAAACATCAATTTTATCAAGTAAGGGTTGTTTATTCATAAGAAACAGTTCGCTCCACATTTTGTCATTGATGTTGGCAATTCTTGTTAAATCTCGGAAAGAATCTCCTGTATAATCTACAAGATGAGCATTGTCGGTACAATCCATAAGGGCAACGGCAATAACATGAGTTAACTGAGAAACAAAACCTATCATTTCGTCATGCTCTTCTGGTGATAAAATGGAAATCCTTTTAAAACCTAAAAGTCTTCCTAAATCTTTGCACCATTCAATTCCCTGCTCTGTATTTTTGTCTGTTGGTGTTACGATATAGTTTGCATTATGGAAAATTGAATCATCACTGTTCTGAACACCATAAACCTCACGACCAGCCATAGGATGAGCAGGAATAAACTCTATATCATCACGAAGAATTGATTGAACAGCATAAACTACACTGCTTTTAACACCAGTAACATCTGTAATTCTTATTCCCGACTTAAAATACTTCTGGTTTTCTTTAATCCAATCTGAAAAAATGTGAGGATATAAACCAAAAATTACAACATCAGCTTTACCAATAATTTTTGGATCAGGAAAATCGGAACCTTCATCTATAATGCCATTTTCCAAAGCGTATTTTATTGTTTCTGTATTAGTATCAATTGCCATTAAATGATAGCCAATTCGTCTAAGTCCTTTTGCATAACTTCCGCCCATTAAACCAAGGCCGACTATCAAAATATTTTGTTTAGTTATCCAATCCATTTGAATCCTCGTTTTCAAAATCAAAATCTATTCCAAGAGCTTTTATTCTCTTAAAGAAATCTGGCAGACTTTTTTTAACAGCACCAACGCCGTCAATTTTTCCACCAGTTATGGTCATAAGTGTGGCCATACTCATTACAATTCGGTGATCATTGTGGCCAAAAACAGTTTCTTCTGGTTTATGCAGTTCACCTTCGTAAATAATTATGCGATTTTCTTCCTGAAGGGTTTTAATTCCAAACTTTGCAAGCTCCTGGCACATAACTGCACCGCGATTGCTTTCTTTTATCTTTAAACGCTTGGTTCCTGTAAACTCACCACCATTTAATGCCGCTGCTACGGTAAATAAAATTGGGCCTAAATCAGGACAATCAGAAATATCTACGGAACAATAAGCTTCTTTTAACTGATTAAAATATTGAAGATAAACTTTATCACCTTGCAAAGAATCTTCTTTTAAACCTTGAATTGTTACATTTCCGCCAAGAGTATTTAGGGCTTCAAAAAATGCCGCATTGGAATAATCACCTTCCACTGCTCCATTGTGAGCCACATAATGCTGATTTCCTTTTACTAAAAGTGTATTTTCGTTCTTCCACTCTGCTTTAATGCCAAAATCCCGCTGAACTTGTAAGGTCATATCAATATAAGGTTTACTTTCTACGGATTCTGTAAGAATAATTGTACTGTCTCCAGACAAAAGAGGGAGTGTGAACAAAAGTCCTGTAATAAATTGACTGCTAATATTGCCAGGAACTTGAAACTCACCAGATTTTAATTTTCCTTGAACTTCAATTCCTCCAGAAACAGGCTGCAATTTAATGCCTTGAAGCTGACAAATGGTTTCATAAACAGAAAGTGGACGGGTCATTAAAACTTCACTTCCTATAAACTTTGCAGGTGAGTCTGACAGCATTGCTAATGGTATAAAAAATCTTAGGGTTGAGCCTGATTCATTACAGTCAAACAATCTTGTAGGATTTTCATCGTTTTTCTTGGTTGTATTATTTGAAGAGCTTTTCTGATTTCCTAAAAAAGAACCCGCTCCTTGAACGACAATCTGATTACCTTTAATTTCTGCATTAGCGCCCAGTTGTTTTATACAACCTAAAGTGGCTTTTATATCTTCTGAAAGATCGATGTTGTTGATTACACTTGTTCCTTCTGCAAGAGCGGCACAAATTAAATGTCTGTGAGCCATACTTTTTGAAGGAGGTGCAACCATTACGCCTTTTGCTTTTGAAGGTCTAATTATCATTTTTGGCCTCATCTATTAAAAATTGAATGGCTTCTGTATAACCTGCAATGCCGTGTCCTGTAATTGTCTTAACACAAGCATGACGAATATAACTAATCTGCCTAAAATCTTCCCGTTCTTCGACTTTTGAAATATGAACTTCGACTACAGGGATTTTTACCGCTTTTGCTGCATCAAGAATTGCAATACTTGTGTGAGTGTAGGCACCTGGATTTATAACAATTCCATCGTATTTTCCATAACATTTTTGAATTGCAGTTACTAAATCGCCTTCGTGATTAGACTGATAGCAACTAACTTTAATACCCTTTTCTTTTGCATATTTTTTTACATTAGTGATTAATGTTTTAAAATTTTCTGAACCATAAATACCAGGCTCCCGGATTCCAAGCATATTGATATTTGGACCGTTTATTACTTTTATTTTCATTTGCTGCCCCCTAGAAAGACATTTTTTATTACATTTACTGTATGTTCAACTTTATCATCACTTTTTATATGAAAATCGGCGCAAGCTTTATAAATTGGATATCTGTATTCATAAACCGCTTTTAATTTATCTGTGGAATTAGAAAGAGGTCTGTCCCCAGTTGGTCTGATTTTTTCTAAATCTCGGTCAATAAAGAAAAGCAAACCGTTGTTTTTTAAATGGACAACATTTTCTTCCCGAAGAATTGCTCCACCGCCTGTAGAAATAATTACATTATTTTTTGTTGCCAGTTGAGCACAGATTTCGGCTTCTATCTGTCTAAAGGCGGGTTCTCCTTGATTAGTAATAATTTCGGATGGCGTCATTCCCTGCTGAGTTTTGATTTCTTCATCTGTATCGAATAAGGTCATATTCAACTGTTTTGCAAGTTTTCTTCCAACTGTAGATTTTCCGCAACCAGGCATTCCAATTAAAACGATATTTTGTTTTTGGGACAACATATTTTTGAAGATTGTATCTGCTTTAGAGTCTTCAATTGGTTTGTCAAAAAAATATTCTGCGGCGGCTATGGCTTGTTGAACCAGCATATACAATCCACCATTAGCTTTAAGCCCCATTTTTTGAGCCTTTAATACAAGCTGTGTTCGCAATGGATTATAGATTACATCTACTATGCCTTCCAGATTTGAAAAACTGTCTAGAGAAATTGGCATTGCATCTATATTTGGGTACATACCGGCTGGAGTTGTGTTTAGAATAATCTGAGCATCTTTATGGATTGTTTGTGCCTGCTCGTAGGTTACAGTTTCTGAAGATTCTTTTCTGCTTACAATTATGATTTCTTTTGCACCAAGAGATTTTGCGGCGGCCGTAGCAGTTTTACTTGTTCCACCAGTGCCGAGAATAAGCACTTTTTTTCCTTTTAGTTCCAGTTTTGTGGAAATTATAAGTCTTTTTAATCCAATAAAATCGGTGTTGTAGCCGTAAAGCTTTCCATTTTTATTTACGATTGTATTTACTGCACCAATTTCTTTGGCGGCATCATCTATAAAATCTAAAAATGGTATAACATCCTGTTTATAAGGAATAGTGACATTGATTCCTTTGAAATCTTTTTTCTGCATAAAGGCTGTAAGTTCATTTTTTGGAATCTCTTTTAAAACATATTCATAGGAACCTATTTGAGCGTGTATTTCTTTTGAAAAACTGTGACCTAATTTTTCGCCAATTAATCCGTATTCCATTTTATTTTTCCTCAGCAAAAAAATCTGTTCCAAAACGACCTGCGAGTACATCATACAAAACAAGGGCAGTAACTGAATCTACAACTACTCTGGCTCTGTGGATGATAGCAGGATCATGGCGACCTTCTATTGCTAAATCTGCATTTTCATATTTATTAAAATCTATTGTTTGTTGTTGTTTATAAATTGAAGGAGTTGGTTTAACTGCACAACTAAAAATCAGCGGCATTCCGTTGGTAATTCCTCCGTTGATTCCTCCATTGTTGTTAGTTGTAGTAACTACTCTATTTCCTTCCATTCTAAGGGCATCATTGAACTGACTTCCAAAGCTGTTTACTAAATCAAAGCCGGCACCAAATTGAACACCTTTTACGGCAGGAACGCTGAATAATATGTGAGCAAGCATACTTTCTAAAGAATCGAACCAAGGTTCTCCAAGGCCTGCTGGTAAACCTACAACTGCTGTTTCCAAGATTCCACCAACACTGTCTCCTTCTGCGGCGGCGGCTTCTATTTTTGAACGCATTTTGTCTTGAACACCTTCGCCTAAAACTGCAAAGGTCTGATTTTGTAAAGAATTGATTTGGGTTTTTAAAGTTGCTTCATCTTGAGCAAAAGGTTCATCCTGTATTCCGCCACAAGATTTTACATGGCTACCAATGAAAATATCTTTTTTTTCTAAAGCGGGAATAACAATGCCACCTGCTGCAACCAAAGCTGCTGTAATTCGTCCACTAAAATGACCGCCTCCCCGATAATCCTGAAAACCGTGATATTTACATTCGGCGGTAAAATCTGCGTGACCTGGACGAGCCAAAGTTGCCATTTTTGAATAATCTTTAGAATGCTGAACTGAATTGGGAATAATAATTGTTAAAGCTGTGCCTGTTGTGTATCCGTTGAAGGCACCGCTAACTATCTGGTATTGATCTGCTTCGACTCGGGCTGTAGAAATCTTGCCGCTAGGTCTTCGCATATCCAGCTGATGATTTATAAAAGACTCATCAATTTTGATTCCAGGTGCAAGGCCATCGAGAACACAGCCAATAAATGGACCGTGACTTTCGCCAAAAATGGTAACCTGCATATTATTTCCAATTGAGTTTTTCATTTTTTACTCCAATAAAAACTTTATGATATTATATAGAAGACAAGTGACAAACTGGAAAAACTAAATGTTTTTTTCGCCAGAATGATGTCCTAAAATCTTTACTTCCTCGCAATCTGTTCTTAAGCTTTCTATTAATTTTTCACCTTTTTCTGAATACAAGGAACCTTCGCCTTCAACATAAAAATAATATTGCCATGGAATATCTTTAATTGGACGGCTGCGTAATGATTTTAAGTTAAAGCCTGCATCGCCAAAGGATTTTACTGCTTGTGCCAACGAACCCGGTGTATTTTTAACTGTAAACATCATCTGGAAAACACAATTTGAATTAGAGTTGATTTCTTTTGAGATTACACGGCTAAAAACTGCAAATCGGGTTGTATTCTGTGCATTCTGGTTTATAGATTCTTCAATTACTTCTAGTCCGTATAATTCTGCGGATTCAACGCTGGCAATTGCGGCAACGGATTTATCGTTTTGTTGAGCAACTTCTCGGGCGGCCATAGCGGTATTTACAGCAGATTCTACTTCTAAATGTTGTTTCTGCAAAAACTCTGTGCATTGGTCGATTGCCTGCTGATGGCTTACAACTTTTTTTATGTCTGACAATTTGGCGCCTTTTACACCAAGCAGGGCCTGACTAATTTTAAGATTGTACATTCCTGTTATAAAAAGTGGACCTGTGTGCATTAAATCAAAAACCTGACTGACATCTCCCGCAAAACTATTTTCAACTGGGAGAACTGCAAAATCACATTCTCCTTTTATAACTGATTCGTAAGCGGCAGGGAAACTTGAATAAGAAATTAATTTGCCTTTTGGGAAGATTCTTTTTGCGGCTATATTTGCCCATGCTCCTTCGATTCCACAATAAGCAATGCGGCTGCCTTCTAAAAGATAACTCTGGTATTTTTTGGAAACTTTCATTAAATCCTGAATAAACTCAAGATAATAGGTTTTATATAAAGGATTTTTAATGTAATCTAATTCTCTTTTGCACACTTCTGCTTCTCTACTGGCATCAAAAACCTGAAGTCCAAATTGCTTCTTATATAAAGCAATATCTTTTGCAACATCCATTCTTTGTTCAAAAAGTTCTGCCAATTGACGGTCAATTTGATTAATCTTAAGTCTGCTTTCTTCCAAATCTGCCATAAAATAATATTCCTATTGTGTATATTCTTAAATAAAAAAAGCGGCCTACTCTTTGTAAAGAATAGAACCGCTTATTATTACCTTTTACCTTAGTTTTAAGTAAGCTATCTGTTCTTTACTGAACTGAGAAGAAATAAAAGTAAAAATAAAAGGAATATGTAGTAATTGTTCGTTCCATAATGATTTTTTACCTCCATTTCTTAAAATCTAGACAATAGCTTGCTTCCATAATATACCTTTTATCGGAAAACTTGTAAAGTGGTGAGCTTTCTCTTATCTATGCATTTATGGAATACTAAAAACCAAATAATTACAGATACTGGCAATTTGAATTAATCATTGCAATTAGTGACACAAAGAAAATCCGATAGAATGATTTTTTGAAGTGATTATCTCTTGTTCATGTAATAAACTATCTATTTTCTTTTGATCTAGCGCAATTCTATTTCCGTGCATATCTAATGTTGAAGCCATATATGTGTAAATTGCGGGCAAGATTTTTCGAGGTTGTCCTTTGGCTAATGTGTATATTATATCAATGTCGTCTGCACTTAATCTCTCTGTTACATTTTCATGATTTGCCAGAAACTCTTTATACTGTAAAGGGATAATTATCTCTTTGATTTCTTCGGCGGTGTAATCTCTAAAATTAATTATCTGTATTCTATCTATAAGCTCTTCTGGAATGCCCTCTAAACTATTTGCCGTTATTATGAAGATAGGGGTAAAATTCCGTATTGGAACTTCAAAGAAGTTATCCTGAAAATGTGCAATATTTTTGTCTCCCAACAATTGTATAAGTGCTGGCCGTACATCTTTATCTATATCATTTGTTGAGACTGAAAAACAGGCTTTGTCCAGCTCTTCGATGACTATGACAGGATTCATGATATTTATACCATTTTTTGAATTCCAAATTGAAGATAAAACACGACCATTGGAAGCCCCTTTATATTCTGGTGTGGAACCAAGAAGACGAGTTGTACCTTCTACGCCTAGTTGTATTTGAATATATTGGTCTTGGCGGAAAATATCGGTCATCTGATTTGACAATAGAGTCTTTCCACAGCCAGGACTACCTAAAAGTAAAATAGGTGGCATTCGAAGAATTTTATCCTTTGAGCACAAAACCGCAATTTTCATATACTGGTAAAGTGTGTTTTTGTTCAAAATGTTTGGATGCTGCTGAATTATTTTCTCAAAATCATCAAGCATTTTTTCGTCTGCCCTAAGATAATCGGCTTTATTCAACAATTTAGAGTGAATGCTATTTATTCGGCGTCTAATACCAGGATTCTCTTGAAAAACTTCTGAATCATTGCCATAGGTTCTTACAAATAATTCTTCATCAATTATTGATATTGACTTTGCTGAATCATCTTCTGAAAAATCGTATTCCCCTGACGGAAATATACTTGAAAAATGAGTATTAACATAATCTATACCATGCTCTGATAAAACTTCTTTTAACTCTTCAAGTTTTTCACATTTTTTATTATTATTTGGCAATCTACAAATGCCTCTAGCAATTTTTTCTGCTAAATCGGCTGGTAACAAATCTTCTAGTTGCCTTTTTAAATAACTATCATTTATCGTAACGATTATGCATTCTTGACCGAGTATAGTATTGTTTGGTTCTTTGCAAGTAATATAAAGAGTAGCATTTATAGAATCAATCTTATCTACAAGGTAATTCTCTAAATAATTAATAGCCATTGGAGTACTAACATCCAGCCAAACAGTTTCGCCCTCAGTAAAGTCTTCTTTTTGAAGAAAACCCAATAATCTTAACCAATTATCTGCCAAATCGCCTTCATACCAAAATCGTACATTATTTTTCCGCAAGAAAAGATCAACATAGAAAGAAGCAAAATCACCAGAAAAAACATGTATATTGGACTGCGATTCAGCACTTTTTGGATCAGATAATTCAAAATCCTCTAACCTAAAATCTTCATCAACAGGAACTGGAGAATATTTAAGTCTCAACAATTCAATATAAAACACTTCTTCCAAAACATAGATATCATCAGCTTCGTGATAAGTAATAAGTTTTTTCTCTAAAAGACTATTCAAACCTTGCTTAATTTTATCCCGTTCAAGGTTTATTACAAATCCCAAGAGTAGATACATATTTTCTTCTGAATACAGACGCATATTTTCTGAGAAAATCTCATCCAGATTAGAATTACTGCAAAAGTCAAAAATGAATAAAATATCAAGTTCCAATCCTACTAAGCCTCTAAAGAGTGAAGGATTATCGTTACAAATATTGCGTACTTTATCATAAGTTGTATGTTTAATATTGCACAATGCTATTTCATCAGTAGTGTCAGAAAGATCTAATTGTTTTAGCAGTTTTAATAATTTCTTTCTTCCTGTTTTAGGGTCTATGCTAGGAAATGAAACTTTTAGAAAATTAATTGCAAGCTTCTTGGTTTTGCGAAGAATCTCAACACTATGATTACTTAAATAATTCTTAGAAAGAAGTGATATTAAAGTCTTTTGATAAAGATGTCTAATTCTAAGATCCACATCATAAAAATCATTGTTTTTCATAATTTTATCTCCTATTTAGTATAAAAATGCTTGATGATACTAACAGAGAATTATTTAGGAAAAAAAGCACCTTATTTTTAATAAAATCTCCAGGTTTAATGATCTTTTTTATTTGTAAAGCAGATTATTAGGAACTTTCCTAATTCTATATTGTGCAATTCATTTAGATGTTATATAAAGGCGGTGGAGGTTTCCAGATGAAGTTTGATGATGTACCGGGAATAAACGATTCAAAGACAATTTATTTTCATAATTACTTAGAGTCTGAACTTAAAGAGTTTCTGAATGATTCTATGAAAGAGTTTACCAAATGTGATGATTATGTATATTTTACCGACGTGGAACTGATAAGATTATTTCATCTTGGTAACGCCATTGCTTTTGCCTACACAGAGGATGACTCTAAGGTAATTTTGTTTGATTGGGATAGAATTAATTATACGATTTTGTTTTACAATAAAAATCTTTTTGATTTTGTTAAAAAACAGATTATGGAAAATATCAATCAGAAGAAAAACGATGAACTGATTATTCCAAAAATTGATAATCTTAACTTAGAAAAAATACCAGATGATGTTATGCAGGCAATTAAAGAAACCTTTGCTTACCACTATGTAAAAAACAGACTTAGCTAAACAACGGATTGCAGGGAGGAAAAATTAAAAATTATGGAACGACGCACTTTACTTTTTAGGCAATTACGAGACTATTTAAAAAATGAATATTACTTTATAAACGGTGTTCCTTTTTATAATATTAATGAAGCTTTTGGAAAATTAATTAACAAAGATCATAAAACTGTGGAACGACTTTTATTAAATCAATCAAAAAACTACAAAGTTCGACCTTTTTTAAGTAGAAGCGAAGCCGAAATAATCGTTAATGAAATTAGAAACGGCTGGATTCTTGGTAAAGATTATCATGATGAAACAGGATTTTTAAATTATCTTTTAGATGCATTTTTGGAAGAACATAAACAAGCGCAGTTTGAAATTGCAAACGAATCTGATGGCTATACTAATTTTACAAAACGCAAAGAAACTGTAGATATTTCTCTGGAAGAAATTAAACAAGAAATTAAAAAAAGGTTAGATGCGGTTGAGTTTGTTTTTCTTTCGGGATTACCGGGAAATGGTAAAAATTATATTTCTACTTCCATTGCACGGGATTATTTTGATTCTGGGGATGCACAGTTTGCAATTCGATTTACCTCTGAAGACTTAAAATCCTATGCAGATTTTTTTAGAAAACTTCTGGAACCTATGCATAAAAAACTGGATTTAATGCCTTTATCAATTGAGCAGTTAGAAAAAAAGACAACAGAGTTTTTAAAAGAAAATACAACACTTATTTACTTAGAAAACTTTGAATCTATAGAAGATTTTAATGTGCAAAAATCCATAATAGAATACTTGTCTACCCTTAAACAAAAAGAAAAATATATTAATTTATTTGTTATTATTACCAGCAATTTTAGGGCCAGCAGTTTTCCTTTTGTATACGAAAATCAATATTTTGAAAAAATCGAAATACAATCTTACGAAGAAACTTCTTTAAAGGAATGGATAAACTATTTATCTCACGAAAAAACTATAAATCAGGCATTTAAGCGACTGAACAAAAGTCAAAAAGCAGATTTGGACAATTTTCTTATTCAAAATTTTAAAACCCGCAGTACCATAAAACGAAGTTTGTTATATATTGCAGAAAAGATTAATGAAAAAGAAGACCTTGATGAAATTATAAAAGATTTCTTTAAAAAGAGAATTAACGAGTTTGAAATATCGCCACAGAATTACTTAAAAGGCCTTAGCGATGGAGCTATTTCTATTTTAATTGCCCTTTCTGTAATGCAGATGCCAGTTTCTGCAAAAAGGCTCAGTTGTATTTCGGAAGTCAGTGGTCTTGATAAAGACAATAACCCTACAGGTGATTTATGTTATGCAATTAAAGAGTGCGACGACAGGTATTTTTTGGATATTTGTACAACTAAAGATAACACCGTAACTTACAATATTGTGGACGAAATAAAAGCTATCATAATTCAGGAACGAACTAATCATTATAACGAAAAATACAAGGCTATTGTGGAAAATTGGCTTTATAAAGAGTTGTAAGTTTTTTTAAAAGCTTGAAAAACTACAAAAAACTGTAAAGCGTTGACATTTATTTAAGTAAGTTTTAAACTACTGTACGAATTGAGCAAAGGCGTTTATTTTGTTGGGGATACTATTTTCTAATAAAATGGGCGCTTTTTTTTTAAGATTTTTTATGGTTTATTGGGTTTTATATGGAATACATTTTTAATGTTGAAGAAACTGCAAAGGAAGTTATCCAGTGGATTAAAGACTGGTTTGCGGCAAATGGAAACGAACAGACAAAGGCAGTAATTGGGATTTCTGGCGGTAAGGATTCGTCGGTGGTGGCAAAACTTTTATGCGAAGCTTTAGGAAAAGAGCGGGTTGTAGGTGTAATGATGCCAAACGGTGTCCAAAAAGATATTTCAGACAGTCAGAAATTATGTGAAATACTTGGCATTCAGACTTTTACAATAAACATTCAAGATGCTTACAAGGGGCTTACACAGGAGATTTCTTCAAAGCTGCCTGAAAGCGATTTTTCATATTCTGTTTACAACACCAACACGCCTGCCCGTCTTAGAATGACTACACTTTATGGCATTTCTGCAATTATTGGTAATTCTATGGTCGCAAACACCTGCAATTTAAGTGAAGATGTTATGGGATACAGCACTTTTTATGGCGATTCTGCCGGAAGTTTTAGTCCTATTTGCAAACTTACCACAGAAGAAGTTGTTGCCATTGGTGATTTTCTTGGTCTGCCTGAATCTCTTACTCATAAAGCTCCATCAGATGGAATGTGCGGTAAAACTGATGAAGACAATTTGGGGTGGACATACCACGAAGTAAATGAAGTTGTTCGTAAGAATATTAAAGGTGAACATTACGAAAAAATTGTTCAAAGATGGAAAAGAAATAAGTTCAAGATAGAAATCATTCAGTTGCCTTGTTACCAACCTGATTTACCTTTTTACCTTGAGTTCTAATTTTAATAGTCTTTAATGGAATAGTATTTTATGGGGGATAAAATGGCATATCTGATTCTTGCTGATGGTTCGGTTTTTGAAGGAAAATCTATTGGAGCAACTGGAGAAACTATTGGTGAAACAGTTTTTACCACTGGAATGACTGGTTATCTGGAAACGCTTACTGATCCAAGTTATTTTGGTCAGATTGTAACCCAGACTTTTCCTCTTATTGGAAACTACGGTTTTATACCAGAGGATTATGAAAGTAAAAAAAGCTGGATTCGTGGATATATTGTGCGGGAATTATGCGAAATGCCTTCCAATTTTAGATGTGAAGGAACTTTGGATGCATTTTTGAAAAGCCAGAATATTGTGGGCATTTGTGGAATTGATACCAGAGCTCTTACAAAAAAGCTTAGAGAATCTGGTGTTATGAACGGAATGATTACCAGTTCTGATGTTTGTCCAAAGGTTGATCAGGCTCTTCTTAAAAAAATTGGCGAATATAAAATTGAAAAAGCTGTGGAATCTGTTCAAAATGGAAGCACTTTGGCAAAAAAAGATTGCTCCTGCGGTTCTGAAGAAAAACAGAAGCATATTGTGCTGTGGGATTTTGGTGCAAAGATGAACATTCAGCGGGAACTGGAAAAACGAGGTGCCAAGGTTACGGTTATTCCTTTTGATACTACTGCGGAACAAATTATTAAAATGAATCCTGATGGATTGATGCTAAGTAATGGACCGGGAGACCCAGCAGAAAATGTTGGAATTATTTCGGAAATTGCTAAGCTTTGTCAATTCAATTCCAAAGGCGAAAATATTATTCCTATTTTTGGAATCTGTCTTGGGCACCAGCTTTTGGCTTTAGCAAGAGGTGCTAAAACTTCAAAATTAAAATACGGTCATCGTGGTGGAAACCATCCTGTAAAAGATTTGGATTCTGGACGAGTTTATATTTCCAGCCAGAACCACGGTTATGCAGTAGAAATTGAAAACTTGCCTGAATGTGCAAAACTTGCTTTTGTTAATTCAAACGATGGCACTTGTGAGGGCCTTGTATACAATGATATTCCTGCCTTTAGTGTTCAGTTCCATCCTGAAGCTTGCGGTGGCCCTCATGATACAAACTTTTTGTTCGACAAGTTCATTGAAATGATAAATCAATATAAAAAATAGAGTTTTTTTGAAATAAAAGATACATAAGAAAATCAGGAGTTTGTTATGCCTTTAAATAAAGATATCCATAAAGTAATGATTATTGGTTCGGGTCCTATTGTAATTGGCCAGGCAGCCGAGTTTGATTATGCGGGAAACCAGGCTTGTAAAGCTCTTAAGCAGCTTGGTCTGGAAGTTGTTCTTGTAAACTCAAATCCTGCAACTTTAATGACAGACCATGCTATGGCAGACGAGATTTATCTTGAACCATTGACTGTTCCAACTCTAGAACGAATTATTGAAAAAGAGCGTCCTGACAGTCTTCTTTCTACTCTTGGTGGACAGACTGGTTTAACTTTAAGTATGGAACTGGCAAAATCTGGTTTTCTAAAAAAACACAATGTGCAGCTTTTAGGAGCTAGACCTGCCACAATTGATAAAGCCGAAGACCGACAGATGTTCAAAGATACGATGGAAAGCATTGGTGAGCCTTGTATTCCATCTAAGGTTGTTACAACTTACGAAGACGCTGTGGATTTTATTCATAACGAAATTGGTTTTCCTGCAATTATTCGACCAGCATTTACTCTTGGTGGAACTGGTGGCGGAATTGTTAATAACGATGAAGAATTGGATGAAATTGCCCACAATGGATTGCACCGTTCGCCAATTCATCAGATTCTTGTAGAAAAATGTATTTCTGGCTGGAAGGAAGTTGAGTTTGAAGTTATGCGGGACCATTCTGGCAATGTTATTACCGTTTGTTCGATGGAAAACTTTGACCCGGTTGGTGTTCACACTGGTGATTCTATTGTTATTGCACCAACGGTTACTCTTGCTGATAAAGAATACCAGATGCTTCGTTCGGCAGCTTTAAACATTATTTCTGCTTTGGAAATTGAAGGTGGATGTAACTGTCAGTTTGCATTAAATCCTGACTCTTTTGAATATGCGGTTATTGAGGTAAACCCTCGTGTAAGCCGTTCTTCTGCATTGGCTTCTAAGGCAACTGGTTATCCTATTGCTAAGGTTGCGGCTTTGATTGCAGTTGGATTTAATCTTGATGAAATTCCAAACTTTGTTACAAAGAAAACTGCGGCTTGTTTTGAACCTGTTTTGGACTATGTTGTTGTAAAAATGCCAAAATTCCCATTTGATAAATTTGTTTATGCGGCAAGAAAACTGGGAACTCAAATGAAGGCTACTGGTGAAGTTATGGCCATTGGTCAGAATTTTGAAGAAGCAATTCTTAAAGCGGTGCGTGGTGCTGAACTTGGTGTAAAGAATTTAAATCTGCCGGTTTTTGCGGAAGAAGATGATGCAAAAATTCGTGAAAGAGTTGCTTGCTGTACCGACCAGAGAATTTTTGCAATTTATCAGGCGATTAAACGCGGTTGCATGACTATAGAAGAAATTCACAATATTACAAAAATTGATGAATGGTTTTTGTGGAAATTACAGAATATTGCCGAAGAAGAAAAAAGAATTTCAAAGGAAGAAAATGGTAAAATTGATGCTTCTCAGCTTTTGCTCTTCCCTCCTCGTTCATTTAAAATGGTTGATACTTGTGCTGGAGAATTTGATGCGGAAACTCCATATTTCTATTCATGCAGTAATGGGGAAAATGAGGCGGAAGATTTTATTAGCAAACTCCATGCGGGGGTTTTAGGGGGCGGCAGCCACCTAGGCGAGGGGGTAGCGGAAAACGGCACGGCGGGCCGGGCTGGTTGCAGCGAGGGGGAGACTTCCCCATCTTGTAAATTTGATTCTATTTTTGATGGAATGACTTCGGCTAAAACTGATGCTAAGAATTCTAAGGGAACTATTGTGGTTCTTGGTTCGGGACCGATTCGCATTGGACAGGGAATTGAATTTGATTACTCTTCGGTTCAGTGTATTTGGGCGCTGAAAAAGCTTGGCTACGAGGTTGCAATTATTAACAACAATCCGGAGACTGTTTCTACTGACTTTGACACTGCCGACCGACTTTATTTTGAACCATTAACACCTGTGGATGTTATGAATGTAATTGAGGTTGAAAAACCGATTGGTGTTGTTGTGGCCTTTGGTGGTGGAACTGCTATTAAGCTGGCTAACTTTTTGTCTGACCAAGGCATTCAGATTCTTGGAACTTCGGCAGATGCTATTGATTTGGCAGAAGATCGTGAACGGTTTGAAGAACTTTGTGAAAAATTGAACATTAAGCGGCCAAAGGGTCTTACAGTTATGAACTGCGAGGAAGCTTTGAATGCCACAAAAGAATTGGGATATCCGGTTTTACTTAGACCTTCTTATGTTTTGGGCGGTCAGAATATGATTGTTGCCTTTAATAACGACGATGTTCGGGAATATATGAAAATTATTCTGGCACAGGGAATTACGAATCCGGTTTTGATTGACCAATATATGATGGGTGTGGAGCTGGAAGTTGATGGCATTTGTGATGGCGAAGATATTTTGATTCCGGGAATTATGGAGCATATTGAACGAACGGGTATTCATTCGGGAGATTCTATTGCGGTTTATCCAAGCTGGAACTTGAATGATGTTATGCGCCAGAAAATTATTCGCCAGAGTAGAGATTTGGCATTGGCCTTGGGAACTAAAGGTCTGGTGAACATTCAGTATTTAATTTTCAACAACGATTTGTATATTATTGAAGTAAATCCTCGTTCAAGCCGAACTGTTCCTTATATTTCTAAGGTTACTGGTGTTCCGATGGTTGAACTGGCAACAAGAGCTATGCTGGGAGAAAAGATTCAGGATATGGGTTATGGAACCGGATTGTATCAGATTCCACCTTATTTTGCGGTAAAAGTTCCAGTGTTCAGTTTTGAAAAATTGATGGATGTTGATACTCACCTTGGTCCAGAAATGAAATCTACTGGTGAAGTTCTTGGCCTTGCTTCTACCATGGAAGAGGCTTTGTATAAAGGTCTGGTTTCTGCGGGTTATAAAATGAAAAAATCTGGTGGGGTTTTGTTCTCTGTTAGAAAATCTGACCGCTACGAGATTCCTGAATTGGCTAAAAAGTTCTACGATATGGGCTTTAAGCTGTATGCTACAGAAGGAAATGCTAAAACTCTTGAAGATTTTGGTATGGAAGTTACTGTGGTAAATAAGATTCATGAAAATCCTGACGACAATCTGCTTACTCTTTTGGACAGCGGTAATGTTGATTATGTAATTTCGACTTCGGCAAAAGGTAGAGACCCACACGCAGACTCTGTAAAAATGCGCCGTCATGCTGTAGAAAGAGATATTCCTTGTTTAACTTCCATTGATACAGCCAATGCTCTTGCCAATTGTCTTATGAGCAATTACAGCTGCCAGAACATGGAACTGGTTAATATTAATGATTTAAGAACTACCCGTGAAAAAATCCACTTCTATAAAATGGAATGTACGGGCAACGATTTTATTCTTATCAATTCGGAAGAACAGGAAATTAAAAATCCTGGAGGATTGGCTATTAGACTTTGCGAGCGCCACAACGGTATTGGTGCAGATTCTTTGATTCTTGTGGGAAAGAGCAAAAAAGCTGATGCTTCTATGAGGTTCTTTAATCATGATGGTAGTGAAGGAAAAATGGCGGGAAATGCTATTCGTGGTGTAGCAAAATATCTGTTTGATAATAATATTTTTGGTGTTGCCTACAAACACAGCCGTTCAACTGATCCAAAATCTATGATGAGCATTGAAACTGCTTCGGGAATTAAAAACCTTGTTCTTTATAAATTGAACGAAAAAATCAATTCGGTTTGTGTAGAAATGGGAAAACCTTCTTTTGAAGCAGAAAAGATTCCTACTACTCTTGTTGAAACCATGGGAAATCAGGTTATAAATGCGCCATTGGTAGTAAATGGTCAGGAATATAAGGTAACTTGTGTAAATGTTGGTAATCCTCATTGTGTAACTTTTGTTGATTTTGTGGATAAAATTGATATTGAAAAACTTGGACCTTTGTTTGAAAATCATAAATGTTTCCCAGAACGAACAAATACTGAGTTTGTACGAGTAGTTGGTCCTAACGAAATTAAGTTGAGAACTTGGGAAAGAGGAAACGGTGAAACTCCTGCTTGTGGAACTGGTGCTTGTGCGGCGGTAATTGCGGCAGTTTTGAACGGTTTCTGCAAAATGAACGAAGAAGTTACGGTTAGAGTTCGTGGAGGAACTTTGCAGGTTCGATACACGGGTGATACAGTTTACCTTACTGGAAATGCGGGTATGACTTTTGAAGGAGAAATTGAAATCTAACCGCTTAGAAATCTGATTGATGAAAATTAGATTGAATAAGGAAATTATTCTTGCGAATGCCTATTCCACTTTTTTTAATGGGGCTTTGAAACTCATTTTCCGTGGAGTAGGCATTTTTTCAAATTGCACGGTGTAAATGTGCTTTGTGTCGTCAATTTCCAGAATTATTCCATTGCCAAAAACTGAATGATTCACTTTGTCGCCGATTTTTAAAGAAGAAAGGGCTGAGATTTTTTCCAGGGCCATGGAGTTTTCGTCTATAAACCGTTTGGAAGCTTTTAGAATATGCTCTGGAAGTTCAACTTTATAAATTAAGAACTTTTTATCTATATCAAAAATAAATCTTGAAGGGTATCTAAACCCAAAGCCTTGGGTTTGACCAGCTGCTTCTGTAAGATACAATTGTTTTTCGGCTCGAGTTATTGCTACAAAACACAAACGGCGTTCTTCTTCCATAGCGGCAAGAGAGTCAACCTTTTTGCTGGGGAACATATTTTCGTTTAATCCTACAAGAAAAACTACAGGAAACTCCAAACCTTTTGCGGCGTGAACGGTCATAAAACGAACGGCATTTTTTTGAATGTTCAGATCGGTATTTGTGTAAAGTGCCACATGAGATAAATAATTTTCCAGAGAGCATTCTTCGCCACAGGAGGTTTCGTATTCATAAATTGACTGTTTTAGTTCGGCAAGATTATCCAGTCGTTCCTGACTTCCTTCGGTTCGCAAGGCTTTTTCGTAGCCACTGTCATTCATAACAAAGCTGAATAATTCGGAAATCTGAAGTTTGGAATACTCTTTACTGTAATTTTCTATGAGGTTTATAAAATCTCGGGCTTTTGTATTGGCAAAAAGTTCGTTTTCTACATTAAGTTTTAGGGCGTTGAACAAGCTGCCACCCTTCTCTTCTACATATTCTTTTAGGAACTTAATGCGTCGTTCGCCAATATTGCGTTTTGGTTCATTTACTATGCGCAGGAAAGATAAATCATCTTTATAAGCAATCATTCTAAGATAAGACAGAGAATCTTTTATTTCTTTGCGTTCAAAAAATGGAAGGCCGGAAAAAAGAGTGTAATTCAGTTTTTTGTCCTGAAAAACTTCTTCAAGATTTCGGCTGATGTAATGGGCGCGGTATAAAACTACAATATCGCTGGCTGAATATCCATTTTTTAATAAATCCGTAATGGTTTCTGCAATGTATGTGGCTTCTTCTTCTGCCGATTGGGCGTGAAAATAGGATGGCACAAGATTTTCATTTATGTTTTGTTCTTGAGACTGAGATTCTGTGGATGAAGGTTCTGTTTGTTGAGCGGCCACCAGATTTTTTTTAATTCGAGTTTTATTTTTATCGATGAGGGAATTGGCTACTTCCAGTATTTGGGGCGTAGAACGATAATTTTTGTTCATAAGGATGGTCTGAACATTAGGAAAGCATTTATCAAAATCTAAAAGATATTTTACATTTGCACCACGCCAAGTATAAATTGTCTGGTCTGGATCTCCAACTATAAAAAGATTTTTATGAAAATCACATAAAACCCGCATTAGCTCATATTGAATAAAATCTATATCCTGAAACTCATCAATCATGATATATTCAAGACGCTCCTGCCATTTTTGACGGATTTCTTTGTTCTGTTTAAAAATATAAAGTACAAACTTAAGAAGATCGTTGTAGTCTAAGCCAAAGCACTTTTTTTCCTGATAAAGATAACCGTAAAAAATAATGTCTTCAGCTCTGGTGGCATTAAGATATTTTATGCGGATTTCATCAAGGGACATACGAATCATATCTTCGTAGTAATCTGGTTCCTGAAAAAGCTTTCGATTTTCTATCATATCCCGAGCATTGGAAAAGGTCATTTGGCGCAGGGTAAGACCTCGTTCTTCGTAAATAATCTGCAGCATGGAATCGATGTCGGAATTATCTAACACAAGAAAGCTTTTTGGATACTGAACTTCTGATGAATCTTCCTGTAAAACGGAAACACAAAAACCGTGGAAAGTAGAAATGTAGCCTGTATCATTGTCGCCAGTGAGCTTTCTGATTCGGTTTCGCATTTCGGCAGCGGCTTTGTTGGTGAAGGTTACGCACAAAATATTGGATGGTAACACGCCCAAATCGTTTACA
This sequence comes from Treponema sp., assembly GCA_024402595.1. Taxonomy (GTDB): domain Bacteria; phylum Spirochaetota; class Spirochaetia; order Treponematales; family Treponemataceae; genus Treponema_D. Next base: position 4,236 of record JAKSTL010000004.1, on the reverse strand, counting down.
AGATAAGCAAAACGATATGAAAGGGCTCTAGTTTTTCCAGAACCAGCTCCGGCAACCACGCGAATAAAACCTTCAGTTGTTGTAACTGCGGCTAATTGCTCTTCGTTTAATTCATCAAGATTCATTTTTTACCCTAAACTTATTATATCATATAAATGAAAGTTTTTTGCAGAGGGATGCTCCCCTATTTTTGTTTGCGTTTTTCAATTTAATTTGTATTTATCTTCCAAAATTGTCTTAATTGATTATATGGCTGTGTGAATAGCAAAAGCTTTTACAAAGTTAATATTTTTTTCGATGCACCATTCTCTGTATGCTTCCAAATCTTTATCTACCAAAGGATGATTACAAGGGCCTAAAGACTGGCGGATAGTAAAATCGGGAGTAACTTCTATACAAATCCTATATTGGTTCTTGAAAACTCCGTAAACAATAGTACAATGCCTGTTTTTTACTGAATTAGCATAACCCCAGCCTACACAATTGTGCATAGCGCTACCAATCATTCTTAAAGTGTCGGAATCTCTTGCAACATAAAAACAATATCTTTCTGAATCTTGAACATCAACAATATCGAAGGTTTTGGTTTTAGGATTAAAAACTCGCTTTTTATCATCACCGGCTTTGTATTCAAGGGCAAGGAAGGAAGGTTCTATATCAAAGGTAATATTTTCTTGGTTAAAGTGATACTGTGTATCATTAAATAGAACTTCTGCCCGTCTAATCAAATAATTATGGGAATATTCATTAAAACCTTCCTGCATAATTTCCCGTTTTTCGTTTTCTGTAAGCTGACGGTGGATTCGACCATAAGTGGTAATTCCATCTATTACATTGTAGATTTTGGAATTAGCGTTGGCAAAATAGTTTAGGGTTCGCTCTATGGAATTCCAGACGGTTTTTTGATTTGTGAGCTGGAGCATATCTTCCACAAAATATTTAAGATGCTCGCGGGTTGTATAAGAGATGAATCCTCCTGCAAAAGAAATCATACAATATTTTAAAAAAGCGTAAAACTGTACGCTGGGTGTTCGCTGAAGAATATTTACATCGGAAAAACCTAAATCTAGGGCGGCTGCATAACAAATTACAGACTGAGGATATTTTTGGTACATTTTACGAACGGCTTTGGTGGGTTTTATTCCAAGGCTGGCAAACATTTCGTTTTCGGCGGTGGGAGTGTCTCCAGAGGAAAGACTGGCGAAATCTTTGTCGTAAGGATTTAGTCCCCAATGTTGGGCGATGGTAAAAAAGTTAACATTGAAAGGTGAAAGCATGTAGCCAATTATTACATTGAAGCCACTAAGCTGAGAGGCTACGGTTGGTTTTATGCCAAAAAGTTTTTTATAATTTTCGCCCATTTCTTCAAGGATTTCTTTGGTGAGTTCTTTGCACATTGAATTACCAATGTCTTCATTTTCAAAAACTGATTTTCCATCTTTGTATAAAACTTTTTTATTTATATCCAGCAAATAATTTGACTCGGTGATAATGCGGTTTTGCAGGGAGGCAGTTTGAGATTTTATTTTAATGGCGTAGGCATCTTTAATTTTTTGGATTTTGTAGTAAAAATTGATTTGAGCGTTTTCTACCACAAAGGGACCAACATATTTTTTTCCGCATTGGGTTGTAAGGATGTTTTTGTTAAAATGGATTATATATTCCCAACGATGGCATTGGCGGCAGAACACAATTTTTTGCTTTGGTTCTATAATCGTAGGAAAAAGAGAAAATGGTTCTTCCTCAACTTGTTCATATTTACATTCTTTAATATTATAGCCCCAATATCCGTTCGTCATGATAAATCCTTTGTGATTATAATATAGGTTCAAAATGGTGAATTGACAATTTTTTTTCGATAAAAAAGCTCAAAAGGGAAAAATGATTTATAATGTTTTGTATGATGAATAGAAAACCAGAAATTAGATTTGCAGAAGAAAAAGACACAAAAATTATTCTTGATATGATTGTAGCGTTGGCCGTTTATGAAAAAATGGAAGATCAGGTGGTGGCGACGGAAGATTTGCTTAAAGAATGGATTTTTGAAAAAAAGAAGGCGGAAGTTATTTTTGTGATGGAAGATGGAAAGGAAGTTGGCTTTGCATTGTTCTTTCATAATTTTTCCACATTTTTAGGTAGGGCTGGAATCTATCTTGAAGATTTATTTGTGCTTCCTGAATATCGCGGAAAGGGTTACGGTAAAGGTTTGATTACACGATTGGCGCAAATTGCTGTGGAAAGAGGTTGCGGGCGCTTGGAATGGGCTTGCTTAAATTGGAATCAGCCAAGCATTGATTTTTATCTTTCAATGGGTGCAAAACGGATGACTGATTGGAATACCTACAGAATTACGGGTGAAACTTTAGAAAAATTGGGAAGCGGACGGGGATAGTGGGGGGATTATACTAAAGATGTCTGCCCTAATGACAATAACTGCCCAATTTCCTATATTATAAACCCACGCACCTGTGAAGGTGCGACAGTAGAAGAGGTTCAAAAACTTGCAGGTCACTCGTTTCAATTCACGCACCTGTGAAGGTGCGACAGCAACACAATCATCCATTGTCCTATATTCGTTGTTTCAATTCACGCACCTGTGAAGGTGCGACAGAAGATTTTTTCTCAGTACATCAGGATCACCTGGTTTCAATTCACGCATCTGTGAAGGTGCGACAAGATCAGGAAATACAATCAGCGAGATTAGAAGTTTCAATTCACGCACCTGTGAAGGTGCGACATGTATAGGCATAAAGCAAGCGTTCTTCTTTACTTTTTCAATTCACGCACCTGTGAAGGTGCGACTTGTTTATCAGTTTTTCAACAGTTTCCAACCAATCGTTTCAATTCACGCACCTGTGAAGGTGCGACCATCAAGTGCCAAGTTTTACCTCGTTTCATCGGTGTTTCAATTCACGCACCTGTGAAGGTGCGACGTAGGGTGATACATTTTTATTAAATATGGTAATGTTTCAATTCACGCACCTGTGAAGGTGCGACGGCACAATCAAACCTAAATCTATAAATGTACCTAGTTTCAATTCACGCACCTGTGAAGGTGCGACTAGGTTAAACTCTGTTATTTTTGAAGCGTAGCGGTTTCAATTCACGCACCTGTGAAGGTGCGACTAAAGGCGTGTCGGTTGGTCATTTATCTGTAGTCTGTTTCAATTCACGCACCTGTGAAGGTGCGACAATTTTTGCAAATAACTCAGTATCAACTTTCTCTAAGTTTCAATTCACGCACCTGTGAAGGTGCGACTCACCTGGATAAACTGGCATAATTCGGGATGTAGGTTTCAATTCACGCACCTGTGAAGGTGCGACGATAAAAAAGCAAAAGTTGTTTATACTTTTGAAGTTTCAATTCACGCACCTGTGAAGGTGCGACAATTTTTGCAAATAACTCAGACAGTGACAAAGGTTTCAATTCACGCACCTGTGAAGGTGCGACTTAAATAATCTCTTAAATCTTGGTAGCAACATTTGGTTTCAATTCACGCACCTGTGAAGGTGCGACGGCTACACTATCGAAATGTTAAAAAACTTTCAAGTTTCAATTCACGCACCTGTGAAGGTGCGACATTATAATAATTGTGACAAATGGCAACAATCAGTTTCAATTCACGCACCTGTGAAGGTGCGACTGGAGGTTAAAAAAAATGAGACGAAGACGACGCAGTTTCAATTCACGCACCTGTGAAGGTGCGACACCAAATCCGAATGATTGTGAAAAGTGTATCAAAGTTTCAATTCACGCACCTGTGAAGGTGCGACTGTAATATAATGTAAAAGTGACACAAAATTGATGTTTCAATTCACGCACCTGTGAAGGTGCGACTCCAGAGATTTACGATGATTTAAAATTTACTGAGTTTCAATTCACGCACCTGTGAAGGTGCGACTGTCTTGACTTTTGCTATAGTACCATTTTCCTTGTTTCAATTCACGCACCTGTGAAGGTGCGACATATTTTGCTTGTGGTGAGTATGGCAGTCGGGATGTTTCAATTCACGCACCTGTGAAGGTGCGACAAAATCTGAAAGAGAAAAATCTAAACAAGAAGTTGTTTCAATTCACGCACCTGTGAAGGTGCGACAACAAAATATGGTGATATACTTTTTTATAAGGCGTTTCAATTCACGCACCTGTGAAGGTGCGACGTTATCTAATAGAAAAGAGAATCACAGATAATTGTGTCACTTCACGCACCTGTGAAGGTGCGAGCTAGTGTACAAC
>JAKSTL010000039.1 GCA_024402595.1 Treponema sp. | reverse complement strand
CAAATCATTTCTCAGATACTTTTTATGTTAATGAAGAGAAAACAAAAATGAAAACTGTGCATCCATGGGCAATGAATCCAGAAGTCTTGCTTATTTCCATTTACGAGCGAACGGAAGACTAAAATTATAAATATGTAACATCAAGGCATCCGATTGGAGAAATCTGATTGGATGCCTTTTTTATTATTGCAGGTGTTACTCCACGAGGTCAAAAACGGTGGTTAATTTGCAAATTATTTGTATTTATCATTTTCAAGATATTTGTGGTAATGAAGTTTTCGGTATTCATTTGGTGTTAAACCGGTGTGTTTTTTAAAAGTGCTGATAAAATGACTGTGGGAAGAAAAGGCGAAATAATTGCTGATGTCAATTGGCGTGTATTCGGTGTATAGCAACATTTTTTCGGCAGCTTCAATTTTTAATTTTGTCGCATATTGAAAAATAGTAATGCCTGTTTCTTTTTTAAACAACTCGCATAAATAAGATTTGTTTATGCTTAATTCCTTGCAGATTGAATCTAGAGAGATTTTTTCATTAAGGTGATTGTAAATGTATTCTGAAGTTTTAATAACGGCTCGTGAAAGACCTATATTTTTGCGGATTTTTCCCATTCGATCTGTAAAATCGTAGATAACTTCTTGATGCAAAGAAATAAGCTCTTCTATTTCAGTACAGTTATCAAGCTGTTGAATGTAAATATCGCTCAAAGTATAGGCCGTTTCTGATGGCATTCCACCTTCAATGCAAAATCGAGTTATCATTGCTATGGTAATAATCAAGTGATATTTTATATTTCTAATAGGATTGTTAGATAATTTTCCCATTCCCTGACTGTTTAAAGGGTGCATATGCTTTTTTACTTCCTCAAAATCGCCGTTTCGTACTGCATTGTAAAAAAGCATTTCGGAATCGTATGGAATGTGGAAATTGGCATATTCCTGTTGGAGAAATAATTTATAAGATAAGATTTGTTCCTTGTTATTACTCATAGTTTATAATTCTCAATAGATTAAAGGGTTTCACCGTTTGTTTGGATGATGTTTTTATACCAATAGGCAGAATCTTTAGGAATACGCTTTTGAGTCTTATAATCTACATAAACTAGGCCAAAGCGTGGATTGTAACCTTTTGCCCATTCAAAATTATCCATAAATGACCAATGGAAATATCCGCGAATATCACAGTTTTGTTCTGCGGCAGCTTTCAAACCTTTTAGATAACGGGTAAGAAAATCAATACGGTTTGGATCATGAACTTTTCCATCCAGACTTTCCCAGTCGTGAGCAGACATTCCGTTTTCGGTAATGTAAATTGGAAGATTATATCGTTTATAATTTAAGATGATTCCCCATTTTAAGGCTTCTGGATAAACATCCCAGCTAAGTTCTGTATGAGGAGTTCCCGGAGTGCGTTTATAGTCTCCATAATATTGAGCTTCGTAAATATTCAAACCCATAAAATCAATTTTTTGGTGGATAAGCTGCATTTCTTCGGCAGTAACAGTTGGGAAAAGATTGCCAGCTTCTTCTACAAGTTTTTTTGGATAATTGCCAAAAACAATTGGATCAAGCCAGTAGTTTACGCCCCAGAAAAATCCGCCCATGCCTTCATAAAAATAAGCATTGTATGCGCCATCTACATCAGTTGGGTCAAGAGGAATCTTAGGTTGAGTGGCCAGTGTGATTCCGATGTTGGCGTCAGGAATTGATTCTCTCAAAACAGAAACTGCTTTTCCATGAGAAAGAAGAATGTTGTGTCCAATTTTTAGTAAATCTTTGTCGCTTACCTGCATTCCTGGAGCGTGGGAACCTTGTGCATATCCGCAGCCCATAAAAACGGAAGGCTCATTAAATGTAATAAAGTTTTTTACACCCTTGAGATTTGTGGCAATTGTTTGAACATATTCTTCATACCAATCTGAGATTTGTGGATTAAGCCATCCTCCGCGAAGATACAATTCGTAAGGTAAATCCCAGTGATAAAGGGTAATGAATGGAGTGATATTGTATTTTAAAAGTTCATCAATAAGATTTTGATAGAACTGAAGACCTTTTTGATTAACTTTGCCAGTTCCATCTGGAAGAATGCGTGCCCATGAAATAGAAAAACGATATGCTTTCATTCCAAGGTCGGCCATTAACTTTACATCTTCTTTATAACGGTGATAATGATCGCAGGCTGTATCTCCTGTAGAGTTGTCTTCTATTTTTCCTGGACGGTGAGTGAACTCATCCCAAATATTTGGGCCTTTTCCATCTTCATTCCATGCACCTTCAATCTGATAAGATGCTGTAGCTGAACCCCATACAAAATCTTCTCTTAAACTCATAAATATCCTCACATAATAAAGAATACTATAAACTTATTATATCTGATATTTGGTAAAATATAAAGAAATTTGTGATAATGCAAAAATATTTGGTTTTGTTTCAAATTATTGAAGTTTTACAAAAGCCCCAGGGCACGAACAATAAAAATTACAACAAACAGGGAGATAAGAGAAAATAGGCTTGTCCAAACCACTAATTGACCAGCCAGTTGTCCATCATTATCCATTGCTTCTGCCATAATTGCGGATGCTACGGCTACAGGTGTTCCAAAAAGGGCGATGATGGCAGCATAAACATCCGGACCAAAATTGACTTTTCCAGTGAGTGAAAGAATTACAGCAATACCAACACCCAGTAGTGGAGCAATTATGTTTCGCCCAATCAACCCAATGACAAGCTGTTTTTTATAGCCAAAAACTCTTTGTAAATCGAACTGGCCACCAAGAACAATAAGGGAAAGGGGAGTTGCTGCTCTGGCGAGATATGAAATTATTGTGTAGATGAATGTGACTTTGCCAAAGGGATTTTGAATGTTGTAATCTGCAAGCTTAAATTTAACAAGGGCAACTACTAATCCAGATAAAACGCCGATTATAAGAGGGTTTTTTACAATGTCCAGCAATATTTTTTTTGGATTCAGGTGGATTTTTCCATCTTTATACACAGAAAGAACAATTACCGCCAGAACATTAAAAATTGGAATTGAAAACAATGATATTACCGCCGCCATAACGACTCCATTGCTGCCACCCATAAGCTCGGCAAGTGGAACGCCAATAAGCGCAAAATTGGAGCGGAAAATGCATTGGTGAATAACACCTTTTTGTTTAGAATCGTCAATCAACAGAGCAGACAAAAATCCAATAAAAACCAGAACCACAATTATAATCAGAACATAAACAATGACATCCATTCTTATTTGAGAAATGTCGTTAATATCGGCTATGTTCTTAAAAAGCAGAATTGGAAGCAGTATAAAAAAAACTGTTTTGTTTCCGAATTTCAAGAATTCCGCATTAAAGAAATTAATTCTTTTTAAAATGTAGCCTAACAGCATTAAAAGAATAACTGGCATTATAGAATTTAAGGTGAAAATAAAAATATCTAACATAGGTTTGGTAAAATTTAAGTTTAATTGGCGCTGTTGTCAAGGGAAGTATTGATTGGATTTGCGAAGGCGTGTAGTGGCTTTAGTCCACCGCAGGAGCTTTGCGACGAGGAGGATGAGCGGGAGCGAACCACGGAAGGCCGTAAGGTAGATGGGATAATTATACGGATGAAAAAATAGAATTTTCACGAAAAGTCTCGCCCAGAATATTTTAAAACGACATAAGTACAAAAATTCTCGGATAAATAACAAGAATAAAAAATTTACAAAAGCAATTGACAGAAAAAAAAGGATGGTGTATCTTTTAAAAAAGACAGAATGACAAAAGATGTAAAAATGTCATTTTAAAATACAAAGATTTACACTAAATGTAAGGAGAAAAAAATGGAAGACACAGAATTGTTCAACAAATTAAAGGAGTTGATTGTATCAAAGCTTGGAACTGATGAAGCAAAAATTAAGATGGAAGCAACTTTCAGAAATGATTTGGATGCAGATAGTCTTGATACTTATGAATTGATTTACGCAATTGAAGAAGAATTGGGCGTTTCTATTCCGGATGAAGAAGCAAATCAGTTTGAAACAGTTGGCGATGCATATAATTATATCAAAGGACAGTTGAACTAATGGCAATTGTAATTCGTTCTTTTGGAAAAGCTGTTCCAAAGAAAAAAGTTTTGAACTCAGAATTACCAGAAAATCTTGATACCAGCGATGAATGGATTCGTTCTCATACGGGAATTGGTTCCAGATATATCGCTGGAGATGGAGAAACCTGTTTGTCTCTTGGAGTTTCTGCTTGTAAACAGGCATTGGTGGAAGCAAGCGTAAACCCCGAAGATGTAAATCTTTTAATTTGCTCCACAACAACTCCAACTTACGCTGGTTTTCCTTCAACTGCCTGTGTAATTCAACCAGAAATAGGCGCAGTGAATGCCACTTGTTTTGACATTACCGCCGCTTGTACCGGATTTTTGTATGCCTTGAACAATGCCGCCGGAATGATGGAACTGAACAACTGGAAATACGCGGTAGTTTGTGGTTCAGAAATCCTTACTCAGCTTTGCGATTGGAATGATCGTTCAACTTGCATTCTTTTTGGAGATGGCGCAAGTGCCGTTGTTCTTGAAAAACTAGATGAAAGTGAAGCCGACGAAAAATTGGCAGGAAAACTTGGTTGTTTTGTTTCTGGCTCTGATGGAAGTGGTGCAAATGCCCTTTATGTAGATTCTGAAACAGGATTTATGAAAATGGATGGTCACGCTGTGTACAATTTTGCAGTTGGCGCTATGACTAATGCAATTCGATTAGTTTTGGAAAAAGAAAATCTTTCTGAAGCTGATGTTGATTATTTTGTATGTCATCAGGCTAACGAAAGAATCTTGTCGGCGGCGGCAAAACGACTTGGTTTTGATTTTTCAAAATTCGTTTGTACTATGGGCGAATATGGAAACACTTCTTCCGCATCTATTCCATTGACTTTGGCAGATATGAAGCGGGATGGAAAAATTAAAAAAGGAACAACAGTTGTTAGTGCGGCATTTGGTGCTGGATTAACTTGGGCTGGAACCGTTATTAGATTCTAGCATTAAAAGGAATAAATTATGAAAAATGTATTCTTGTTTCCCGGTCAGGGAGCTCAAAAAAAAGGAATGCTGCTTGATGTTTGCAATAAATATCCAGAAGCAATGGAAACAGTAAAACTTGCAGAAAAGATTTCCGGTGAACCTGTTTCAAAATATTTATGGGAGACTGAGGATGCAGAATTGGCAAGAAGCGATAAAAGTCAGCTTGCAATTGTTACAGCCTCTCTTGCCTTGGTAAATGTACTTAAATCAAAACATATAGAAGCTGATGTTTGTGCAGGATTTTCTCTTGGTGAGTTTTCCGCTCTTTACACCGCAGGCGTTTTGACTTTTGAAGATACAATAAAATTAGTTGCTCAGCGCGGAAAGATTATGCAGAAGGCTTGTGATGCTCTTGCTGTGGCATCAGATGGGAATCAGCCTGGCATGGCAGCAGTAATTGGTTTAACACCAGAACAGGTTGCTTCTGCCATAGAATCACTTGCAAATAAAGGCGTGGCTTTCTGTGCTAATTTGAATAGTGGAAAACAGACAGTTATTTCTGGAACTGCAGAAGGCTTGGAAAAGGCTCAGGAACTTTGTACCAAAGCTGGTTGCCGTAGATTTATAAAGCTAAAGGTTGCAGGTCCTTTTCATTCACCATTGATGCAGACTGCAGGTGATGAGTTTAAAACTGTGTTAGATAAAATCAATTTTGCAAATCCTACAAAAAGACTTTTTTCAAATGTTACAGGCAAAGAAATTACAACTGGCGAAGAAGCAAAAAAGCTTGCTGTAATGCATTTTACAAATCCTGTGCATTGGACAGACGAAGAAGCAGAAATTGAACAAATAATTGGTTCAAAGGATGTTGATTGTGGAAAAAATTGGCAGCTTTTGGAAGTTGGTCCAGGAACAGTTCTAAGCGGTTTATGGCGAGATTCCGGATTTGCAGAGAATATTTCTTGTTCAGCTGTAAATACAGTAGAAACTTTGGAGGAAAAATAAATGTTATTAACAGGAAAAAAAGCATTAGTAACAGGCTCTTCACGGGGAATTGGTAAAGAAATTGCTAAAAAGTTTTTAAGTGAAGGGGCTTGTGTCTGGGGGATTTGTACAAAACCTTCGGCCGCAAAAGATGAACTTGAAGCCATTGCAAAGGAATGTGGCGTAACATTTGTTGAACTCTATGCAGACGCTGGAAACAGTGAAGATTGGACTTCCGCAATAAAAACGGTTTTGGAACAGTCTGGCGGATTGGATGTGCTGGTGAACAATGCTGGTATTACTAGAGATGGATTAAGTTTCCGTATGAAAATGGATGATTGGAATGCGGTTTTGAATGTAAACCTTACCAGTGCTTTTGTTGCCAGCCAGATTGTTGCCGGCGATATGATAAGAAAAAGAATAGGTTCAATTATAAATATGTCCAGTATTGTTGGAATACACGGACAGGGGGGACAGACCAACTATGCAGCAAGTAAAGCGGGATTGATTGGTCTTACAAAAAGTCTTGCAAAAGAAACTGGTTCTCGTGGTGTTCGGGTAAACGCAATTGCACCAGGTTATATAAAAACAGATATGACAGATGTGCTTCCTGAACAGCTTCGTAATTCTATGATTGAACAAGTTCCAATGAAACGAGTTGGTCTTCCCGAAGAAATTGCCAATGCCGCTTTATTTCTTGCCAGCGATTTATCTGCTTATGTAACAGGCCAGGTGCTTGGTGTTGATGGTGGAATGGGTTGTTAAAACGAATATTGATAAACGAATATTGAAATAAGAGGAAAAAATGAAAAGAAGAGTAGTAGTAACAGGACTGGGATGTGTTAGTCCGCTTGGAAATACAGTAGAAGAAACCTGGGCGGGAATAAAAGAAGGTCGTAGTGGAATTGATAAAATAACCGCTTTTGATACAACAGATTTTTCTGTAAAAATTGCAGGTGAAGTAAAGAATCTTGATGTAGGTCAATGGATTGATAAAAAAGAAGCTAGGAAAATGGCTCGTTTTTGCCAATTGGCAGCAGTTGCATCAGCTCAGGCAATTCAGGACGCAGGATTATCAAAAGAAACAATAGATTCAAAGCGAACTTCCATTGTGCTTGGTTGTGGAATTGGTGGTTTTGAAGTTACAGAAGCCTCTATGAAGAAATATTTTGAAGTTGGTCCTTCAAGAATCCCGCCTTTATCAATTCCAATGTTAATTGGTAATGAAGGTGCAGGAAATGTAAGCATGTTGTTCGGAATAAAAGGCCCATCTTGGACACTTCAGACAGCATGTGCTTCTTCCACAGATGCTTTAGGTTTGGCTTTAGATCAGATTCGCAGTGGTCGAGTTGATATGTGTGTTGCAGGTGGAACAGAAGGTGCCGTTACAGGATTTTCTATTGGAGCTTTTTCTGTGTTAAAAACCTTGGCTTCTTCTTATAACGACAATCCTACAAAAGCAAGCCGTCCTTTTGACAAAAATCGTGAAGGTTTTGTAATGGGCGAAGGTTCTGCCATCCTTATTTTGGAAGAATATGAACACGCAAAAGCTCGTGGTGCAAAAATCTATTGTGAGTTCGCAGGTTATGGTGGTACATCCGATGCTTATCATATTACAAGCCCAGATCCAAGTGGAGATTGTGGCGCTCTTGCTTTACAGCTTGCCTTGGAAGATGCAGAAATTAAACCAGAAGATTTGCAGTATTACAATGCCCATGGAACTTCTACTTTTATAAATGATTCATCAGAAACTGCAATGTTAAAAAAAGCATTAGGAAATCATGCATACAAAATGAAAGTTTCTTCCACAAAAAGTATGACTGGCCATTGTCTTGGTGCCGCAGGTGCTTTGGAAGCATTAATTTGCGTAAAAGCAATGGAAGACAATATTTATCCGCCAACAATGAATCTTGAAAATCCAGATGTAGAGCACGGTTGCGATTTGGATTATGTTCCAAATAAAGCACAAAAAGCGGAAAACGGTTTGAATTGTGTAGCGTCGGGTTCATTAGGCTTTGGTGGTCATAATGGCGTTGTTGTTCTTCGCAAATTGGCAGACTAATTAAATTGTTGATTAAATGATTTTTGAATGGAGAAAAAAATGGGACTTACAAAAGATATAGAAAGTTTGTTGCCACACAGAAAGCCTTTTATTTTCTGCGATGAAATTATTAGTGCTGATGAAGAATGTTCAGTTTGTGAACATATTTTTACAGAAGATGAGTTTTTCTTTAAAGGTCATTTTCCAGAATATCCTGTAGTTCCGGGTGTAATTCTTGTGGAAACAATGGCACAATGTGGTGGAGCAGTATTAAGTTATCAGAAAGTATTTGAACCGGGAAGCTTGTTTTTCCTTGCAACAGTGGATAAGGTTAAATTCCGACATCAGGTTCGTCCAGGAGATAAAGTTCGTGTAGAAGTAAAAAATCTGCGGGTTTCAAAAAAAATGATTAAACAATCAGGCAAGGCTTTTGTTGGTGATATTCTGGCGGCAGAAGCAGAATGGATGTGTCTGGTTGGAAAAGCAGACTAATAAAAATACAGCTAAAGGAGAAAATGTTATGAATCCAATGGTAAGAAGTAATATCTGTTTAAATGCACATCCACAGGGATGCAAGCAGGCAGTTTTGAATCAGATTGAATATACAAAACAACAAAAGGCAAAAGCAGCTAAATTGGCTGGAAATCATAGACCAATAAAAAATGTTCTGGTACTTGGCTGTTCAAATGGTTATGGTTTGGCTAGTCGTATTACTGCAGCCTTTGCTTATGATGCCGCAACAATTGGCGTATCTTTTGAAAAAGCAGGCAGCGAAAAGAAGTTTGGAACACCAGGTTGGTACAATAATCTAACCTTTGATACAGAAGCAAAAAATGCAGGCTTGTTTTCATACACAATAGATGGAGATGCCTTCTCTGATGAAATTAAAGCAGAAGTCATAAATAAAGCAAAAGAAAATAATATGAAGTTCGACTTAGTAGTTTATTCTCTTGCAAGTCCTGTTCGTACAGACCCAGACACAAAAGTAATGTATCGTTCTGTAATTAAACCAATCGGTTCGGATTTTACAGGAAAAACTTTTGACACTATGACTGGCGAAATGAAAGAAATAACAGCACCAGCGGCTACTGAAGAAGAAATTGCCAACACCGTAAAAGTAATGGGTGGAGAAGATTGGGAACGCTGGATGAAACAGTTGATGGCAGCAGATGTAATCAATGAAGGCTGTATGACAGTTGCATATTCATATATTGGGCCAGAACTTTCTCAATCAATTTATAGAAGCGGAACAATTGGTATGGCAAAAGTTGATTTGGAAGCCAGAGCCGAAACTTTGCGACTTATGTTAAAGAGCGTAAATGGACAGGCATTTGTGTCCGTAAACAAAGGTCTTGTTACTCGTTCCAGCGCAGTTATTCCAATTATTCCTTTGTATCTTTCCGTTTTGTTTAAAGTAATGAAGCAGCAGGGCTCGCATGAAGGTTGTATAGAACAGATAAATCGTCTTTTTGCAGAGCGCTTGTATATTAAAAATGAAAATGGAAACGCCCCAGTACCTGTTGATGAAAAAAATCGAATCAGAATTGATGATTGGGAAATGAATCCAAAAGTTCAGGCAGAAGTAGATAAAATTATGCCAATGGTTACAGCAGAAAATATTAAAGAATTGGGAGACTTTGAAGGTTATAGACATGATTTTCTTGCTACCAGTGGTTTTGATATTCCTGGTGTTGATTATGACAAAGAAGTTGAACGGTTCGATGTAATTTAATTTTTGAAAGTGCATCATAAACGGGGCTTAATATATGATTTGTTTTCAAAGGCTAGAAAAAACTAAAAGTTTATGATGACACAAAAGTTTCAGTTTTTAAGGACATAAAAATGACAAATGATTTTATTTTCCAGATAATAGATAAGTTTAATGTCAGTGAAATTGTCGATTTAGACTTAACACTGTCAGGTAATCATATTTCTCTTAGAAAAAAAGGTGCTTGTACCAATTCTGTAGTTCAAACATCAACAGAAACAAAAACTGTTGAAGCCGCAGATTCTCTTTGTGCAAAAAATGATGATTCATCTGCAGCCGTTGTTTCGGAAACAGTTTCAACACCAACATCAGTTCCAGCACCAGAATTAAAAACGGATGTTCTAAAATCTCCAATTGTAGGAACTTTTTACCGTTCACCTTCACCAGATTCTCCGGCCTATGCAGAAAAAGGCACAGTTATAAAAAAAGATAATCCTGTTTGCATAATCGAAGCAATGAAAATGATGAACACACTAAACGCAGACTATGATTTTGAAGTTCTGGATGTGCTTGTAGAAAATGGTCAGCTGGTTGAGTTTGACCAGCCATTGTTTGCAATTAAAAAATTGTAGGGGCTCTAAAGTGATTAAAAAACTTTTAATTGCAAATCGTGGAGAAATTGCAGTTCGAATCATCCGTTGCTGTAAAGAAATGGGAATAAAAACAGTTGCCGTTTATTCAACCGCCGATAAAGAAAATCTTCATGTAAAACTGGCAGACGAAGCATATTGTATTGGTCTTCCACCATCAGCAAAAAGTTATTTAAATGATGATGCAATCATAACAGTTGCACTTCGTACCGGTTGTGAAGCAATTCATCCGGGAGTTGGATTCCTTTCAGAAAATGCTTCTTTTGCCAAAGATGTGGAAAAGGCAGGCTTAATATGGATTGGTCCAAAACCAGAAACAATTGAATTACTTGGAGACAAAGTTCAAGCCCGAGCTACTGCATTAAAATATGGACTTCCAATAACTCCAGGTTCAGATGGTGCCATTGATAGTCTGGAAAAAGGTCAGCAAATTGCCGCAAAGTGTGGATTTCCTGTAATCATTAAAGCGGCTAGTGGTGGCGGTGGCAAAGGAATGCGAATTGTCTGGAAAGAAGAAGATTTGGAAGAAAATCTTAAAATTGCATCTTCAGAAGCTCTGGCAAACTTTGCAGATAAAACCGTTTATATAGAAAAATACATTGAAAATCCTCGCCATGTAGAACTTCAGGTTATAGCAGATGGAAATGGAACAGTTTGTATTCTTGGTGAGCGAGACTGTTCAGTGCAGAAAAATCATCAAAAGCTTTTGGAAGAAAGTCCTTCTCCTGCGGTATCGGCAGAAATGCGTGAGAAAATGTATAAGGGAGCACAGCAGCTTTTTTCTGGATTAAAATATCGTGGAGCGGGCACAATTGAGTTCCTTGTAACAGGAAAAGATTTTTATTTTATGGAAGTAAACGCCCGCATTCAGGTTGAACATCCGGTTTCAGAGTTTGTCAGTGGAATAGATATTATTCGTGAACAGATTCTTGCTTGTACAGAAAATAAACTGACCGTAAATCCTCAAGAAGTTCAAATAAAGGGCTGGGCTATTGAAGCTAGAATAAATGCCCGTATGCCTGGAAAAATAACTCGTTTGGAAATACCTTCTGGTCCAGGAGTTCGTTTTGACAGTTTTTTGTATCAGGGATATACAGTTGTTCCACATTACGATTCCATGCTGGCAAAACTTATTGTTTATGATTACGACCGAGAATTGGCCCGTAAACGACTTATTCGTTGTTTGGAAGAACTTCAGCTCGAAGGCGTACAGACAAATCGGGAGCAGCAGTTGGAAATCTTAAAAACAAAACAATTCATTTCTGGTAACTTTGGAACTTCCCTTTACCAGGAATTATACGGACAAAATTAAAACAGGAGATTTGTATGGAATGCCCTCATTGTAAAGTAAATCACGACGATGATGTTTTTAGAAAAAACCTGATGGTTTGTCCAGAATGTGGTCATCATCTTAGAATAACACCTCAAGAAAGAATTAAATATTTGGCAGACGAAGGTTCGTTTGAAGAGTTTAATCAGAATCTAAAATCAAATAATCCCATTTCTATGGAAGGTTATGAAGAAAAATTAAATGCCGCTCAGGAAAAAACTAATTTGAATGAAGCGGTTATTACAGGTCGCTGCAAAATTGAAAATCAATCAGTTATGCTGGGAATTATGTCCTTTGATTTTATGGGCGGTTCTATGGGCTCTGTAGTTGGAGAAAAAATTACACGACTAATGATGAAAGGTGTGGAAGAAAAAACACCAGTAATCATTTATGCAACATCAGGTGGCGCCCGTATGCAAGAAGGTATTTATTCCTTAATGCAGATGGCAAAAACTTCAAGTGCCGCCGCTTGTCTTGATGTAGCAGGCATTCCATATTTTGTAATGCTTTGTGATCCTACAACAGGTGGTGTTACAGCCAGTTTTGCCATGCTTGGAGATTTAATCTGCGCAGAACCAAAAGCATTAATTGGATTTGCAGGACCTCGTGTTATAGAAGGAACAATCAAACAAAAATTACCAGAAGGTTTTCAAAAAGCAGAGTTCCAGCTTCAAAAGGGCTTTGTAGATTGTATAGTTCCTCGTGCAGAACAAAGAGCTTTCTGGTCAAAAATGATTAAACTTCACAATATCAAATTAAAAGGATAAGCAAATGAAAACATATAGTCTGACAGATGAGCAGATTCTAACTCAATTGCAGGAAATTGCAAAAGACCATGGCATAGATTTAACCCACGAAATAGCAACCATCACAAAAAAACTGGAAGATAATGCCGCTTCTACCGCAAAAGTTTGGGAAAAGGTTGAACTTGCCCGCCATGCAGACCGTCCACGAACCTTGGATTACATTCATCTTATTATAGACGATTTTGTTGAACTCCACGGCGACCGTTATTATTCTGACGATTCTGCTATGGTTGGTGGAATTGGATTTTTGGACGGCATTCCAGTTACCGTAATTGGAAATATGAAAGGTCGTAATCTTAAAGAAACCATCGACCGCAATGGTGGAATGGCAAACCCCGAAGGTTACAGAAAAGCTCTTCGTCTTGCAAAACAGGCAGAAAAGTTTGGTCGTCCAATTATTACATTCATAGATACACAGGGCGCATATCCAGGCCTTGGTTCCGAAGAGCGTGGTATTGGCGAAGCAATTGCAGTCAATTTGCGAGAGTTCAGTCAGTTAAAAACTCCAATCATTTGTATTGTTATTGGAGAAGGTGGTTCTGGTGGGGCACTGGGAATTGGTGTTGGCGACAAGATTTATATGCTGGAAAATGCAATTTATTCTGTTATTTCCCCAGAAGGTTGTGCTTCAATTTTGCTTAGAGATTCAGCTCGTGCAAAAGATGCAGCCGTTATGCTAAAAATTACCGCAAAAGATATTCTTGGCATGAAAGTTGTAAATGGCATTATCAAGGAACCAGAAGGTGGTGCTCAAAACAATCCAAAAATGGCGGCAGAAGCAATTAAAAAGCAAATAAAAGATGACCTGGAAAAATTGATGAAAAAATCTCCTTCAATTCTTGTAAAATATCGCAACAAAAAGATTTTGGAGATGGGTGTTTTCTCAGAGTAAAGTCTTTTTTATAAAAATGGCACAAGTAATGGTAAAAATATTATTTGTGCTGTTTTTCTGGGGCCATTTTTGCTTTGCAAAAACCAGGCTACTCCGTGTTCCGCTATTCGCTTCATTCCTCCGCTTACGCTCCGGAACGGCTTCGCCGCACTGCGTATCCTTTGTCCAAACTTGTGCATAAAAAAATCATTTTCCCTCTTGACCAGTTTGTTAGTTTAACCTAATATGTTGTTAACCTCATCTAACAGGAGTTTGAGTAATGCCATTATCAGTTTGTAACTTTGGTGAAACATTCACAATTAGAAAAGTTGGCGGAAAACCTGAAGTTCGACAGCATTTAAATGAACTGGGCTTTCATGCAGGTTCTTCAATTTCTATTATAAACGATATTTCTGGCAATCTTATTGTACGGGTAAAAGATTCCAGAATTGCATTGAACAAAGCTATGGCTGCCAAAATTGTTGTTTAAAACAATAATTCGGTTTATCAAACAAAATGAGGCTGACTAATAAGTTTGTATTATACTGTCATCCTGAACTTTAGAATGACAAATACTTTTTAGAAAGGCCCTTTTTTTGGGTGTAATGGTTAGTTATTGCTAACAAGTGCGTGGAAGTGGAAAGATTATGAAAATTGCATTGGCGGGAAATCCAAATTGTGGAAAAACTACAATGTTTAACGCTCTTACAGGAGCAAATCAGTATGTAGGAAACTGGCCAGGTGTTACAGTTGAATATAAAGAAGGAAAAACAAAAGCCAATAAAGATTTAGTTGTAACAGATTTGCCGGGTGTATATTCTCTTTCTCCTTACACAAAAGAAGAAATCGTTACTCGAGATTATTTAAAAAGTGACGAACCTGCCGCCGTTATAAATATCATAGATGCAACTAATATAGAAAGAAACTTATATCTTACAACTCAGATTCTAGAATTGGGAAAGCCTGTAGTTATAGCCTTAAATATGATGGATTCTTTACGCAAATCTGGTGGAGAAGTTGACATTCAAAAGTTGTCAGAAAGATTGGGCTGTAAAGTGGTAGAAACCATTGCTTTGTGTAACAAGGGTGTAATTGAAGTTACAAAAGCCGCAGAAGAAGCTGGGAAAAAAGACTTATATGTTCCTTCTGCATGTTTTTCAAAAGAAGTAGAAGAAATTATTTCTTTGGTTATGGAGGAACTTCCAGAAACTGTTAAAAATCATCTTCGTCGATGGACAGCTATAAAACTTCTTGAAAGAGATTCAAAGGTAATGGAGGAAATCTCTTTAAGTGAAGAATTAAGAGCAAAATGTGAATCTTTATCTCTAAAGTTGGAAGAACTTAAAAAAGACGATATAGAATCTGTTTTTACCAATGAAAGATACAATTTTATTATAGATTTACTTCAGGATGTTGTTAAAAAACCTAAAAATAAACTTTCCTATTCAGATAAAGTAGATAGAATTGTTACCAACCGATGGCTTGGTATTCCAATATTTTTAGCGGTAATGGGTTTTATTTATTGGGTTGCAGTAACAACGGTGGGTTCTTTTATAACAGATTGGACAAATAATGTTCTGATTGGAGAACTTTTGCAGGGAAATCTCCAGAATTGGATGAACAGAATTGGAGCACATCCAGTATTAATTGACTGCGTTGTTAACGGAATAGTTGGAGGCCTTGGTGCGGTTTTAGGCTTTGTTCCACAAATGTTTATTTTATTTGTAATGCTTTCTATCGTGGAAGATTGCGGTTATATGGTTAGAATTGCATTTGTAATGGACAGAATCTTCCGCAAGTTTGGTTTATCTGGAAAATCCTTTATTCCTTTATTGGTTGGAACTGGTTGTGGAGTTCCTGGAATTATGTCATCTCGTACAATCGAAAACGAAAATGACCGACGAATGACTATTATGACTACAACTTGGATTCCTTGTGGTGCAAAGCTTCCGGTAATTGCTATGTTCTCTGCCATTCTTGCAGAAAAACTTGGTGCTGGTTCAGCAACTTGGGTAGCACCTTTGATGTATGCAATTGGAATTGCTTCTGTCGTAATTGCCGCAGTAATTTTGAAAAAGACTAAACCTTTTCACGGGCCTGCAGCTCCATTCATTATGGAATTACCACAATATCATTTGCCACAACTAAAATCGGTTTTTATTCATTCTTGGGAACGAACCTGGTCGTTTATAAAAAAGGCTGGAACTGTTTTGTTTTTGGCTTGTCTTGTGATGTGGTTTTTAGCTTCTTACGGTATAGAAAACGGTTCATTTACCATGGTTACAGATTCTAATCATTGTATTTTGGGAATGATTGGAAATATTCTTCGTTATATTTTTATTCCGCTTGGCTGGGGTGGAGAAAATGGTGGATGGCAGTGTGTTGCTTCGACTATTGCAGGTTTTTCTGCAAAAGAGGGAATTGTTTCTACCTTGGGTGTTCTTGCCAATGTTTCAGAAGAATTGATTGCAGATGAACAGGCAGTTCCTTCAGTGGCTTCTGCAATTGGTGTAATGTTCCCTACTGGAATAGCAGCTTTTTCTTTTCTTATGTTCAATCTTTTGGATTCTCCTTGTCTGGCAGCAATTTCTGCAATGGCAAATGAATTAAAAAATAAAAAATGGTTCTGGTTTGCAATTGTTTTTCAAAATGTGTTTGCTTATGTAGTAACTTTAATAATCTATCAGTTGGGAATGCTTTTTGCTCATGGCGTTTTTGGCGTGGGAACAATTTTTGCCTTTATATTTCTTGCTGTAATCCTGTTCTTATTATTCAGAAAAAATCCTTATGCAAAAATAGACGCCATGGATTAAGTCCCAATAAATATTTGAAAAAGTCTTTTTAGAGAACGGGAGGTATTTATGTTTGCAACAATTATTATTTCTTTATTTTTAATCACTTATGTAGTTTTTGTAATTGCAAGACTTAAAAAACATAAAAAACAGGCAGAAAAAGTTGGATGTTCAAGTGCATGTTATTCTTGTCCTGCTTGTAAAAATGGACAATGCGCAGGTCATATTAAAGGCACCTGGAACAAATATCAGCTTGGCACCACGGTCAATCATAAGCCGAGAAAGTTCTGGAAAACGAATATCAAAGCATATCATTAGTCCAATAGTTCCAAACTCGGTTTCAAATACGGTAACCTTGTTTCCTGCTGATAAAGTATCGCTTTCATGAAAGTTTGCATTACCTGGAATATCACAATCAAAAAGATGCATTTTTCTGTGTTTGGCTATTTGTTTACCGTTTTTGTCAAAAACATAAGATGTGTTATAAATCTTCTTAATGCCATTTTCCAGATCTAGTTCGGGCATGGAACCTGCTACAAGGTAAATATTATTTTTTGCGGCAGCTTGCGAAAGTAATGTCCAGTTTGCTTCACCATCTTTTTGAGCAAAAATAGGGAAATTAGAAGCTTTATACGGACAACTGAACATTTCTGGCAAAACAACAATCTGTGCACCTTTGTCTGCGGCTTCTTTAATTTTATCTATTGCATTATTAATGTTTTCTTCATTAGAAGGTGCACCTTTCATCTGGATTAGGGCTAGTTTAAACTTTGTATTTTGCATTTTATTCCCCTTTGATCGTATTCTTTTTAAAGTGATTACGGTTGTAAGTTCATACTGTCCGCTGGTAATTATAGCACAAGTATTCTAGTTTGAAAGGTTTGATGGTATAATCAATGTAATTAACACTTTTGAGGTTTTTATGAATATTTTAGTTATTGATGCACAAGGCGGCGGTTTGGGAAAACAACTGGTGGGAGCTATAAAAAATAGTTTTCCGGAACAAATAATTACTGCGGTTGGAACAAATACAGTTGCAACATCAGCAATGTTAAAAGCGGGTGCCGATTTTGCCGCAACTGGAGAAAATGCAGTGCTTGTAAATACCCGAAGTGCAGATTTAATTATAGGACCAATTGGAATCATTATAGCAGATTCTTTGCTTGGAGAAGTTACACCTGCAATGGCTTTGGCAGTTTCTCAAAGTCAGGCTCAGAAAATCTTAATTCCATTTAATAATTGCAGCAGCATTATTGTAGGCGTTGGAGATTTATCCATGGGAAAACTTGTGGAGCAGGCTGTTATAGAGGTAAATAACATTATATCAAAAACAAAATAAGTGTTATAAAATGTAGATTATGAAAAGAAGAGATAAAAAAACATTGGAAATCCTTTTAGGTCGTTTGGGATTAATTTATGGAATAATCGTATCTGTTGTAAATTACTTTGGATTTTTAATACCAACAACCGGTAAAATGCCAGTCCGACATACGGAAGAGTTTTCTCAATGGCTTCTTTTTATGGATGAATATACTCGGTTCATTAATTTTGTATCAATTTTTGCATTTATTGTCCCAATTGTATTTTGTGTTATATATGTTACGGTTTTTAAGGAAGAACAGGTTAAACGACGAATAATAAATCTTCCGCTGGTTTATTCTTTGATTGCCAGTTTGGGCTGGTGGCTTTCTTTTTTGATGGAGTTCTTCTTTGTACTTTTTTTTAAGCAAAGAACTAATGCTTCGATTTCTAATATTTTGCTTTCGTCATTTTTGAACATTAGTCAGGAATGTCTTTTTATTTCAACTTTTACTTTTTTGTGTCTTGATGCAATTCATAGAAAGCTTATTCTTCCAAAGTATTTCCCTGAAGGATATTTGACAAAGGAAAAAGGTGCCATAAAGCTTTCTACCAGAATCTTGTTTTTGTTTTTTTATGTGTCGGTAAATATTTTCCCAATTTTTTATCTGACTTCTACAATTTATAATCTAAGCTTTAATTATAATTTTAAAGTTGATGGCAGTGTTTATTTTGTTCTTTCTGTAATTTTTGTTTTTGGACTTGTGATTGTTCTTACTTTTTCAAATTATTTTTCGAATCCACTGAATAAATTGCGAAATGCAACAGAAATGATTAAGAACTCTGAATATGACCAAAAAGTTGATGTAGTAAGCTGTGATGATTTTGGTGAACTCGCTGACAATTTTAATGAAATGGCGAAAAGTCTGGATTTGAAGACTAAGAAAATCTTTGCAATTCAAGATTCTGTTATAAAGGGAATGGCGGTTATGGTAGAAAGCCGTGATAACAGTACGGGCGGGCACATTTATAGAACCAGTGATTGCGTAAAGATTTTTATGGACGAACTTAGAAATCATGCTGAATATGGTTGTTTGGGTGAACATTTTTGTAATTCTGTAATAAAAGCCGCTCCAATGCACGATTTAGGAAAAATTGCCGTTGATGATGCAATTTTAAGAAAGCCTGGTCGGTTTACGGACGAAGAATATTTGATTATGCAAAAACATTCTGCAGAAGGTGCAAGGATTGTTGAGAATGTTCTAAGCGAAGTTGATGATTTGCAATTTAAACAGATTGCGATAAATGTTGCTCATTATCATCACGAAAAATGGGATGGAAGCGGATATCCAGAAAAAATCAGCGGTGAACAGATTCCTTTGGAAGCAAGAATTATGGCTCTTGCAGATGTTTTTGACGCTTTGGTTAGTAAACGCTGCTATAAAGATAATCTGTCTTATGATAAAGCATTTAGTATAATTGAAGATTCTTTGGGAACTCATTTTGATCCACAGCTGGGAAAAATATTTATCAGTTGCAGACCAAAATTAGAGGACCTTTATAATGCATATAGCAAATAAAAGAGTGCTAGTTTTCCCAAGGATATTTCATATTCCAATCTTTTCTTAGCATATCCATAGTTTTGCATAATTCCTGCGATTTTTTATGGGTATGAACTGAAGATTCTGTTTTTCCTTCAAGAATGCAGTTGGTTGCTTCTATAAGTTCATATTCATAGCCATTAAACAGGAACTTTTCTTCTATATTGGAAGTAATTTCGTTTTGATTTCCCCACTGATTTGTGTAAGTGTGAACCCAGGCTTTTTGTGTCATAAAAAAGTTTTCAACGCAAATAAAGCCTTTTGTTCCAAAAATTGTGGCATCGTGAGAATCGCTTCCTGCTGGCATATCACAAGCGCTTTGGAAGGAAGTTGTAATGCCATTTTCAAAAGTAAGGGTTACACTGTTCCATGCGTCAATTCCATCATACAAGCGGGCTGTTGATGAATGATGTGTAATATTTTGTGTGCCTGCTATCATTGAAGCAAAATAAATATTATAAATACCTAAGTCTAAAAGTGCGCCACCAGCCAGTTCTGGAGCCCAAAGACGATTTTTTGGATCATAAGGAATACGGTTACAAAAGCGAGATTCAATGTGCTTAATTTCGCCAATGACACCTTCTGCAATAATTTTTTGAAGATATTTTATGCATGGATTAAAAGCTGTCCACATTGCTTCCATGAAAAAAAGATTTTTCGATTTTGCAAGGTTTATCATATCATTCAACTGATTTATACTACAGCCGGCTGGTTTTTCACAAAGAATATGTTTTCCTGCATTAAGTGCTTTCATTACCGAATCATAGTGGAAAGCATGAGGATTTGCGATATAAATTGCATCAACCTCAGGATCTGCAAAAAGTTCTTCGTAAGTGCCGTATGCTTTTTCAAAATGCCATTTTTCTGCAAAATCTTTTGCCCGTTCAAGATTGCGGCTTGCAACTGCGTAAAGATTAACTTTGTTACCAACTTCTGGGAGTGTCTTTGCTCCATTCATTGCGGTTGCCATACTGTTGGCAATAATACCAGGGGCTAAAATTGCCCAATTCACTGTCTCTTTCATATTATCAGTATAAATCATAAAAATGGTTGCGAGTGAATAAATCTCTACAATTATGGCAGAAAACTCAGATAAAGACTTAGTATTTTTTTATTTTTTTTTCCGATAATATCTAACTTTTATATAAGAATAATGCTAGAATATATGGGTTATTTTAAGTATTTTTAACAAAGCCAAAAAATAGGTGGAATCTAGGGTTTATGCACTTTTTCGTCTTTTTTTTGGAATCTGGAGCTTTTATGAAAATTCACACATTTAAAGGTGGAATTCATCCAAAGGAAATGAAGGAATTAAGTAATCAATGTCCGATTACTTCTGTTTTTCCTACAAGCAAAACAGTTACTATTCCAGTAACAATGGGTGGTGCACCAAACAGTCCAGTTGTTAAAGTTGGCGATGTAGTTGCAAAAGGTCAACTTATTGCTACTGGTGACAAATTTATGAATTGTCCAGTACATGCTTCTATTTCTGGAAAAGTTAAGAAAATTCAGAATTGTTTAGTTACTGGCAATAGTGAAGTACCATGTATCATTATTGAAAGTGATGGTTCTGATTCAACTGCATATATGGAGCCTCTTGATCCATTTGCCTGTGAGCCAGAAGATGCATTAAAACGAATTAAAGATGCTGGTATTGTTGGAATGGGAGGCGCTTCTTTCCCTGCCCATGTAAAACTTAATCCTCCTAAAGACAAGGAAATTGATTATGTTTTGCTTAATGCCGCAGAGTGTGAGCCTTATCTTACTTGTGATGAACGAACATTGCAGGAACAGACAGAAAAAGTAATTGATGGACTTGCAATTGAACTTAGACTTGTTGGTGCAAAGGGAATTATTGCTCTTGAAGATAACAAGGCATATATCAAACCTCAACTGGAAAAAAAAATAAAAAAAAAAGGTTATGGAGATGATATTTCGGTTTGTCTTGTAAAAACTAAATATCCACAGGGAGCAGAAAAGTTCATTGTATCTGCTTGTACAGGACGCGAGATTCCTTCTGCAAAACTTCCAGCGGATGCAGGATGTATTATTTCTAATGTTGGAACAGTTTGTGCAATTAGCGATGCTTTCCGTCTTGGAATGCCACTTATTGAACGCTCTTTGACAATTTCTGGTGGCGCTGTTGAAAAACCTGTGAATATTCGGGTTCCAGTTGGAACTTTGGTTACAGATTTGATGCCAGAAGTTTTCAAGTTAAAAGAATCTGAAAATGAATCTGCAATAAAAATTATTTCTGGCGGTCCAATGATGGGCTTTGCTATGTGTTCTGCGGCTTTCCCAATTGCAAAAGGTACAAGCGGCGTTACATTCCTTACAAAGGCAGAAACCTTCACCGATGAAGAAGAACAGTGTATAAGCTGTGGAAAATGTGTTGCAACTTGTGCAATGCATCTTTCTCCAGTTTTAATTGTTCGAGAACTTAAAGCGGGAAATTATGAAAAAGCAAAATCTTTTGGTTTGATGGATTGTATTGAATGCGGATGTTGTGCTTTTATTTGTCCAGCAAAGGTTAGTTTAATTCAGCGAATAAGATTGGGCAAAGGTGTTGTTCGACAGCAAATGGCAGAAGAACGCACAAAAGCAGAATTGGCAAAGAAAAAGGCAGAAGCAGAAAAAGCGGCTCAGGAAGCTGCAAGTAAATCTACTGAATCTCAAGGAGCTGCAAAATGAGTGACAAAATGATTATCTCTTCAAGTCCACATTTTAGATTCACAGTGTCTACAAAAACCATAATGATGGCAGTTTTATTTTCTATGCTGCCAGAAGTAATTTGGGGAACAATTGTTTTTGGCTTTAGAGCTTTGGCTGTGGTTTTAGTTTCTGTGGCAACTTGTGTTCTATCTGAATATTTATTCCAGAAAATCACAAAACAGAAAAATACAATTTCTAACCTTTCTGCTTGTGTTACTGGTGTTCTTCTTGCATTGGTTTGTCCATCAACAGTTCCATTCTGGATGGTAATTCTTGGTGGAATTGTGGCAATTGTTGTTGCAAAGGGGATGTTTGGTGGAATTGGTTCCAATGTGTTTAATCCTGCACTGACAGGTCGTGCTTTTATGTTTATTAGTTTTCCTGCTGCTATGGGTGCTAGTTGGAAAATGCCACATCTGGATGCAATTTCTTCTGCCACAACTTTAAGTCAGATTAAAGCGGGAACTTTTGTTGCAGATTCTGATACATATTTGCAGTTCTTTTTAGGAAATCGTGCAGGTTGTATTGGTGAAGTTTCAATCCTTTTGATTTTAATTTCTTTTGCATTTCTTATGATTTGCCACATTATTGACTGGCGAGCTCCTTTGGCTATGGTTGGTACAGTGGCAGTTTGTTCTTTAATTGCTGGTGAAGATTTAGCTATGGCTCTTATGACTGGTGGTTTGGTGTTTGGTGCTACATTTATGGTTACCGACTACGCAACTGCGCCTGTTACAAAGCCTGGAAGACTTGTGTTTGGATTTGGTTGTGGTTTAATTACATTCCTTATTCGAAAGTTTGGTGGATATCCAGAAGGTGTAATGTTCAGTATTTTGATTATGAACTCTGTGGCTCCATTCTTAAACAATCTTACTGTTAGAAAATACGGATATGGAAAAAAAGTTCAGAATCAGTTGAACAAAAAAGCAGAAAAAACACAGGAAAAAATTGAAGGAGGTAACAAATAATGGCTGAAAATGCAAAGTCAAAATCTCAGGATAATCTCTGGGGAATGATTAAACTTGGTTTAGTTTTGGTTTGTTATGCTGTTGCTTCCTGTGCTGTTCTTGCAGTTGTAAACAATTTTACTTCCGTAAAAATTAAGCAGAATCAGATTGAAAAAGCAAATAAAGCTATGAAGGAAGTTTTTGCCGAAGCTCAGGAGTTTGTTCCAGTAGAACAGTTTGAAGGTTCTTCTGTTTCGACAATTACAGTTAGCGATTTATATCTTGCAAAAGCGGGTGAAAAAACAATTGGTGCTGTTGTTCAGGTTGCTGGACCAACTTATGATAAGGGTAAATTGATTTTTGGTGTTACAAAGGATGGAACTGTTACAGGAATGCAAATCCTTGAACTTTCCGATTCTCCAGGATTTGGTTTAAAGGCTAATGATTCAACCTTTAAGCTTCCTAATGGAAAAACCTTCTACGGTCAGTTTACAGGAAAAAATGCAAAGTCTGCTTTTACTGCAGGTGAAACCTTTGATGCAATTTCTGGAGCTACTATTACAAGTAATGGTATTGCGGAAATGATGAATCAGGGTAGTTTGGTAATGCTTAATTATCTTGGAGCACACAATGAATAAAAAATTGAAAATCTTTACAAATGGATTTATTCGTGAAAATCCACTTTTGGTTTTGAATATTGGTTTGTGTTCATCTCTTGGTGTAACAACAAGCATTTTCAATGGATTAGGAATGGGTGTTAGTATGACATTCGTTCTTTTAATGAGTGAAATTGTTATCAGTATTTTCAGAAAGTTGATTCCTTCTGCAATTCGATTGCCAATTTTTATCATCATTATTGCGGCTTTTACAACAATTGTTCAGTTGGTGCTTCAGGCTTATGTGCCTTCTTTGTATGATGCTTTGGGGGTTTTCCTGCCACTTATTGTTGTAAACTGTATTATTATGGGTCGTGTTGAGGCTTTTGCTTCTAAGAATACTATTGGAGATTCTGTTCTTGATTCTCTTGGTATGGGCATTGGTTATACAATTGTTCTTGTGCTGATTTCTTTGGTTCGTGAACTTTTAGGTGGCGGAACTTTGATGGCTGGAACTGCTCTTAAAGTTGAACTTATTCCTGAAAGTTTTAGAATTGGGCTTTTTAATTCTGCACCAGGCGGCTTTCTTGTATTTGGATTTTTAGCGGCAATTGTTCAGGGTGCAAAACAGGCAAAGGCTGCAAAGCTTGCAAAAGAAGCAAAAATTAAAAAAGAGGCTGCTTCGGAAGTAACAGCAACAGCTTCAACAGAAAAATCTAGCAAGGAGGAAGAAAATGCTTGATGCTTTATCTTTGTTTGTAAAGGCAGCTTTAGTTGATAATGTTGTTTTTATTCAGTATTTAGCAATTTGTCCTTTTATAGGAATGACATCAGAAACAGAAAAGGCAACTGGTATGGGCTTGGCAACAACTTTTGTTATTATGCTTGCTACTGCTGTTACATGGCCTTTGTATAAATTTGTAATGGTTCCTCTTGGATTGGAATTCCTTCAGACTTTGTTCTTTATTTTGGTTATTGCATCTTTAGTTCAGTTAGTTGAGTTCTTCTTAAAGAAAATGTCTCCTGGGCTTTACAATTCTATGGGCGTTTATTTGGCTTTGATTACAACAAACTGTGCTGTTTTGGGAATTACAATCAACTGTATTTCTAAAAACTATACTTATGGTCAGAGTCTTGTTTATGCATTTGGAACAGCAATGGGCTTTTTGATGAGTATGGTAATTATGAGTGGCGTTAGAAGTCGCATGAAGATTGCAAAAATACCAAATGCTTTTAAAGGAACTCCAATTTTGTATGTAATTGCAGGTATTTTAAGTCTTGCATTCTTAGGCTTTAAGGGGATTATTAAATAATGAATACAATTATATATACAATTATTGTTGCAATTGTTATTGCTTTTTTATTGGGTGTTCTTCTTGGATTATTTAAAAAGATTTTCCATGTTGATACAGATCCTAAGGTTCAGAAGGTAAGAGATGCTTTGTCTGGAGCAAACTGCGGTGGTTGTGGTTTTGCAGGTTGTGATGCTTTTGCTGGTGCGGTTGTAAAAGATGAAGCTCCTACTGACGGATGTGTTGCTGGTGGTTCTAGTTGTGCAACTTCAATTGCAGAAATCTTGGGAAAAGCTGGTGTTGAAGTAAAACCAAAGGTTGCATTCCTTGCTTGTAATGGTACAAAAGAATGTGCTCAGCCTAAAGCCGACTATGTAGGTATTCAAACTTGTGCCGCAGCTCAACTTACAATGAATGGTACAAAAAAATGTGCTTTTGGTTGTATTGGCTTGGGAGATTGTGTAAAGGCTTGTCCATTTGGAGCCGCAACAATGGGTGAAGATGGACTTCCAAAAATTGATTCATCTTTGTGTGTTGCTTGTGGAAAATGTGCAAAAGCATGTCCAAAACATTTGTTCCATATTATGAATCTTGATACAAAGGGTCCTGTAGCTCGTTGTTCAACAAAATCTGATAATAAACCTCAGATTAAAAAAGATTGTGCAAGCGGATGTTTTAAGTGCGGAATGTGTGCAAGAAAGTGTCCTGAACAGGCTATTGATGTTAGCGGTGGATTACCTGTAATAAATTACGAAAAATGTGTTTCTTGTAATTTGTGTGTATCTGCTTGTCCTGATAAAGTTTTGGTAATGTTCCAGGATTTGTATAAATAAGCTTTTATAAACAGAATATATACTGTAAAAGGGCAGTTTAATATGCTTAGAGCGGACTTTGTGACACTCTTACTTATTAGGCTGCCCATTTTTATTTTATTTCGAAATAATGTTCGCTTTTTATAAGAGGAAGATTCTTTCGTTCAATGTTATCTATTTCAATAAAAATCCCTTTTTCCAGTTTTTCTATCACCTGATTTATCTGACTTAAAGTGCCTTGTGCTTCCATTAAAACAGAATCGTCGTAGTCGTTAAAAACCCACCCAGTTACACCAAGAGATTCAGCCGCATATTTTGCTGTATACCTAAAACCGACACCTTGAACTCTTCCAGTAAATCTAAACTGCTGCCTAATTTTTTCTTCCATAATAGATTTTAATTTATAAAAAACTTTGGAACTTGGCAATGGGGAATTGGAATTAGGAATTAAGAATTGAGAATTAAGAATTCGGAATGCGGAATTAGGAATTAAGAATTAAGAATTGAGAGTTGGGAATTGAGAATTAGGAATTGAGAATTAGGAATTAAGAATTGATTTTTTGTAGATTGCCTGTAAAAACAGTTTTTAATTTCCCAATGCATTAAAAAAATGCGAAGGAAGAGGGCGGATGACAGAAAGGCTCTGAGTGCTGTTTGGTAGTTTCCATGCAGTGCTCAGCGTCTAGCGAACTAGTGAGCGGTTCTGGCAGACG
>JAKSTL010000038.1 GCA_024402595.1 Treponema sp. | reverse complement strand
AAATAGCAAAACCGTTAAAAACAACAGTCCGTCGTGACTGTTGTTTAGGTTTTACGAAAGAACAGCTCGTGGCTATCCTATAAGTAAGTTTAGCGGTGGTTGAGGTTCTCGAAACCACCATATATAGTGTTAAAGGACATTTTGGCAAACTCAATGAGTGTATTGCGAAACAACAAAGCTCGGACTTTTTAGCGGCAATGTTTAATAAATTATTCCTGGTTCATAAATCAGTTTCTTATTATTTTTGACTCTTTCAAAAACATAATCAAAATTGTCTTCTAGGCTTTTTTTCTTAAGTTCAAGAAGTTCTTCTTCACTACTGAAAGAATCGCCTTCAAAAAAGAGCTATAGAATCCATTTGCCTTAGAAAAATTTTTAGTTCTTTGTGAAGCTAATTCAATTCCTGAAATTACGGATTTTTCTGACTTTGAACCTATGCATCCAGAATATTTCAAAGCTCGAAAAGAGCAAATATCTATTCGTTTTAACTCAATTTTAATTGACCATTTCAAAAGTATGGGTAAAGGATGGTAAACAAAAGTACATGAAGTATAAAAAATTAAGCCCGTGTACTTTGGTAGTCAGTAAATGTACTTTGGAGTTTGGTACTCATTTAATTAGCGCAAGGTTGCGCTAATTAAATACCAGATTCTGAACAACTGCAAAAAGATATGACAGTGCAATAGATGAGAAAAAAGAGTTCTTTCCAGAAATAAATATTTCCTTATTCCAAATCATCCAGCACATATCTGCTGACGGTTTTACCGGCTTGAGCTGCACGCTCTTTTAAAAGATTTATTTCAGAAGGAGTTCCAGATATAGATGTAGTTACACGCCTTGCTTCTTTGTCTTTTCTTGGACGGCCGCCACCGTGATAACCATATCCTGAATATTTTTTCTTTTTTTCAGGTTCTGCTGTTTCGTCTGCCATAATGAGTTTTCCTTTGTAAAAGATTTAAAACAGAAATCAGTAACCCCAGCCAGAATTATTGTTCTGCTGGTTATTATAATCTGCCTGAAGCTGGTCTGTATTGAAATCAATATTTTCTTTTATCTCAACACCCGTGGTGTTTACCCGCTCTTCTACAATAATTTTTCCGCATGGGCGTTTTAATATACCAATACCAAATGATGTAACTCCAGTAACTTCCCAGCCTTCTTTTCCAGCTTTTTCAAGTTCTTCAACATCTTTTTTATCAGGCGAAGCGACCCTTATGCTTTTATATTCCCACTTAGTAATTTCCATAAAGCACCTCCAAAAATATTCTTTTTACACTTCCATTCTCTCATGTCAATTTTGTTTTGTCAACACTAATAACAATTATTTTCTTTATTTTCATTCAATAATTAAACAGTAGTGTTTACTAAATCCAGATTCTGTTTAGGTGTATTGTTTCCTACATTGCTTAGGTCTACTGGTTTTTGTCTACTATAATCATAGTGTACATTCGAGTTTTTAAGTGCATCTTTTACATTGGCAGGTAAACCTGGATGAGAATTGATATAATCATCTACTCTCTGTCCAAGTGTAAGATTCTGACCTTTCTGTTGCTTTTTCATTGCTTTTTCAAACTTACGGCTTTCTGCCTTTAAATATGAATTGGCTCCAATATTCATACCGCCTTCGTACTGGTCTTTCATATATTCACCAGTAGTTCGTTTTGAACCGTTTGCATTGATTGAATCTGCATAGTTTATTGAGTGATTATCTTTTGATAAATCAGTATTCTTACTTCTTGCATAACCTGGATCATCATGAGTAAAACTGTTAATTCCTTTTCCCCCTCCAGAACCACCAGCTCCGCCGCCACCTAAGCCGCCCCGTTTTCCAGTCCAGGTTGCCGCATTCTGTATGCCCTGTTTAATTCGGTTGCCGGTTCTTGCTCCCAGAACAGACATAGCACCTCTTACCGCTGCCATTTTACCGTTTGAACCGTCAGCATTTGCAACTGCAGAGGCAGCTTTTGCACCAGCAGCCATGGCCGCCATATCACCAAGTCTGTTTCCCAGAAATCTGGTACTTCCACCAATAGCACCTTTTGTTGCGTTTAGTCCACCACTGGCAGCTCGTTGGGTCATTTTCATTGCTCCCATAGCCGCACCTGCAGCTGCAACAAATTCACCCATAGATAACTGCGGGCTTCCCTGCAACAATGCCACTGCCAGCTTAGGAGCGTTGGTACAGAGAGCCATTGTAAGAAGTATAATAAACATGACCTGAGCAAATTTAATAAGTCCAAAAGTTGTATTACTAGTTATTGACCCTGTTACAAGGTTTAGATACATGAAGATGCAGAAGACCTGACACATAACTATCATACTTAACTTTACAGTTTGAGCCATTACGGTTGGGATTATTTTTTGAGCCATATCCTTTAGTCCATCAAACAACAGGCATGGTATTAAAAGAATTGAGAAGGAAGTGATGATGGCTTTGAAGTGTAGAAATAACACAATTTACCACCTAAACTGCCATTTTTTCATCATTTAGGTGGTAATGTTGGCAGTTGAGGGCATTTTGTAACTTTTGAAAATGTTAAAAATTACCACTCAAACAACCCTTTTTCTGATATTTAGGTGGTAATTTTACACCAAAGCCTTGGAAATTATTTCTACTGTAATTTTCAGTTTGCGAAGGTATGGAGGGCCGCGGAAGCGGGTACGAACCTAAAAGGTGAGTACCAACCGTAGGGGCGCCCGGAACACCGTTAGTGGTTGGGACGAACTTTTTGTGGTTAAGATTTTTATAGACAATAAAGTTCGCCCTAATGCTTATGATCTGTTTTTTCAACTAATTTTTATTATAACAAACCTTTGTCCAGACCTGCCAAAACGGTTTTGAGCTGTTTATCTTTGGTTAAATATTCCAAAGTGTTCAAAATTGTATCGTTGGTGGCCCAATAATCTGGGAAAAAGCCATTGCCTTCGCCTTGCCAGTTTTGATTTTGCTGCATAAGTGGAGGTTCGCCAAAAAAGACGCCCATATAAAGAAAAAGGCTGGAATGTGGGAGCCTGTAGTTGGTCATGCCTCCATATTTGAATGCACCATTAGAGTTTTCGCCAACGATGTGAACATTTATGCCTTCATTTTGCAACTCGTAGGCCATGAGTGTACCAAATTCGGCAGCAGAGGCACTTCCTTGGTTCAGCAAAATATAAATGTCGCCTTGAAAATCGGGCTTTGGTAGGGTTTCGAGGCTTGTGGCAAACTCCTGCAAACTGATGTGAGTTCGTACGGGACGACTTTTTATATGCTTCCAATAATTTTTATAAAAAGCCTGTAGTTCCGGGGTGTAGCGTTCAAACAAAATCTTTGAATATTTTTCTGTGTATTCTTTGGAGCCAAACTCTGTCACGGGTGAAACCAAACGAACACAATTTTCGCCGGTTATATTTATCATCAGTGCTTCGATGTCTTTGCTTAATTGTGGGTCGGTATTATTGTAATAATAGGCGGCCCTGAGCATTTTTGCGGGAAACTCTCTGTAGCCTCCGTGGTTACTTCTTAGGTCAAAAATAATGTTCTTTTTGCCTTTTGTGTTTTCTGAGATTTTTGAAAGATAGTCTGTCCAAAAATATTCGCTGAACATGGATCTGTCGGTAATTCCGGTTGCCTGAGAACAATCGCCAAGAGAAATGTACAAGGTTGTGTCGGTGGTTTTTATGCCTGACCAAGATTCTTTTGTGGGAATTGGCTCATCATTTTTGACTGCAACGGAGATTTCCTGATTGTCTACAAAAATTAGGGCTTTTTTTATCCTTTTGTTGGTCATTACACCGTATCGGTAAAGTTTTCCTTCGTCGGTAAGAACTTCAAAAAGATTGGTTTCTGGACCTGTGTATTGCATTCCTTTGTGGATTCCAAGCTGCTGGGATTCTTCGCCGCATTTTTTTACTATAAAAGTGGTTTCTGCTAATGGAGTGTTTTCCAATGGGTTTTCTGATGATGGGGCGTTGGTTGGCGCAAAAAAAACATCGGAAAAATAAAGGGTTTTTGGGTTTTTTAAGGAATTGCCAATATAAATATGCTGATCGGTGTTCTGCAATTTTTTGGAAAAAGTGGTGGCGGTAATTGTTATAAAATCTTGGGTTTGGATTTTTTCTGAAACAGGCTGCTTTTTTTGAAGGCTTTTTGTGTAGATTTCTTCGATGGTTTCGTCCAAATTAAATCCATTTGCTATGGCTTCGTCAATTCCAGCGTATGAATTGTAAACAAGATATTTTAGCATGTCGCAATCTTCGCGCAGTTCTTGAATTGTAAGTTCTTTTTTTTGTTCGGAAGTGTAGTCAATTTTTTTGTATTCTACTAATTCTTCATCGGGGCCTAATTTTGTGGAAGCACAGGCGCTTAAAAAAAGAGTTGCAGTAAGGCAAAAAAGGGTAAAGGCATTTTTTTTCATGATGATTCCTATGGTTAATTCAAGTTGTGGTCAGTAGTGTAATTCGAGAGTTGATTCGAAACTTAATTTGAAACTTGATTCGAAACTTAATTCGAGAGTTTGGCACTAGCTGGATTTGCACAACTTGAATTATTATGAGTTTTAGTTTCCTAATGAGTTTACAAAAGCGTTGATTTCATTTTCGTAAGACAAAAGGTTTACATATTTTTGGCGGTTGGCAGAATAATTTTCCAAAAGCTCAATGGCTTTGCTTGCCTCTTTGCCATAACTTTTTTCGAAAATCTGAACAATGGAATCGTAAATCTGAGCAAAATCACCATATTTTTTTATGGTTTCTTCGGTTTGGTTTTGGATTTTGTATTGGCAAAAAGCAATAAGGGTGTATAGACTTATGGTACTAGCGAGACTTGAATCGTATACTTCCTGATTGTCAATTTCTTTTTCTCGGTCTGGATAGAGTTTTTTGTTGAAATCCTTTATGTAGCTAATGTAATTGTCTTTTACTTTATCCCAGTTTCTAGAAGCATAATCTTGTGTATAAAGAAGTGAATACATTTGTATAAAGTTTAAATAGTTCGTTCCAGGAGAAATTGTCAAATAATAATTTCGAGGGCCGTTTTTTCCGGTGGCATAATCGTAAAAATAATAACCGCAGCAAATACGAGAAATTGTAACTGTAACATCTTTTACATTTGGATTATTAAAAAAATTTTTTCCCCAACTATGGATATTCAGTTTATCATAATCTTCAACTATCCATCCCAAATCTGCCTGATAAGTAGCTTGATTCAAAGTACATATTCTTGAAAACTTAGATTCAATTACAAAATCGTGAATCTGTGTAACAAGTTTGTTCAATTGTTTTGGGCTAAGTTTTTTTAATTCTGGGTTCAAATCTTTTGGATAAGGATTCATTGGTACGGTTGTTCCGCTAAAATCTGGGTTAATGTGATAGGCAAGATTTAAAAACGCACTACCAGAAATCCCTTGTTTCTTGTACGACTTTAATGTTTTTACAAGTTTATGATTTTTATATTTTTCAAAAAGAGTGTCTATTTGGGAAAGAAATTCGTTTTCACCTTGATAATTCAGCGAAAATTCCTGAAATTCTGCAAGACGGCACAAAATAGAGACAATTTCAACTCTTGGGTCAATAGCATAAGTAAATTCAGCAGTTGTTTTTGAAGGTAAATCAATAACAACTGGTTCTAATTCCAGAACTTTTTTTGGCGCTGCAAATAAACTTCCAAAAAGTGAAATCAAACAAACAGAAGCACAAATTTTCATTTTTTTCATAAAGCATCTCCTATAAAACCTCCGTGTTAGCGGCGGCGTACGGAAGCGTTGTATTCAAGTTTGTGAATGTAATGAATTTGCAAACTTGAGTGATAAAAAAACACTGATGTATTTTTATAACGCCACCTAATCTTTTTAATAATAAAACATTATAGTTTTTTTGGGGTTACATTACCATCTGTGATTTACACCATAATTTCGTTTCCACAACTTTCAATTCTTAATTCACAATCCTCAATCTTTAATTCCCAATAAACTCCCGCCTTGTATTTTGTTTCTATTTTGCGAGTTATGATGTAAAATATAGAATAATGAATTTCGTTTATGAATATGATATTGCTGCTATTGTTACAGTTCTGGCAGTGATTTTCAATTTTTATACAAAAAAGACTCTGAATACAAAAAGCTCAAAATCATTTACAGTTCTGGCTTTTATTGTTCTATTTACCAGTATTTTAGATTCTTATGTTTACTTTTTAATTCATCATCCAGGTGTTATACCAAACGCAATTTCTTATGTATTTCTTGTCATTTATTACACAGGTTTTTCGGCTATACCACCGGCTTTTTGCTATTGTTTACTTTCGGGAAACAAGGATGATACAAAAAAATTAAAAAATCTTCGCAAACTAATAAGCCTGCCGTTTTTGTTTTCATTTGTTTTAATTCTTTTTTCGCCAATTACAGGTCAGTGCTTTTATTTTGATGCAGATACTAATTATTGCCATGGACCTTTTTATTATTTCCTGTTCGCCCTTGGTTTTTTCTACGAGTTTTTTGCGTTAATTTCCGCTTATCAACCTAAGTACCAATTGTCAAAAGCTCAAAAGCATACCGTGGTTTTTTATTTTATCACCAATCTTATGTGCTTTGTGATACAGGTTTTAATAAAAGGCTGTGTTTTGTTCTGCTTTGTTTCTTCCATCAATTGTCTGCTGATTTATCTTTCCATAGATAATCCCGCCAATTATAAAGATAAAGAAACCAACTTTTTTAATCGCTTAGCCGCTCAAATGGTATTAAAAGAAGCCTTTAACAAAAAAACACCTTTTTCCGTAGTCGTTTTTCAGGTGATAGGCTTAAAACACCTAAACGAAACAATTGGTCTTGAAAATAAAAAAGAATTGCTCAGAAAGATTTCGTCAATTTTATCTTGCATCACCAATCCAAAAAGCATTTTTAAAATTTCTTCCAGCCGATTTATCGTAATTCTACCAGGAAACAGCACACACCAAATTGAACATTTTACCTCACAAATTAAGCTTGCTTTTTCTGAACCAATCCGCACCGAACGATACAAAATCCCAATTTCCGTTCGAATATGCTATTTTTTATGCCCAGAAGATGCTAGTAACACAGAAGACCTTTTCGACACCGCCAACAGCATTCTCAACGAGCTAATTGAATCAGAAGCCGGAACTTGTGTGCGAGTAAACAAAAATGCCATAGAAATTAAAAACCACGAAAAGTTCATCCGCAATGCATTGGTCGAAGCAATATCCAACAATGCTTTTACAGTTTTCTACCAGCCAGTTTTTTCTTGGAAAGAACAACGCTTTACCACAGCAGAAGCTCTCATTCGTTTTTCAAATCCACTTTATCGTTCCATAAGCCCAGAAGAGTTTATTCCCATGGCGGAACAAAACGGAATGATTTTGCAGATAGGCACTTTTATTTTCAAAAATGTCTGCAAGTTTATAAAACAGAATCATCTTTGGGAAAAAGGCATCGATTACATCCATATCAATCTTTCCGTAGTTCAATGCATGCAGGAAAATCTTGCCAAAGAGCTTTTAGACATTATGGATTTTTATGGAATTGATTATAAATATGTAAATCTCGAAGTAACCGAAACCGCCGCAATTGCTTCCAGCGATATTCTTAAGAAAAATATGAACGAACTTATTCAGCGAAACATTAATTTTTCTTTAGATGATTACGGTTCTGGATTTGCCAATGCGTCTAGCCTTATAAAATATCCCTTCCACACAATCAAGCTAGATAAAACTTTAGTGTGGGCCGCAATGTTAGATGAAAAAGTAAAAACCATAATGCTGCATTCAATTAAAATGGTAAAAGCCCTTGATATGGAAATTGTTGCGGAAGGTGTAGAAAACGAAGAACAACGGGATGAATTGGTTTCTGTTGGCTGTGACTTTTTGCAAGGCTATTTTTATTCCAAACCAATTTCTGGTGAACAATTTTTGGAGCTATTGGAGAAGTAATTTATGTATAACATCTTAAGGTTTGATATTGCTGCCGTTATAGTTACAATAGCCGTTAGCTTTTGCTTTTTCTCGCGAAAAAATATTTCTACAAAAACAGCCCGAGTTTTTGCTACAGTTGTACTTTTTGTAGGTTTTGCCAGCATTTTCGATACTATCTATAATTTTATGATTATAAAGGGTTTTACAGAAACTCTTTGGACTTTATATCTAATTAAGATTCTTTATCAGTTAGCTTTTCATACAATTCCAATTTCTTTCTGCGTTTGTATGAATTATGTTACTTTGGAAGACAAATCCATTTCTAAAAAATATTTGCGCTTAATGCCAATTCCTTGGATTGTCTGTATTTTGCTGATTTTAACAACCGTTTTTACAAAGTGGATTCTCTATTTTGATGAAAATCACATTTATCACCATGGAAAATTAAGTTTTTATTTATATTTGGAAGCTCTGTTTTATATTTCTCAAGGATTGGCTGCTTTTTATAAAAAGGGTGCACATTTTAATTTTCACCAGCAGTTTACAATTTATTTTTTCACCTTCTCTTGTGCAATTTCCTTGATTGTGCAAAGTATTTTTCCAACTATCCGATTCACTAATTTTGCAGTTTCAATTTCTATTTTGCTGGTTTATCTTTCTTTACAAAATCCTGGTGATTATATTGATAAAGAAATGGGCATTTACAACAAAGCCGCACTTATTTCAAACCTTGGCTTTTTCTTAGAAAAAAATAAAAAGATATATTTTCTGGCTTTACGAATCAGTAATATTGAGTTTGTTTATGAATTGCTTGGTTCCGAAAGTAGAGCCGCTTTAATGAAAAGTCTTTCCGATTTTTTGCAAAGCATTTTTGATAAAAAGAACATTTATAGAGTTACAAACAGCCGCGTTGCCATAATTTTAAGTAATGATGAAAAAATCCGCAAAAAGCAGTTGGAGCAGGTCGTACAAGGAATAAAAGAACCTTTTAAATGTGGCACAACACAAATTGTAGTTACATTCTTAGCAAAGCTAGTGTATTGTCCAGAAGATGCACAATCCATAGAAGATGTAATTGCCTTGCTGGAACATTCCTTCCTTTCTACAGAAAATGGAATTATTGCTCGTGCCAATCCAAAACTTCTTGAATTACGCCGCCGAGAAACTTTAATAACTCACGCCTTGGAAAAAGCCATAGAAACCAACGATTTTATCATTAATTTTCAGCCGATTTTTTCCACAGATAAACATCGTTTTACAAAAGCAGAAGTCATTGTTCAAATTGAAAGCCCAGATTTAGGCATTGTAAACCAAAATGAGTTTATGCCAATCGCAGAACAAAATGGACTAATGCTAAACTTTGGTTCATTAATGTTCAAAAAAATCTGCCAGATATTAAAACGCACAAGACTTTGGAACTACGGCATAGAAACCGTCAGCGTAAAATTATCGACAATACAATGTCTTCAGGAATCTTTAAGCGATCAGATTCTGGAAATTATGGATTTTTATAAAATCAGATATTCTTTTATCAATCTGGAAATATCAGAATCTTCTTTGGAAAATGCCAGTGTTGAATTAAAGAAAACCATGAAAATATTGTATGAAAAAGGTTTTTCTTTTACATTAGATTCATACGGAACAGGTTCTTCAAATCTTGCTACAATTGTTCAATATCCTTTTGCTTTTGCCAGATTTGACTGTAATATGATTTTAGATGCCATGAAAGACGAAAAGGCACAAATTATATTAAACGAAACAAATGCAATGCTTAAAGATTTGAATATGAAAACCTTTGCCGTTGGAATTGAAGAACAGGAATTAGCAAAAAAACTCATTCAAATGGAATGTGATTATCTTCAGGGTAATTTTTATTCACAGCCATTAAACGAAGAAGATTATATAAAGTTTATTTACAAAAAGTAAGAAACAAAGGATTTTTGGAGTACTGGAAGCTTATGAAAGAAATGTACCTGTTTGATGTTGCCGCCATTGGGGTAACTATTGTTATTTTATTGAGTTATACCTTCAGAAAAAAAATCTCATCACGACTTTCCATTGGTTTTGTATTTTTTACACTGGTTGTCTGCTTTTCCAACATTTTGGATTTAATAACCCTTATTTTTTACGATAAAACCGAAGAAGTTTCCTTGGCTTTTCAATATTTAATAAATATTTTATATCTGCTGTCTTACAATGGTATTGCGGTTGTTTTTACTTATTGTATTATTCTTTCAAATCAGAAAGTGTCTCGTCTGGAAGTATTAAAACGATGGCTTTTGTTTATTCCATATCTGTTTGCCATTATTGCAATTATTACAACACCAAAAACAAAGGCCATTTTCTATTTTGATGAAAATCTAGAATATTGCCACGGATTTTTGTTTTATGCTTTGTTTGGAATTGGTTTTTTCTATGTATTCTATCTGATTATCTATTTTATAAAAAATAAAAAAGAACTTTCCACCGATTTAAAAGTATGTTTTGGTTTTCATACCCTTGCCACTTATTCAACGCTCATTCTTCAGATGAAAATAGAAAATCTGTACTTAATTGGATTTATGACATCAATTACATCATTGCTGCTTTTTCTTGCCATAGAAGATCCGTCCAATTATACCGACAAAGAAATGGAGATTTTTAGTTATGCGGCCTTTATTGCTTTATTAAAAACAAAGTTTAGCCAGCGACGAAAGTTTCAGATTCTGGCATTGGAAATTGAAGGCTTAAATAATCTTGAAGAAAACATTGGTAGAAAAAATAAAACCATAGTTCTAAAACGAGTATCTGGAAGACTTAGTTCCACTTGTGGAAAAAGGTCGGTTTTTAGAATATCCAACAATCGTATTGCAATTATTTTCTCTGATGATAATTCAAAACAAAGTTTTATGCTAAAACAGGTTTCCGATATTTTTGCCGAACCTTACCAAATCAATGATACTTTTATCAATTTTTCAATCATCATTTCTTTTATTTCTTGCCCAGAAGTTGCCGCCAATGTAGAAGATGTTTTAAAAATGATTGATATTTCCTTAAAGAAAATCAACAAAAATCCAACATCCCAACGATACACAAATGTTGTTTATGCTGATGCAAAGTTCCTCGAAATAAAACACCGTCAGGATATGATTCTTGATTTATTAAAAAATACTTTGGCAAATAAAAAAATCGCCGTTTATTATCAGCCAATCTATTCCGCAAATGCTCACAAATATGTTTCCGCCTATGCCACTTATTTTTTAGTTTCAAAAACTCAAGAAAAGATTTTGCCTAAAGAGTTTGTACCAATTGCCATAGAAAACGGACTTATTATTGAACTGGAAGAACTTTATTTAAATCAGGTTTGCAATGATATTTCTGAGTATAAATTGTTCCAAACCGGCATTCATTCTGTAATTTTGAACTTATCTCATGTTTTCTGGCAAAACGAAATCTTATGCAAAAAAATCATTTATGCCATAGATAACTATCATCTTGATTCTTCCAGCTTGCAGTTCTCTGTTAATGATGAGCAGGAATTGTTCAATAATTCTGTGTTTATTGAAAATGTTCGCACTCTTCACGAAATGCAAATTAAAATCAGCTTGAACGATTATGGTCAGAATATTTCAAATCAGCAGAATCTAATAAAATATGATTTTGACAGCATAAATCTAAATGAAGAACTTGTGTATTTTGCTCCAGAAAGTAAACTTACTTATGATTTACTAAAAACCACAATAAAAATGCTACAAGAATTAAAAAAAGAAGTTGTATTGGCGGGAGTCGAAAGAGAAGAACACCTTGCGATTTTGCAGGAATTAAAATGTGATTTTATGCGTGGAAGTTATTACTCCGACTATTTATCAGTTGATTCATTCATGGAGTTTGTAAGATGACAAAATATTTTTACCATTTTGATATAGCCGCAATTATTATTTCTCTGGCAGTGTTTATAACTTTTTTCAGAAAAAAAACAATTTCCACAAGAGTTATAAAAGCTTTTATCTGGTTAACAGTGGGCGTAATTATGGCAAGTCTAACCGATATTTTATCTATTGTTTGCCTAGATCATTCTGATAAAGTTCCAATCTGGCAGCAATATATTATAAATATGTTGTATCATATATCCTTTCTTTCCATACCTTATTCCTTTTTCTATTGTATGTATTATGCAATCCACGAAAATCAGCGACCAAAGGTTTTATTTTTAATATTAACTGCATTGCCGTTTATTATTTCTGTTATTTTTATTATTTATTCACCAGTTACCCATTTTATTTTCTATTTTGATTCAGATGCAGTTTATTACCGAGGTTCAATCTTTTTTGTACTTTATGTTGTTTCTGGAGCTTATATTTTACTTTCAATCATTCAGTCTATTAGATACAGAAATACAATTTTATTAACTGCCTTATTTTCTACTTATTTTTTAGTTTTTAGTGCAATTGTTGCATTGGTCTTCCAATTTTTTTATCCAGAATATATGACAATGAACTTTATTCTTTCAAGTTCTGTTGTTTTTGTTTATCTTTCGCTGGAAAATCCTTTAGATTATTTTGATACAGAAATGCAGATTTTTAATCGTGACGGCTTTATTGTTATGGAACGCCAAAAGCTGGAAAAAAATGCAAAGATTTCTGCTATTTGTATAAAAATAAATGATTTTGACTATCTGGAAGAAGCAATTGGTAAGGAAAACTTTTTATCTCTTGTAAAAAATATTTCGCAGCAAATAAAAGAGTATGTAAATAAAAAGAATATTTTCCGCCTTCAAAAAGATAAAATTGCCATAATTCTAAATAATATGGCGACGGAACAAAAAGAAGAATTAAAGAATATTCAAAATATTTTTAATTCACCAATAAAATATGGAAAAAATAGCAAGGAAATTACTCTTTCGGTTCAGATTAATCAAATTGATTGTCCAAATGACGCAGTAACTGTTCTTGATATGTTGTATTTGCTTGAAAACTCTTTTGATGAAAATAGTTATAAAAAACTTTCGCTTTCGGAAAAAGGAATAAATCAGGTTTTGCCGGTAAATACAATTTTGCTGGAAACAAAGCATCATAACGAATTGATTGCTAATTTTTTAAAGGAAGCTTTGGAGCTTGATAAGTTTGAAGTGGTTTATCAGCCAATTTTTTCTATACAAAAGCAAAAATATGTGGCTGTAGAAGCATTTTTGCGTATAAAAGATTTCCGTTTTGATTCCATTTCTCCAGATGAGTTTATTCCTATTGCAGAAAACTATGGTTTAATTTTGCAGATTGGGGATTATGTTTTGAACAAATCTATGGATTTTATGAATCAATATACCCTTTATGATTTTGGAATTGAGACTATTCATATAAATCTTTCTAATTTGCAGTGTACTCAGCAAAAAATCTATAAACAATTCTTTAACA
This sequence comes from Treponema sp., assembly GCA_024402595.1. Lineage (GTDB taxonomy): Bacteria > Spirochaetota > Spirochaetia > Treponematales > Treponemataceae > Treponema_D. The sequence continues at coordinate 12,918 of JAKSTL010000038.1, read as the reverse complement.
TTATGAAGCAGAAAAAACTTGATTGTAAATATGTGTGCTTTAATGTAAAAGAAAATACCATAAAAAATCTGGATAAAACTTCAAAAGAAAATCTGGAAATGGCTGTTCAAAATCATAGTTCTTTGGCTTTGGATAATTTTGGTTATGAAAATGTAAATGTTGAAAAAATTATTGAAATGCCTTTTGATTCTGTAAAAATTGATAAAGCTATGGTTTGGAAAGCTTGCAGTGATTATGAAACAAAAATAATTCTGGAAAATAATATTCAGATGTTCAAGGCCATGAAGCTAAAAGTTACGGCGGTGGGTGTTGAAACTGAAGAACAGGCGGCAACAATGGTACAATTGGGCTGTGATTTTATTCAGGGAAATTATTATTCAATGCCGCTTACAGAAAAAAATCTGTTCACATTTATTAAGAAAAACTCGTAACGGTTTTTAGGAAAACTAATTAAAGTAGCAGATTTGGTAAAGTTTTTTTTCTTTGAAGCCCATTCGCTTATAGAGGGAAATGGCGGGGTTGTTTTTTTCTTTTACGAAAAGGCATAGTTTTTTGTTGCTTTTTTGAACTCGTTGGCAAACGGAATAGACTAGGTTCCAGGCATAGTAATTTTTTCTATACAAAGGGTCTGTATAAACTCCGCCAATTTGTACCCAATTCCAGCCGATAGCATTTGTATTTGCTTTGGAAACTACTTTTTCGTCTGAATAAAGAGCAAAGCATAATTGATTTTTTAAAATCTGGCGCAACGAAATTGAACATTCTGCATCTGAAACTTGTTTACCTAAAGGTGCAACTTCTTTAGCAATATATTTCTTTTGCAATTCAAACAAGTCGTCAAAGGCATCGTCATAACATCGTCGGATTTCGTCATCACAACTGAGGGCTTCTGGTGGAATATTTGCAGAATGTTCCAAAGTCATAAGCTTGTAATGATTGCATTGATAGGCTTCCTGTCCTAGTTTTTTTAATTGTTCCAAAATAAAATCGGTTCCGTTACTTTCGCCGTTTATGCATTTTGGCTTTTCATCTTTAAAAAAATCACAAAAAAGCTGAGCAAGTTGAGTTTTTTCGTTTTCATCAAAAAGGGTTTGATATCCATTTTCAGAAAAATCAGTTTGAATATTGGAAAAAAGGCCCGGAATACAGTGCAAAAAGTTTTTATTAAAAAAAATCACGCCTAAAATATCATTTTGAGAATCTAAACAATCTTTTTCTGTAATTATAAAAATATGCTGTTCCTTTTTGCGAATATAACTGGCCAAAAGAACACAAGTATATTCGTAGGGTTCAATAAAGCTTTGAATTAAAGGAAAAGTTAAATCACTGGCAGGCATAATTTTCATAAGATGATTTTATCATAATTCCATTTCTAACACTACTACAGCTTTTTTTCTTGACTTTTATTTCTGATGTTTATATTATTGTATTAGTTGCTTAATACAATAATACTTTAATACAGTTGTATTGGGCGACAAGGAGAAGGATAAATGGATTATCAATTTACCAATGACAAGCCAATTTATCTTCAGTTGATGGATGTAATAAAAAGCAGCATTGTTTCTGGTGAATTACCATTGGGTTCGCGGTTAGATTCTGTTAGAGATTTAGCCATGAGCGCAAAAGTAAATCCTAATACAATGCAAAAGGCTCTTTCGGAATTAGAACGAATTGGCTTAATCAGAACGGAACGAACATCTGGGCGTTTTATTACAGACGATACGGAGATGATTACGGCAATGAAAAAAGAAATTATTTTTACGGAAGCTACGGCTTTTTTGGAAAAAATGAAATCTCTTGGTATTGAAAAAGCCGAAGTTCTACAATTTTTACACAATATGGATAAAAATCTACCTGATCTTTCAAATCAAATTAGTGGAGGGGAACAATGATGGATAATATTTTACAATGTACAAACCTAACCAAAAGATACATCACAAAAACTGCTCTTGATGATGTAAGCTTTGCACTTCCAAAAGGTTCAATTATTGGTTTACTTGGACCAAATGGCAGTGGAAAAACAACTCTTTTAAAATTAGCGGCGGGACTTTTAACTCCTAGTTCTGGAGAAATAACTGTTTGTGGTTTAAAACCAGGTGCAGTTTCTAAAGATTTTGTTGCTTATCAGCCAGATCGAGTTTATTTAAATGACTGGATGAATGTAAACGACTTAATGAATATGATGTGCGATTTTTATTCTAATTTTAATAGAGACAAAGCTGTTGATATGCTTGCCGCCTTGAAGATAAATCCACGAGACAAGCTTAAAACCATGTCAAAAGGTACTAAAGAAAAAGTTCAGCTTATTACCACAATGAGTCGTGAAGTTCCGCTTTATCTTTTGGATGAACCAATTGGTGGTGTAGATCCCGCTGCTCGAGATTACATTCTTAATACAATAATTTCGAATTATCAGGAAAACTCAACGGTTGTTCTTTCTACACATCTTATTTCTGATATAGAAAGCGTTTTGAATCATGTAATTTTTATTAAGGAAGGCCACATTGTTCGTCAGGGTGATGTGGATGATATTCGTGAAGAAACAGGAAAATCTATTGATGCACTTTTTAGGGAGGAGTTCAGATGTTAATTATGGAAAATGAAGAAATTACAAAGAGAAATCCATTTGAAAGAATAGGCAAGGTATTTAAATATGAGTTCATTCATGCTTCTAAAACTTTGTTGCCATTATATTCAGTTTTGTTGGTTTTGGGGCTTTTAATTGGTTTATTAGCAAGCCCAATGAAAGATTTTACACAAAACATATTTGATGCCACCCAAGAAGACTTTCATTATGAGTTTAGTTATGACAGTACAAATGCTACAAGAGAGCAGCAAATTGCGGTAGGAAAAACTATGGCCGTTGCAGGTTTGACCTTCTTGTATATTTTGTTGGCCACTGCAATTTTTATAACAACAATTATTGTTTTAGCCCGCAGATTTAGAACTAGTATGTTAGGTGATGAAGCTTATTTGAATCTTTCTTTGCCTGTTACTATGGGGGAACATCTTTGGGGACGCTTCCTAAGTGATTTATTGTGGCTTTTGATTTGTTTTATTGTGTTTACAGTTTCCTTTATGTTGTGTTTGCTTAGAAATCACACTTTGCCGTGGTTTGTACGAGGTTTTCAGCAATTGAACAACATAATGGAAGAAAATAATATTTCACTTTGGGTTTTCTATATTCAGATTGCCTTGGAATACACAATTTCCAGTGCTTTAATGATTTTGTTTGTGTTCTGTATAAATAGCATTTCTTCTATTTCTCAGAAGAATCAAACTTTAATAAAAATTATTGCAGCGGTGGTTTTGATTATTGTATTTACAAAGATTGATGGTGGACTTATGAAAATGGCAACTCAAAATGAAGATGTTTCATTTTCTACCAGCATGTGGCTTACTATTGGAATAAATACATTGCTTTGTGGAATCTGTATGGGAACAACCCACATCATTTTCCACAGACGACTGAATCTGGAATAAAAGTGTAAAAAACTATCTGCTTAGTAATTCACCAACTCTAGCCAGCAGTTTTTCTGCCACAACAGGCTTTAAAAGATAACCGTCTGGCTTTAGTGGAACAACTTTGGCAATATGTTCTTTATCAACAATGCCAGTTAAGAAAATTACAGGAATGGTGGCGGTTGCGGCGTTTTCTCTAAGAATCTTTAGAAACTTGTAACCGTCCATTTCTGGCATATCATAGTCCAAAATGATTAAATCTGGAACTCTTTCTTGAATGGCCTCTGTGGCCTGTTTTGCCGACATTGCAATTTTTACAGCATATTTTGGTTCCAGAATATTTTTTGAAATACGATGCTGCAATGCACTGTCATCTACCAAAAGAATGCAGCTTTTTTCTTCGCCGTTAAATTTATTTCTGGCGGCATTCATAATATCGTTGTAATTAAGACCTAAAGCACGGCAGCTGGCTCGAATAACTGTATTATCAATGATTGTACAATTTATTTGACTGAATTGCCCTGTTGAAAAAAAACCAGAATAAGGTCTGCAGGTAATTTGGCTTCCAAAAACTACTACTGGAATTGTTGCATAAGAATTGGCCAAAAGATAAAAAATATCTCTAAAGTCGTTGTGTCCGCCTACAAGATTTATAAAAATTAAATCGGGAATAGAAATACGAATCATTCCATCGACAATTTTTGCGTCTCCAAATTCTTCCGAAACAGAAAAACATTGAGATAAAAAACTTTTTATTTCCGTTGTTGTATTGTTTTCATGTCCAAGCAAAAGAATCTTTTTCATAAGCAAATCATTTCCTCAGAAAATTATTTATTGAATCAATATGCTTTATACCTTTGTTTTCGTCAAGATTACTAACAGCAATTTCCAGCTCTTGAAGCTCTTTTTTTACATTATCATCGATTTTTATATCTTTTAATTTGTTCATAATATCATCCATTGTATCAACATCCATCTTTTTAAATGCCTTAGCTAACATGGAAAGATAAGCCAGAATCATATTTTTATCCATTTCCACAGGAGGATTAATTGATTCTTCAAGTTTTTTTTCTGCTTCATACATTGCATCAAGACGGGTTTTCATATTCCGCAATTCTTCTACAAGCAAAGGTGTAATAATTTTTATGCGCTCAATATTTTCACTTTTAGCGGCCATTTCTGCCAGTTTAGATAATCCCGAAATCTGCCCCATACCAACTAAAGCAGAAGAACTTTTCATTGTATGCACGGCAATTTCATATTCTTTGAAAATCTTGTTGGCATACATTTCTGATTGAGTTAATTGTTCAGAAGGTGAATCATCTACGGAAAGCAACCCATCATCAAAAAAGAAAATATCTGACACTTCGGTTTCCACGGCAAAAGCTAAATCTTCTGACAACTGTTCAATATTGTCCGCATTTTGTTCCAATGTAAGATAAAAGTTTTTAAGAACATCCAGCAGCATATTGGTGTCAAAAAAGTGGCTCATGGCGTAAGAAGAATCCATTCCATCAATTTGTGGTAATTCGGCATCAGTTTTATCTTGTCGGCGTTTTCTAACAGGCGCTTTTCGCAAAAGTTCCATTGGAAGATTTTTTGTAATTGTTTCTTCCAGATGATTCTGATCAATTGGTTTTGGAATATAACCGCTAAAACCTTCTTTTAAATACATTTCCTGGCTTCCAGAAACTGCATTGGCAGTTAAAGCAATAACTGGAGTATCATTACAAAGATTTTGTTCATTTTTTATATGATGAAAAGTTTCAATTCCATCCATTTCCGGCATCATGTGATCGAGTAAAATTAAATCAAAATGCTGTTCTTTTACTAATTGAAGACATTCTTTTCCGCTAGTGGCTGTGGTAATTTGAACTTCTGTTTCTTTAATAAGATTTTTTGCTACATAAAGATTTATTTCTGTATCATCTACAATCAAGATTTTGGCATCTGGTGCAATAAAGCTAGCTTGATATGAATATTCTTTTTTATTTTCAGAAATCTTTTCGTCAATATTCCCAATTGGATGCTCGTTACAAACCTGTTGAATTAATTCAAAAGAAAAAACCGAGCCCTGACCATAGGTTGATTCTACTTTTAACTTTGAGTTCATCAATCCTAAAAGCTGTTGAACAATGGTAATACCAAGGCCTGTCCCTTCAATTCCTTTATTGCTAATTTCTTCTATTCGCTCGTAGGCATTAAAAAGTTTGTCCATATTTTCTGGTTTTATACCAATGCCTGTATCTCTGACTTCTACAGTTAAAGTGAGATAACCTTTTTTTACAAAGCCATCAAAACATAAATCTATGTGACCTTTTTCGGTATATTTGACTGCGTTGGTCAAAAGATTAACAATTATCTGTTTAATTTTTGCTTCATCACCAAAAAGGCTTAAAGGCAGTTTTTCGTTTACAAAAAGATTAAAAGAAAGCCCTTTTTTTTCTGCACGAAGCTTTATCATATTGGTAACAGAATCAATTAAATCTAGAAGCTCATATTCCACAATGCTTAATTCCATTTTTCCAGATTCAATTTTTGATAAATCCAAAATATTGTTTATAACTTCCAGAAGAGATTTATTTGCTGTTTTAATTTGACCTGCATATTCCAAAATCTGCTGATTGGTACTTTCGCGAAGAATCATATCGTTCAAGCCCATAATGGTATTTATAGGAGTTCTGATTTCGTGAGACATATTGGCAAGAAAACTACTTTTTGCTTGATTTGCATTAATGGCATCTTTTTTTGCCTTTTCTTCTGCTTTTTTGGAAATTGCCAGTTCAGACAAAGCTTTTTGCAAAGAATGATAATCCATAGTTTCGAGAGAAAACAGCATAACGAACAAAGAAAGGGATGCAGAAAAAACTGTGAGCAGAATATTTGGTAAAAAAATCTGAATAATTGCACCACTGTAAGTAATAATCACAAACAAAAAGTTCAAAATTAAAACTCGGTGGCTAAATAATTTGTGATACTTAATCATTATAACCGTGGCGTGGAAAACATAAAAAAAGCTAATAAAATAGTTCAAAAGATAAAGTGGGCCATGGGTGTAGAGATTATTATCAAAGTAAAAAAGATAACCGGTAAAAGGATTTATAATCATAAAAGTCATATAAAAAAGCATAAAAACCCCGTTGAGTCTTATACTTAATTTAGACTTCCAGTTGATGCAGGAAAAAACATAGCGCATTCCACTAAAGGAACACATTACGGCTCCAATAAAATAGGCGGTATTCAATAAATAGTTTAGTACAACAGGAAAGTTTTCTGGATAAGAGATAGTGTATGCGGTAATAATATCCATTAGGCCAGAAAAAATTATCCAGAAAGCAAATATGCGAAATTTTAAATTAGTTTTGTTTTTTGTTGTGTAAAAAAAATTGTGAACGGCAATTATTAAACAGGAAATTATCAATCCTGCAATATCAAAAGAAATGTTGTAAATCATTTTTTATCCTTATGTTTGAATGATAACACAAAAAACCCTTTGATTTATACAGTTTTAGTTTATAAAGCCGATATATAAGAAGTGTATGGATACTAAAATTATTTTGAGTGTTTTGCTTGCTATGATTTTAGTGAAATCGATTACATTTAAATAGGTTTTGAGTAGATTTGAGGTAAATATGAAAAAAGTGTTTTCTTTTGCGACTTTTGCTAAATCATTATTTTGTTTGCTTGGTTTATGCCTTTTTTTATCTTCTTGCGGAAATAAAAATAAGTCAGTGATTTCTGTTTATAAATGTGCTTTTAATAATGAACTGCAGGATGAAACTCAATTGGAAAAACTTCAGAAAAATATCAATAAACAATTAAAAAATCTTAAAGCGCCATACGAAATTAAACTGACCGTTATAGAAGCCCACGACTATTCTGAAAAAACTAAATTGGCTTTGGAAAATAATGATGTGGATATTTTTTGGACCACTTCTTTTGATTTAGAAAAAAACTTTGCATCCAGAAAAACATATAATCTTACACCAAATAAACTGTGCAAAAATAATGAAGTTTTAGACCTAACTCTTTTACTGAATGCTTTGGATGAATCTTCGGCTATAAAAAAGCTTGTTCCACAATGGGCATGGACAGGTTCAGCTTTTCAGGGCAAAAATTATTTTATTCCATCAAGTAAAACTTTTACAAAAGACTGCGAAATTGCAATAAACAAAAGTTCTGTTTCAAAAGAAAATCAAATAAAAAAAATTACCACATTAAAGGATTTAGAACCTTTGTTGCAGGAAGCCGTAAATAAAGGAAAAGGAACGCCTTTTGTGTCACAGGAAAGTGCTTTGTTTTCAAAGTTTTATATTACAGATTTTGATTTTATTTGTGATGCTTCTTTTATTGCTGTTGATAGAGATACCAATGCTCTTGTAAATACAGTTCAATCTCCTGAATATGCCGAGTTCTGCAAATTGATGGGAACTTGGAAAAATAAGGATTTTATTTCGTCATATAATGCTTCTGATGGTGACAGTTGGGCTGTTTCTTGGTGGAATGAAAATCCTTTTTGCAGTTCTGAGCAATATTTTTCACAACCGGTAGAGCTTTTTTCTTTGACCAATAAATATTCGTGTTCAGATACGGCTCTTTATTCTTGTTATGGAATAAATGCTAAAGCTGATGCACAAACTGCGAAACTTTGTCTGGATTTTATAGAAAAAGTTTATTCTCAAAGTGAACTAGCTGAATTGTTTTATTTTGATTTTGAAAAAACTGTGGAAAATAGCGAAAACTCTGAAAATGAAAATATGGATTTTGAGATTTCTTGTGCCAGAGGCTTTTGTTTTGATGTTCAAAAAGTGGCTTTAGAATACGAAAAATGCTTGGAAGTTTTTAATGAATATGGCTTTTTGTTGGAAAATGGAGGCATTTCGCCAAAGGATGTGGCAGATACAATAACTACCTACCAGGCCTTATTGGATAGAGCTGGTTACCAAAAGGTTCTGACGGAAGCTCAAAAACAGTATAAAGCCTGGAAGTAGTTTTATTAAAAGTTTTACAAAAATTAGTTTCTGAATGAGTGGATTGGAGCTGGAATGCGGCCACCACGATTGATAAAGTCTGCACAACTGAACTTGCTGACTGGCATAACAGGACAACCACCAAGAAGTCCTCCAAACTCAACCCATTCACCAGCTTTTTTACCAGGAGCAGGAATTAAACGACAGGCTGTAGTTTTGTTGTTTACCATACCAATTGCAAACTCGTCGGCAAGAATACCAGAAATTGTGGTAGCTGGAGTGTCTCCTGGAATAGCAATCATATCCAAACCAACAGAACAAACTGTTGTCATAGCTTCAAGTTTTTCAAGACAGATAGAACCTTTTGTTGCAGCTTCTATCATTCCTTCATCTTCGGAAACAGGAATAAATGCTCCAGAAAGTCCACCAACATTTGTAGAAGCCATAACGCCACCTTTTTTTACCATATCGGTGAGCATTGCAAGAGCTGCTGTAGTTCCTGGACAACCGGCTCCTTCAAGACCAATTTCTTCAAGAATGCGAGCAACAGAATCTCCAACTTCTGGAGTTGGGGCTAAAGACAAATCCAAAATACCAAAATCAACGCCAAGTCGTTTTGCGGCTTCTGCACCAACTAATTGACCCATTCTAGTAATCTTGAAAGCCATCTTTTTAATTCCATCGGCAAGCACATTAATAGGCTGACCTTTATATTCTTTTGCTGCGGCTAAAATTACACCAGGACCAGAAACGCCAACATTGATTACACAATCTCCTTCGCCAGGTCCGTGGAAAGCACCCGCCATAAATGGATTATCTTCCGGGGCATTACAGAAAACTACCAGTTTTGCACAACCATTTACTTCGCAGTTTTTAGAAACTTCGGCAGTTTTTACAATGGTTTCACCCATCAATTTTATGGCATCCATATTAAGTCCAGATTTTGTAGAACCAACATTTACAGAAGAACAAACAAAATCAGTGGAAGACAAAGCTTCTGGAATTGAATCGATTAAAATGCGGTCGGCTGGAGTAATGCCTTTTTGAACCAAAGCAGAAAAACCACCAATAAAATTAACGCCTAATTCGTGGGCACAACGATCCAAAGTTTTAATATAAGGTACATAATTTTTTGCATTGGAAGCACCGGCCACCAAAGCAATTGGAGTTACCGAGATTCGTTTATTTATAATTGGAACGCCAAACTCTTTTTCAATGTCCTGACCAACTTTTACGAGATTGCCAGCTTTTTTCATAATTTTGTCATAAATCTTTTGACAAGCTCTATCTACATCTGAATCTGCACAATCCAAAAGTGAAATGCCCATTGTAATACAACGAATGTCCAACTTCTGGCGCATAAACATATTTACAGTTTCTTGAATCTCAACTGGTGAAAAAATCATAATAACTCCTAAGGTCTTATATTTCTATTCATTTTAATGATTTTTACGGGCTTTCACAATGGAGATTTTAAAAAGGCGTTGTGAAAAATCTCTTTGTTGGAAAGGAAAGAAAGTTTGTACTTCAATTTTTACTGGATTTTCGGTACACTTTTTTTATGAACTCAACTACGAAAAAGGCTGAAAATATTAGGGATGTTATTCGCTATTTGCAAAAGTTTAAAAATGCCCTGGTTGTAATTTATCTTGATGAAAAGACTATTGAATCGCCATTATTTTCTTCTCATATTGGGGATATTGCTTTACTTCATCAGGCGGGATTAAAAGTTTTGATTATTCCTGGTGCAAGAACTCGTATAGATCAGGTGCTTTCTTCTGCGGGGCTGGAATGGACTTTTAAAGATAATTGTCGTGTAGCTTCTTCAGAGGCTATGCCTTTTATAAAAATGGCCGCTTTTGATGTTTCTAATGCGGTTATGACAAATCTTGCGGCTAACAATATTACGGCTATTATTGGAAATTGGGTTCGGGCTCGTGGAAAAGGAATTATAGATGGTTTTGATTATGGAACTGCGGGTGAAATTGATAAACTTGATGTAGATTCGCTAAAAACGGTTTTGAATGAAGGTTTTATTCCTATTTTTCCTTGTATTGGTTGGAACTCTGTTGGGCATCCTTACAATATTTCTTCAATAAATCTGGCTCAACAAATTGCCATTCAACTTAAAGCCGATAAATTATTTTTTGTTATGGATGATGGTGGAATAAACGCTGATAAATATTGTATTCCTGATGGATTTACTTTGTCGGAAAATGGTGATATTGCGGCAATGGATTTGGATGAAGTTGATGAATTGGTGAAGAAAAATCCTTCTTTGGAATCATTATTATCAACTGCGCAAATTGCCTGTAGAAATGGAGTAACTCGAGTTCATATTCTTGATGGAAAAATTGATGGTGTGCTTCCGGCAGAAATCTTTTCTAATCTTGGTTCTGGAACGATGATTTATACAAGCAATTATGGAAAAATCCGTTCTATGGTTCAAAGTGATATTCCTTCGGTTTTGGCAATTATGCGTCCTTTTATGGAGAATGGAAAACTTCTGCCTCGTAGTGAAGAACAGTTAAAGGAAAGCTACAAAAATTATATTGTTTATGAAATTGATGGTACAATAAGAGCTTGTTCTGCATTGAATACTTATGATGATGGTCAGGCAGAAATTGCGGCTGTTGCGGTGGATGAAGCTTATGGTCATATGGGAATTGGGCCTAAAATGATTGAAAAATTGATTGAAATTGCAAAAGAGCAAAAATCAAAATCAATTTTTATAATGACAACGCAGGCTGCAGATTGGTTTGAAAAAATTGGTTTTGTGGAAGATGTGTTGGATTCACTTCCGGAAAAGCGACGGGCAAAGTGGAATCCACAGCGTAATTCTAAAGTTTACCGATTAAAATAGATTTGGGGGAAAAATGAATATTTGTTTTAATGATTTTGACAATTTGAAGTGGTATGGGCGTTATTTGGATTATGAAAATGCCAGATTTTTTGATTTTTCAGCCAGTGGTTTTGAGTTTTGCTTTACAGGTAAAAAAGCTACAGCTCTGATTTTAAGTGATTCACCAAATCATGGGGATGCAAACAAAGGTGTAATTGGAGTTTATGTTTCTGAATTATCATCAGCGGAAGAGTATAAAGGAGAATCGTTGTGGGAAAACTTTCCAGAAGATTTGACTAATCGATTTATTTTGACAGAAAAAGAAAACAATCTTGTACTTTTTGAAAGTGAAAAAGAAAAAACTGTTTTAATTAGAGTGTTAAAGCTTAGTGAAGTTAATTTTGGTTCTGCAGGATTAAAGGAATTAGTTGTTGATGGTACTCTTATTACTAAAAAAACTGAATCAAAAGCAAAAAAAATTGAAGTAATTGGTGACAGTATTACTTGTGGTTATGGAATTGAAGGTGTTTGGGAAAAAGACACTTTTACTACAAAACAACAGCGTGCCGATAAAGCTTATGCCTTTTTGACAGCCAAAAAACTTGGTGCAGATTTTCAGCTTTGTTCTTGGAGTGGAATTGGTATAATTTCTAAATATGTAGATCCTTCTGTGGAATTGCCTGATACAACTGTTGTTATGCCTTCTGTTTGGCCTTACATTGATAAATCTTTAAGCTTAAGACTTGGTATTGAACCTGAAGTTTGGGATGAAAAACGATTTAGCCCAGATATTGTGATTGTTCATTTAGGTACAAATGATGCAAGTTTTGTAAGAAAAGTTGAAGAACGCCGATTAGCTTATGTTAGTGGTTTAAGACAATTTTTGGAAGCAATTCACAGACGGTCACCTAAAGCAAAAATCTGTTGCTGTCTTGGTGTAATGGGACAGGATTTGTGTGATTCAGTTTCTGAAGCAGTTGAACTTTTTAACAAAGATTTTTCAAAAGTTGCAACAAAAGTTGTTAAATTCCCAGTTCAATTAGAAGAAGATGGAATTGCCGCCGATTGGCACCCAAGCGCCAAAACCCACGAAAAAGTAGCACTTCAGTTGTCAGAAGCATTGAAAGAGTGGATGTAACCTTCCGATTTTACCAAGGAACAAATCCCAAGACTCAAAGCATAGAAGAAATTGCAAGTGAAATCACAGGGGACAGACTAATTGTTAGAATCACAAGGGACAAACTAATTGTTTGCAACCGAAGTTTTCTGACCGATAGATATTTATTGTTAGATTGAACCAAAAACTGTTTTTATTTGAAGATTGTGCTAATTACATTTTTTATTTGTAGATTACCTGTAAAAACTGTTTTTATATCCCAATGCATTAAAAAAACGCGAAGGAAGAGGGCGGATGACAGAAAGGCTCTGAGTGCTGATTTATAGTTTCCATACAGCGCTCAGCGTCTAGCGAACTAGTGAGCGGTTCTGGCAGATGGTTTCTGACTGGAAGTTTGTTTTGAACTTTGCCTGTAAAAACAGTTTTTAATTTTCCAATGCAGTAAAATAACGGGAGGGAAGAAAGAATCTGGCAGCAAGGCTCTGAGTGCTGTTTCATAGTTTCCATACAGCGCTCAGCGTCTAGCG
>JAKSTL010000037.1 GCA_024402595.1 Treponema sp. | reverse complement strand
TCTTAACCGTAACTTCCTTATGTTCCTTTGTGAAGCTTACGAAGAACAGAATGTTGGTACAGATGGAAAAGAAGATTATCGTACAGTTCTTCATTTGGATCCACGCCTTGCACCAATTACAGTTGCAGTTCTTCCTTTGATGAAGAAAGACGGACTTGCAGAAAAGGCAAAAGAAATCCAGCATTTGCTTAAAGAAGATTTCGTAACTGATTACGATACATCTGGAACTGTTGGTAAACGCTACCGTCGTCAGGATGAAGTTGGTACTCCATTCTGTGTAACTGTTGACTACGATACAATCCAGGAAACTAAAGAAGACGGTTCTAAAAATGAATTGTTCAATACAGTAACTGTTCGTTTCCGTGATTCAATGGAACAGGAACGAGTTGCTCTTGATGATTTGGTTTTCTTTATCCAGAAAGCAATTAAAAATTATAAGCCAGTTGAAAGAACTGACAGATAATTATTGAATTATGAATGCGGAATTAAGAAATTGAAATGAAAATCGATTCTTGATTCCGCGCTTTGTTTTATTATTTTAATCCCTTAATCTGTAAGGAGAAGTAGTGGTTTTGGATGGAATGTTAGGTTAATTCCTCATTCTGCATTCCAAACTCTAAATTAAAAAATGGAATATGTTCGTTTAGGAAAAACAAATCTTTTAATTTCTCGAGTTGCGTTTGGCGCTATGAGACTGGCAAAGATTGGACAGGAAGTGCTGGCAGATGAAAATGCTTTATCTGTTGCTTCCATAGTCAGAAAGGCCTATGAGTCTGGAATCAATTTTTTTGATACGACCCACAAAGTTCCAGAAAGTGAAAAGCTTTTAGGCGAAGCCCTTTATGATATTCGGCGAAATGTATTCATTGCTACAACTACAAATGCAAAAACTTCCGGGGATATTTGCCGCGATTTAGACGACAGTTTAATGACCTTGCATTGCGACACAGTTGATTTATATCAGTTTGAAACCGAAAAGTTTTTACCTATGCCTGGTGGAGCAGATAAGATTTATGATACTCTGACGAACTTAAAAGAGCAGGGAAAAATAAATCACATTGGGATTGTAACTACAAATATAGAAACTGCTGAAAAAGCGGTTCGTTCTGGATTATACGAAACATTGCAGTTTCCATTCAGTCTTGTAAGCTCACAACGCACGGAGGAATTGTCAAAACTTTGTCTAGAAATGGATGTGGGTTTTATTGCAATGCAGCCTCTTGGTGGCGGAGTTATAGAAAATCTACCATTGGCATTTGGATATTTGCGTCAGTTTGAAAATGTTGTGCCAATTTGGGGAATTAAAAAACAGGAAGAATTGGACCAGCTTTTGTATTTTAACGAGCATCCACCTGTAATTGACGAACAATTCCACGCAGACGCTGAGCAGGTTCGTAATTTCTTTAACTAAAAATACTTATATCAATATCTTCCATTCCATCTCCCTTATTCTCTGGCTGAGTCTTAGGTTTTGGCGCTGGCTTTGTTTGAGCTACAGAACCATTATGAGAGTTTAATGGATTTTGATTTGATTTTTCCGCTTTATGAAGATTTTCCATTTCTGCACTTCTGCTATTTACAGGAGTAGAAACAGAAGATTCTTCAAAATCGTCATCTAACTCTTCCAATTCTTCAAGACTTTCATCATCCTCTGTTTCAGGAGAAGCTGCCTTATTTGTTTTTCCTTCCACAAAATTAAGAATATCTTCCTGTTCTCTGCGGGAAAGAATACGGGCAATTTTTATATCACTTTTACCAGTTTGAATTATTACAGGTTCACCTTTTTCGTCCTTTACTGTAAGAAGTTGAACAACAGGGAACTTTGGATTTTCAGGATTTGTATCAATTACAACACCAATTTTTCGGTTGGTCATAAATACAAAGGAACCAATTGGATACAGCGAAACTGTGTACAGCAATGATTTAATAATAACATCATCGTAGGGATGATTTTCATTCTTGAGCAGTTCCAAAATAGCGTCAAAATTAGATTTTTCATCTTTGTAGGAACGAGGAGATGTAATTGCTTCGTAAGAACAAGCTACAGAAATAATTTTTGCAATAGTAGAGATTTTTTCTCCTGTAAGTTTTCGTGGATAACCAGTACCATTTTCTTTTTCGTGGTGTTCCAAAACTCCCAGCTGAATTGTTGTAGGGAAGCCCAGCTCTTTTACAATTCCATAACCAAAAAGTGGATGTTTATAAATCTGGAGCTTTTCGCCTGGTGTAAGTTTTTTGTCTGTCATATAGATTTGTGGTGGCAGACGAAGCATTCCAATTTCATGAAGAATACTTGTAACACCCAATTCCACAATTTTTGTCATATCCATAGTGTGCATCTGCAAGGCAATGGCAATGGCAAGAACAGTTGTTCGCATTGTATGAATTACAAGAAAGTTTTTATTTGTTGTTCTTTCTGTAGGATTTATTCGCAGCATAAACCGCTTGTTGTCTTTAATAAACACACAAAGGTCGGTTACAGTTTCGGAAAGTTCCTGTAAATCAATGGTATTGTGAGTAGCGTAATGAGTAAAAACCTGTTCAATATAGTTCATATATTCATCATAAACTTGCTGAACCATATTCATTCGTGTTTTATCACTACCATCAAGTCTGCTATGAAGAGAAGTTTCCAGAGCTTTTTTTACATTTTCACCAATTTTTACAGAAGGCTTGTTTTCTAGTATTTCTTCTTCCTCTGAAATATCTACAGAGTTTTCAGATTCATCACTAACACCAGAAAGACTCATAGAACCTTCGCTGTAAAAACTACGAAAATCCCATTCCCGAAGAGCACTTAATAAATCTTCTGTAACTGGACAACCTTTTGGGAGAACTAATAAATTACTGTCCAGCATTAAATCATCTGTAAAACTGACATTTTCTGTTAGAGTATTAAGTGCTACATTAACCATTTTAATCTCCCTTTTTTTATCCCTTTAAGTATAGCCGAAAAAAGAACAAAAACAATTATTTTATTTGCCTTCTTTTGAGTTCTGGAACAGTCGTGCAATTTCTGGTCGCTTCCATCGTGTTGCAATTGTATATGGAGTTTCGCCCGACACATTCTTAACATTTACATCAATTCCAAAAGAAAGAAGAGTTTTTACAATTTCTATAGATGAAGTTTTTGCCGCATAATGCAAGATAGTGTTTCCTTGAATGTCTGTCATTGCTCCAGCGTATTTTACAATATTTGAAATCATCTGTTTGTTTTCGTTGGCTAAGGCAATTGTAACGCCATTAGTTCCTTTCTTGTCGATGGTCTGGAAAGGATTTGCGCCATTTTCCAAAAGAATAAGGGCATTGTTCAAATCATTTGCTTCAATTGCATAATTCAAAGGAGTGTAGCCATCCGCATTTCTTGTATCAATAGGATATCCTTCGCTAATCAATCTCTGAAGTAATTCTGGAGACGCACCATTTTTAATAGTAATGTGAATTGGAGAGTTTCCATCACTGTCAGTAATATTGTATGAATCTCCAAGAACTTCCTTGATAATTCTAATGTCTCGTTTAAGAACCAATGAGAACGGTGTATTTCCCTGTTTATCTCTTGAAAGTGGATTTCCACCAGCTTTTCTTATTAAAGAAATAATTTCTCGGTTACCAGTATAAGCTGCGGCATGGTAAGCATTCTGTCCATTGATTTCCTGTAGGTTTGGATTAGCTCCATATTTTAACAAAAGCTTAACCATATCTGTATTCTGAGTCTTTATTGTATCAACAAGCACCGAAACTCCGTTGGTATCACAAGCATTTGCATCTGCACCCTGAGTTAACAGATAATGAGCAACCTTATATTTTCCAGCAAAAGCGGCTTCGTCCAAAGGTGATTTTCCAGCACTATTCTGAGCATTGATGTTAATACCAAGAGAAATTAGCACATTGGCAGAACGGTCTGCATCCCATTTAACAGCAGTATGAAGAGGTGTATTTCCTAAATTATCTCGTTCTCTGATAGAAGCTCCGCATTTAATTACAGTCTGAATGATTTCTGGATTGTTTGTTTTTGCTGCACTGAACAAAGGTGTTTCGCCGTTAGCATTTTTAGCATTTATATCAGCACCTTTTGTAGAAAGCGCCTGAATTGAATTAACAAACTGCCATTCTGCTGCATAATGAAGAACAGTGTTGCCACTTCCGTCTGTAGATTTAATAGTTTTTGAAGTAATAAGCCAGTTCTGTAAGTCTCCACCATTTTTTAAGGCAAGTCTTAATGGAGAGTTGTTATCTGTATTTGTGGCAAAAATATCAGCATTTTTTGCTAAAAGCAGTTCTCCAACTTCCTTCCAGTTTTTAAGAGCAGAAATAAATAGTGCCGAATTACCATCTCTGTTTCTTATATTAACATCATCAGACAGACTGATTATGTATTGAATCTTTGTGAGCGGTGAATCGTTGAGAATTGCAATTAAAAGAGGAGTGTTTCCTTCTGAATCCTGAACCATACTGTTAGAAGCAACAACAGTAGCCTCAAGAATATCATTGTCGGCGGCTAAGGCTAAGGTTAAAGGAGAATCTCCATGAGTGTTTTTTGTATGAATGTTTGCACCCAATAAAGTAAACATTTTTGTTGTACTTACATTGTTCTGCTGAATGGTAATTTCAAGAGGTGTAACACCTTCCTTGTTTCGGGCGTTAATATCAGCTCCATTTACTGCCAGCATACGCATAACATTGGTAGAAACTCCCAACATGGCAGCCGTATGAAGAACAGTATCACCATACATATCTTTTTCTTTCAAATCTGCATGATAACGAATTAATAAATCATAGGTTTCGTAAGCACGAGATTGTGGAACAATAAGAAGAATTGGTGTTTTTCCCAAATTGTCTTTTGCATTAATGTTTGCACCTGCATCCAAAAGCATACGGGCAATTTCAAGATTTCCATAACGGATTGCTTCATGCAAAGGTGTTGCACCAGAACTGTCCTGAACTCTAGTGTCTGCTTCATTATCCAAAAGATAAGTGGCAATGGCATTGTGTCCGTACATTGCACTTAAATGAAGAGGAGTCTGTCCGTCATCAAAACGGTTGTTTAAATTACGAGCAGCAACGGCATCCTGAAAATAAGCAAAATCTGTTTCAATTTCGTCTGCACCACCTAAAATAAGTTCTGCGGCAATTTCAACAGATTCTTCATCATTAATAGCATTAAAAGCCAAATCTAAAGGAGTTTTATGCTGATAATCTTTTACAGAAATTGGGAGACCTTTTGCAATACATTTTTGAATACCTTTAAGGTTCTTTGTTTTTACAAAATAGTGAACAATGGTCTGTCCGTCTGAATCTCTAATTTCACCCGCTTTTGTGGTAATAAACAAATCATAGTAAAAAGCGTCTCTGTTCAGTCCCAAATCGAGGGCAGTGTTTCCTTTAGCATCTCTTGCAAAAAGATTGCCGCCAGTAGCCGCTAGAACTTTTGCCGCCTCATAAGAATTGTTTTTTATGGCAATATGCAGAGGTGTGTCCCCTTGAAAGTTTTTGAGTTCGGAATCGGCTCCTTTAATTAAAAAGAAAGTGATTAAATCTGGGTCATTTATTTGTGCAGCCAAATGAAGCACAGTGTTTCCATCCGAATCAATTCCATTTATATCGGTAGTAAGCATAAACTTTGATCTGGCAGCTTCAATCTGTCCGTCTTTTATGAGTTGTTGAGGGCTTAATTCAGGAGCTGCCTTAGATGATTGACAACCTGCAAATGTAAAAACAGCAGCTATGGTAATAAAAAATAACTTTTTATTCATATATTCCCCTTATTGATAAAAAAATCCTTTTCTATTGTGTATATCGGGCAATTTGAAAAATGAAATTAGCAAAAAGTTTAAAGAAGTGGAAATAATTTAATTTGATTTTGCAGAATTGTTTTATTATATTTAATGCTATGGCAAAGAAGAATGAAGATAAAACAGAAGAAGAAAATAATTCAATAATTCCAGCAGATAAACTTTTACCTGGAAAACTTATGCTTATTCCATTGCAGAGCCGACCAATTTTTCCTGGAATATTTACACCATTGATGATTAGTTCCCCAGAAGATATTAAGGTGGTGGAAAAGGCTTATGAAGGTGATGGATTTATTGGAATTGTTCTACTTAAAGGCGAAGTGGAAAATCCTTCCGTATCAGATTTATATAAAATAGGTACTGTTGCTCGAATAATCAAAAAGGTGAATCTTCCTGATGGAGGACTTAATATTTTTATTTCCACACAGGAACGCTTTGTTATTAAACGAGTATTGCATAGTACTGGACCAATGGCCGTTACAGTTGAATATTTGCAGGAAGAAGAAGCTGACACTTTTGAAGTAAAGGCTCTTACCCGTGCATTGCTCAGTGAAATGAAGGAAGTTGCAGAAGATAATCCTTTGTTTTCTGAAGAAATGCATTTGAATATGATAAATATTGATAATCCTGGAAAAGTTGCTGATTTTATTGCCTCAATTTTAAAAGTTGATAAGGAAGAGCAGCAAAAAATCCTTGAGACGGTAAATGTTCGTTCTAGAATGGAGCAGGTACTGGTTTTTATAAAAAGAGAGCAGGAATTATTAAAGGTTCAAAAAAAGATTCAGAGTGAAATAAATAATCGGGTTGAAAAAAATCAACGGGAATATTTCTTGCGGGAAGAGCTTCGTTCTATTCAAGAAGAATTAGGCGAAAACGGTGCTGGAAATGCTACAGACTATCAAAAGTTCAAGCAGAAGATTCAGGAACTGCATTTTGAAGGTGAAATTAAAGAAACTGTAGAAAGCGAATTGGATAAGTTTTCTTTAATGGATCCAAACTCTGGTGAATATATTGGAACACGAAACTTTCTGGAATTGATTTGTCAGCTTCCGTGGAAAATTACACAGCAGGAAACTGATTTTGTAAACTACAGTTTGGCCAATGCAAAAAAAGTTCTGGAAGCGGATCATTTTGGTTTGGAAGATGTAAAAAAACGCATTCTGGAATATCTGGCTGTTCGTAAAATGAAAAATGATTCTAAAGGTTCCATTATTCTTTTGGTAGGACCTCCTGGAGTTGGAAAAACCAGCGTTGGAAAATCTATAGCAAAAGCAATGAATAAACCTTTTTACCGTTTTTCTGTGGGCGGTATGCGAGATGAAGCAGAAATTAAAGGACATCGAAGAACTTACATTGGTGCTATGCCTGGAAAAATCATTCAGGGATTGAAGATTACAAAATCTATGTCTCCTGTGTTTATGATTGATGAGGTTGATAAAATGGGCTCCAGTCATAATGGAGATCCTGCCAGTGCATTGCTGGAAGTTTTGGACCCAGAGCAGAATGTTAATTTTAGAGATAATTATCTGGATTTGCCTTTTGATATTTCTAATGTTCTTTTTATTCTCACTGCAAATACTTTGGATTCTATTCCATCTCCATTGCTGGATAGAGCAGAAGTTATTCAATTGTCTGGATACATTGATCAGGAAAAACTGGAAATTGCAAAAAAATATTTGATTCCAAAAAATCTTGAAAAAAATGGATTAAAGAAGAATCAGGTAAAATATACAAAAGCCGCTCTTTTAACTATTGCAGAAGAATATGCCCGAGAAGCTGGTGTTAGAAATTATGAAAAGAATCTTGATAAGATTCACCGAAAGATTGTTACAGAGTTAATTACTGCACAGGAATTGGAAAAAACATTAAACAATGATGCAGAGCAGAATGGAGAAACTGGACAAATTGTTTCAAAACAACAGTTTACCATTGATGCCCCGGATTTATTTAAATATCTGGGAAAGCCTGTGTTTGATGAATCTGAAATAAAAATTGCCAAGGTTCCAGGAACTGCTATTGGACTTGCATGGACTAGTATGGGTGGCGATACGCTTTTATTGGAAGCTACATCATTTGCGGGAAAAGGCGGATTGGTTTTAACTGGTCAAATGGGCGATGTTATGAAGGAGTCTTCGCAGATTGCTTTTAACTGGGCAAGAAAATATGTATTGGACAGAAAACTTAAAAAGCCAGAATGGTTTGAGAAGAATATGGTTCATCTGCATATTCCAGAAGGAGCAACTCCAAAGGATGGTCCAAGTGCTGGTATTACCATGGCAACAACTTTTATTTCTCTGTTCCTTGGTAAAACTATAAAACCTCATCTTGCTATGACGGGCGAACTTTCTTTAACTGGAAAAGTTTTACCTATTGGTGGCTTAAGAGAAAAAACTGTTGCCGCAAAACGCAATAAAATAAAAACAATTATTATTCCAAAGGCTAATGAACGAGATTTAGATGATATTCCAGAAAATGTAAAAGCAGGTTTAACCTTTATTCCAGTTTCTGATGTAAAGGAAGTTCTTGCAGAAGCACTGAAATTGACAATTTAAGATTTGTTTCTTTTTTACTTTTGGATATTCATAAGTTGTTAGCATTTTTTACACAAGTTATCCACATTTTTTGTTATAAAGGTGTGGATAACTTTTTTTATGATTATAAACTTTTTGAAACTGTTTTTATAGAAAAATCTGGTGTTTTATAATTTGTAACTCTATATATTATAAAGATTTATACAATGATGATTTATAGTTTACAATTTGTAGAGTTATTTTGCCTTAACAGAATATAAAAAGATACTATAAATCCACACACATATTATGTACTTGTTATTCACAGGTTATCCACATTTTCTGTGGAAATCTGTTAATAAAAAAAACGCCTTCTGTAAAAGAAGACGCTTTTGTAAATACAAAGTATTTATTGTGTGACACTAAAACCGATTTGGTGTCATTTATTAGTTTTAATGCTGACTTATCCTAAAGAAACTTCAGCTTTATCGTTGATTGCAAGAATAGACTTACATCCAGAACAACGGAAACGACCAGAACGAGTAGCTCTGAGTTTTTTGCTGCACAATGGACAAGCAATAATCAATGGGAATACAGAACCTGTTCCTGATGCACCTTCTGCAAAGAATGCAATTGCTTCTTCTGCGGTGTTCTTAATATTGAAGAATTGAGAGAATCCCAATAACTGGAATACTTCGTAAACTTTAGACTGTATTTCCAGAAGAACAATGTCTCCACCTTTTGGTTTTACCATTTTTAAGAAAACTGTAAATGAACCAATTCCAGTTGATGAAACATAATTTAATGCAGAACAATTGAAAATGAGATTTATATATCCCGCTTCAATAACCTGTGTTATTTTCTTCTGAAAGAAACTAGAATTATAAGTATCTATATAACCACTGAGATATATAAGAAGACCATCTTTTACACCTTCAGCTTTGCCTAAGTTGATCGAAAGGCTATCATCTTTTTCGTTATCAAAACCAGGGATGATTGAATTATTATTTTCCATATTTGTCTCAAACTCCTTCAAATATATCCAAGAATTGAAGTATTACTATAATGATACAATATAATAGTAATTTCTGTCAAATTATTTTAGTTTCTATTTTAACAAATCCCCGTTACGAATATGAGCAAATATAGGTGGAGTTTTTATAAAAATTATTTTTTGAGGATTCTCATAAAAGCTATTTTAAAGTAATTTTTGTTTTATACGATAATGAAAGAGTAGTATTGTTTTACTGAGGATTCAGAATGAAAAAAGCCTTAAGAATGATTTTGGTATATTTAATTTTTTTACTTTTTGGTATTGGCTTTGGAGCCCTTTTATATTCATTGAATCAGGAATTGTTGAATCACACTGTTGGTAAAAAGCTGTCCTTATTAAACTTAAATGTTTATATAAAATCATTGTTTTATATGGCTGCCTGTATGTGTATGCTGGTTTGTCCTGTAATTGCTTTTTCCAGAATCAGAACTAAGATGGGAATCAGTCAGTTGATAACCTATATTATTTTGTCTTTGTTGACCTGGGGCATTTTTATTCCATCTGTGTTTTATTTTGAGAATAAATATTCAGAAAAAAATGGTACTTCAATTTATGACAGTAGAAATATGTTGTCTGGCGGCTATTTTAGAGAGAGTCTTGAAGAAAACAAGGTTTATTACTTTACAGAAGATTATGATTCTGCTTTATCCTATAGAGCGGAAAATGTTGTAATAGATAAAAGTCATTTTGGGGTAGTTTCCACAGATGTAGATGGAGATTCTTTTTCTGACAATTTTTTTGCAGAAGCGGCCCCTTATAAAGATTTAATTATAAAAAAATCTTTTAACGGCAAAGGCATTCCGGTTCTTATAAGTTTTGACATACTTTTAGCAGAAGGAAAAAAAGCCTTTTTTGGAGGCTGGAGCTTTTATTTGGGCTTTTTATCTTTTGGGCTTTTATTGTGTGCAATTTATGGTATTTCCCACTTTTTTGAATGGCGTCTTGTTAATGTTTGCGGTGTAGTTCTTGTTACAAGTGTATGTTTACTGGGAAACAGTTTTTATTATTATCCGGTGTGTGAAGGTTTTAGAAACAGTTGTGCAAAAATCAAGGTTTTTAGTTTTTTATCTCAATATATGAATGAACCTTTGCTGGTAATGGTAAATGTTTTCTTTAGTCTGGTTTTAATTGTTGTGGGAATTGTAACCTATGCAA
Source organism: Treponema sp. (assembly GCA_024402595.1). Taxonomy (GTDB): domain Bacteria; phylum Spirochaetota; class Spirochaetia; order Treponematales; family Treponemataceae; genus Treponema_D. Next base: position 15,715 of record JAKSTL010000037.1, on the reverse strand, counting down.
TCAAAAAACGAAGAGCTAAAAAGGATTACTAGGCAGGAGGGAGCGTTATGAAAAAGGTTATTAAGATTTTATCTATTTTTCTTATAACAGGCTTTATTATCTGTTTTATTGTGGGATTATGTATACCTGTTTCTTCAGAAGTTCCTGCAAAATCTGTTTTTATGTATAAACTTTGTAATAGTTTGGGCTATTTTTTATATTTTCTGCCGGCCATGCTTTTTACTGCCTTTACCGTTAGTTGTTCGCTGTATTTTGGACAGACACCACAAGGCAGTACACGAAGATTTTCCAGAGCTATGGTAAAAAGATTCCAGATGGTTCTGATAGTTGCCGTTATTAGTTCCTTTGTATTAACTTTGAGCAATGAAGTTATTGGTGGTTTAATTACAAATAAAAAGAATGCAATTATCAATAATCCTAAAATAATTCGTGAATATCTGGAGGTGGGTAATAATCTTTATAAAAAAGGATTGTACGAAAGAAGCTTGTCTTATGCCAATGCAGTATTACGACTTGACCCAAACTCTACAGAAGCCCGTGATTTAAAAAGTCATTCTGATATGGAAATTAATAGAGAATCTATGACGGATATTCGCTTTGATTTGCTTGAAGACAGCGATATTTTTGATAGTCAAAAAGATTTGAAAATTGATGCGGAACAGATTTCTGACGCTTACCAATGCCTTTTAAAAGCAAAAGATTTTTATGATAAAGAAATGTGGTTTGATGCTCACTATTATGCAGAAATTGGTGTAAAGCTGGTTAGTTCTAAAGATCCAAATCTGAGGGAATTAAAAAATATTTCGGCAGATGCCTGGAACAATCTTACTGAAAAACATTCTTTTCAGCCAACGGAAGATGAAATCTGTTTTAATCAGAAATATGCCGGTTATGTTGCTTTGATGGAAGGTGATGAACTGCAGGCTTATTATATTTTCCGCTATCTGGACGAAAATTATCCTGAAATGCGTAAAGATAACGATGTTCAGTTTTATTTGGAAGAAGCTCAGCGTCGTATTGAAAAGAAATATTTCTTTATTGACGAAACTTTTGAACTGGAAACTTTTGAAAATGTAAATGATGTTTATTTTACTTACTGTTACCCTGACGGTACAAAAGATTTGATCTATTTTAAGGGTGCTACCATTGTAAAAGCAACAGGCCAGACGGTTCAATATTTACGGGATTTTACAATTTATCAGCTGAAGAATAATAAATGGTTTATGACTTTGCATGTGCCATACGCCAAAATGCAGCCGGTTTCGGTAGAAAAATTGAGCAATTCTGCCAGAAGTATGATTGGAATAAAAGATAATCAGAAGTTTGTTCCTTATATTCTTTTAAAATCCATTGGACGAAGTGACTCTTCCCAAACCTATGGACCAACTTACACTTATGCAAACGGCGCGGAAGCAACTATTCCTGAATATTTAATTTATCCTATGGAATATGACGACTTTCTTTTACTGGAACAATCGGCAGCAAAGCCAGATACCTGTTCAATTTCTACTTTATTTAATTTAATTTCCAAGGCTGAGGACGCTGGTTATTCAAAGATTTATTTTGCTCATACTTTACTTAACCGTCTGATGTATCCTTTGTTTATAATTATTGTATTTGTTTTGCTGGGAGCTTTTGGCTGGGATTATAGAATTGGTTGGAATGAAGAGTTGCAGGAAAGCAACTTTTTTAGACTGTCCTGGATTTTTGCCTTCCCGTTCTTTATTTTTGTTATGCTTTTTGTAAACCAGGGTTTGATGGTCATTTTTAAATTGATAAATTATCTGGTGGTTAGTTTTACCAGAGGTAACAATATTATTCTGGCGGCGATTCTTTTGTACATATTGTTTTTTGTTGTGGCTTCTTTGTACTTTGTTTCTAGAAAGAACACTAAGTCTTAAGCGGCTTTTGTATTTTCTATTCTGTCGCTCTTGCTCTAATGAGAACAGAATATTAAAATATTTTTTGTGTTGTTTAAAGTCTAAAAGCTGGCTTTGATATAATGCACATTCTATTTAATTTATCAGGGAAGTTTAATATGAGTATGAATATTGAAGAACTTGACAAAGCGGTTAGAAGGATTCCTGATTTTCCAAAACCAGGTATTCTCTTTTATGATATTACCGGAGTTCTTATAAATCCGGAAGCTTTTAAGTTTTGCGTTGAGCAGATGGTTGAGCTTTACAAGGATAAGCAGGTTGATGCCATTGCTGCGGTAGAAAGCCGTGGTTTTATTTTTGGCGGTGCTTTGGCAGAAAAACTGGGGCTTCCTTTGGTTTTAATTCGCAAAAAGGGTAAGCTTCCTGGAGATACTTTTGAATGCAGTTATGCTTTGGAATATGGAACTGCTACGGTTGAAGTTCATAAATCTGATGTAAAAAAAGGTCAGAAGTTTGTGGTAATTGACGATTTAATTGCTACTGGCGGAACTTTGGCTGCTGCAAAAAATCTTATTGAACAGGGCGGTGGTGAAGTTACAGACTTTTTTGGTGTAATAGGACTTCCAGATTTGAATTATGAAAAAGTTCTTGCACCTTGTAAAGTTTCTACTTTGCTGAACTACCACGGTTTATAATTTCCGGGGCGTTGCGGGGTGGCACGGAAGAGATGGTTCTGGTTGTGGAACCGTCTTTTTTTGTGTGGGTTGTACCCCGCTGGAAGGGGTAGCGGAAGACTGCGGAGCAGGCTGGAGCGAGGGGAAGGCTAACGAACAAGTTCGTTACGAACAAGTTTGTTACGAACTTGTTCGTTATGAACTTGTTCGTTTCCCCTCCTAAAATAAAAATTGGAGGATAAAAATGATTACTTTACCAAAAAAATATAAATCTATTTTGAATACTAAAGAAACTGAACATGCTATTGTGGCTATTAAGGATTTTTTTCAGCTGGCACTTTCTACTGAATTGAATTTAACTCGTGTTACTGCGCCTCTTTTTGTTGGAAGCGGAACTGGTATTAACGACGATTTGAATGGTGTGGAACGGCCTGTAAGTTTTCCTGTAAAAGCTTTGAATGAGCAGAAAATGGAAATTGTTCAGTCCTTGGCAAAATGGAAGCGTATGAAAATTACTTCTTTGGGGCTGGAACCAGGCTTTGGTATTTATACGGATATGAATGCTTTGCGTCCTGATGAAGATTTGGATCCAATTCATTCTATTTATGTTGATCAGTGGGACTGGTGTATGGCTATTGACCCCGCTGACAGAACTGTTTTTTATTTGCATGAAATTGTAAAAAAGGTTTATCGTTGTCTTCAGCGAACTGAGTTTTTTATTTATGACCGATATCCAGAAATTAAACCTATTTTGCCTAAGGAAATTAAGATTCTTTATGCTGACGATTTGCAGAGGGAGTATCCAAATTTAACTCCTAAGCAGCGGGAAGATAAGGTTGCAAAAAAATATGGAGCGGTTTTTATTACGGGAATTGGTGGAAAATTGCCTGATGGTTCTATTCACGATGGGCGTGCACCTGACTATGATGACTGGATTACAGAATGCGGGGACGGACATCGTGGTTTGAACGGTGATATTTTGGTTTGGAATCCTGTTTTGGACTCTGCTTTTGAGATTTCGTCTATGGGTATTCGTGTTAGTCCTGAAAGTTTGAAAAAACAGCTGGATGAACGGGGTTGTCCAGAAAGAGCTCAGTTTGAATTCCACAGTAAGCTGCTTAAGGGGGAATTGACTCAGACTCTTGGTGGTGGAATTGGGCAGTCTCGCCTTTGTATGTTCCTTTTGCGAAAGGCTCACATTGGGGAAACTCAGGTTAGTGTTTGGACTGACGAAATTAAAGAAGACTGTAAAAACAGAGGAATTGTGCTTCTGTAATCTTTTTGTAATCTATTTTTTGGCAGACGGTTTGGCTAGAAGTTATGGCGAAAGAATTTTCAAAATCGACTAAGGAGAAGGAAATGGGGACTGGTGAAGTTTCTAAGAATTTGGGCTCGAAAAAGGAGTACAAATTTTCGGCTTCTGTGGTTGAAGAGCAGATTAAATTTCTCGGCGAAAAAGAAATAACGGAATTTACTATTCACGATGAAGCTATTTCCCGGGATAAACGCAGGGTTTTGAAAATTTTGAATCTTGCGGCTGAATTTGCTCCACAGGTTTTTATTTCCATTCTTATTGATGCTTCTATTATTGATAAGGAAATTCTTTCCGCCGCCACCAATCTGTTCTGCGCTTTTGACATTCCGTTGGTTTGTCGTTCCAAGGGCGGAAAACTGCTGTTTGACAAAAAATTCTATGCCAACAAAGCCCGCCTTTTAAATGATTTTGGCTTGGTTTTTGGTTTTCAGCTTTCTTATGCAGACTGTCCAGGCGACACCTTAAAATCTTTTATGGAACGGCTCGATTTTGCAATTCAACAGTATCCTAACCACATAGATTTTCCTCAGACAGAAAATTCCGAAATGGAAGAAACTGCGCGAATTTCTGGAATTTTTTCGGCTAAAGATATTCGTTTTTGTAGAGATGTCGGTTTTGCCTGTAGAACTTTTTATTCCAGTGGCCGTGCTGTTCCTTGGTTCCTTTCGGTGCTAAAACCTTTGCGCATTTATCCGTCGAAATTTTTTGCAGATTTTGCGGAATGGCAGCGTTGTAACAATTGTGATTTTAAAAGCGGCTTTATTCCCGAAGCGGAAAAACATTGCTCTCTAGAAAAAATGCAGCTTTTGTTTCTTGAGCAAAAATACGAAGAGAAAAACTGTGACGATTTGCTTACCGCCGCCAGCGATTTGGTTAAAATCAATGGTGCTATGTCCCGCCTTGCTGGTGAAAACGAGGAATCTACAATAAAAACTTCCTATCATCCCGACGATTTGTTTGGTCCAGAAAGCATGGATTTGGTTTATTTTGCCGAAAATGTGTGTATGGAAGAATGTTCCGTTAAGATTTTTGCGGGTGAAGAAGGTCCCGATTATCTGGTAATTTAAAATTTTCAGGGCAAAATCCTTTTTTTGCGACAATTCCTTCCACAAAACTTCCACTCCAACTGCCTTACGGCCTTCCAGGGCTTACCTACGGACGGTTTTCCGCTACGCTCCAAACCCGCTTCGCGGCCCTTCCACGCCTTTGCAAATCTATACACATTTCCTTCTATATTTATGTTACATATTTGTTCTGCTTTATTTCCGCCTGTTTACCTTCTTTCAATTTTATTTTAAACTTTTCTTATGAATAAAAATCTCTATTTTACTGTTACAGAAAAAATTAGAATTGACGATTTTCTAAAAAAAGCATTGCCAGAAAAAATTGGTAAAAATCCACAGGAAATGTCCAATTCTAAAATCAGAAGACTAATAATTTCTGGTTCTGTGCAAATAAATGGAAGAATAATTACTCGCCCCGCTTTTGAACTTAGGGGAAAATCAGAAGTTTCTGTTAGTTTTGATCCAGATAAGTTTTTTTACGAAAAACAACCAGATGATATTTTTTTTGAACTTACAGATGATTCTGTGCTCTTTGAAGACGAAAATCTTATTTTCATAAATAAACCAGCTTTTTTTCCTGTAGAACAGACAATCACAGGAAATAGAGCCAATTTGCACGATGCTTTGGTAGATTATCTTTATAAAAGAAACCCGCAGCTTAGAAATCCACCTTATGTTGGAATTATGCACCGTCTTGACAGAGAAACCAGTGGTGTAATTCTGTTTACAAAAAATCGGGCGGTAAACAAGGAAATCAGCGAAATGTTCCAAAGTCACAGTTTTGTAAAAAAATATGTGGCAGTTTGTGGGGCCAACAGTACGGAAAAAGGGAAAAAGCTTCAAGTGGGACAGACTTTTACTGTAGAAATGTTTATGGGACGGATTTCTTCCAAAAGTCAAAAAGGAAAATGGGGAAAATTACCGGAAGCCAAAGGTGGACTTTATTCAAAAACTGAGTTTACGGTTTTGAAGGAACGGGTTTTAGAAGGGCAAAAAGTTTTTGAAATTGAATGCAATCTTTTTACAGGGCGTACACATCAAATACGAGTTCATCTGGCAGAGCAGGGATTCCCAATTTTTGGCGATGAACTTTACGGCGGACATTCTGCCAAAAGACTTTATCTTCACGCAAAGGAATTAACCGCACCAGAAAAGTTTTCGGTAAAGGCCAATGTTCCTTGGTAAATAAAAAAGAATCAAAAAATGACAAAAAATTATAAAAAATGTTAAAAAAATATTGACGATTTATGACCTAAATTATTATTTTTTATATGACATAAAAATAGCATAAGGATAGTTATAATGCTGAACGAAGAAAATCAGGAAGTTGAGGCTCAGACAGTTTCTGAGTCAAACCAAAAAGCAGAAAATCAGAATGCAGAAGAGCAGTGTACAGCGACAAACTCGGAATGTGCAGATGAACAGTGTGAAAACGAGCAAAACACAGAAGTTCCACAGTCACAGGAAGAGATTTTGACTGCTAAAGTTGCTTCATTAGAAGCCGAAGTCGCAGATTTAAAAGAACAGTTGCTTAGAAGAGCTGCAGATTTTGATAACTACAGAAAAAGAATGATTAAAGAAAAGCAGGATGCTTATGATTATGCAAATGCAAACCTGCTTGGTGATTTATTGGACAGTCTTGACAATTTTGACAGAACAATAGAAGCTGCCAATTCTGCAACAGATCCGAAGGTTATTGCAGATGGTGTTAAGATGATAAACAAGAGCCTTGTAAAAATGCTTGAAGATAAATACAATCTTGTTTGCTACGGTAAAGAAGGTGAAGAGTTTAATCCAGAAGAGCACGAAGCAATTGGCCGAATGGAAGACGAAAAAGCTAAAAAGGAAACTTTAAAGCAGGTTTATCTTAAAGGTTATAAACTAAAAGATAAAATTATTAGAAATGCAAAGGTAATGGTAAGCGTACCTAAAGCATAGTTTAAGAAAGATAACAGATATAAAAATCTGGATTCTAAGCTTATAAAGATTTATATAAAATTATACAAACTATATAGGAAAAACAATTCCGAATTCATACATCCGAATTCCGAATTGATTTCTGGAGGAAATCAGAATGGGAAAAATTATTGGTATTGACTTGGGAACAACAAACTCTTGTGTTGCTGTAATGGAAAATGGTGAACCAGTTGTAATTCAAAACTCAGAAGGTGGACGCACAACTCCATCAATTGTTGGTTTTACATCAAAAGGAGACAGAATTGTAGGTGCTCCTGCTAAAAACCAGATGGTTACAAATCCAAAAAATACTGTTTATTCGGTAAAACGACTTATTGGACATCGTTTTGGAGAACTTTCAGGCGAAGCAACAAAACTCCCATATACTGTTAAAGATAATGGTTCTGACTGCCGCGTTGAAGTTGATGAAGCGGGTTCAAAAAAGCAGTATTCTCCACAGGAAATCTCAGCATTCATTCTTCAGAAAATGAAGAAAACTGCAGAAGACTATCTTGGAACAGAAGTAACAGAAGCAGTTATTACAGTTCCTGCTTACTTTAATGATGCACAGCGTCAGGCAACTAAAGATGCTGGAAAAATTGCTGGTCTTGATGTAAAACGAATTATCAATGAACCAACAGCAGCTGCTTTGGCTTTCGGTTTCAACAAAGATCAGTCAAAAGATAAGAAAATTGCAGTTTACGACCTTGGTGGTGGTACATTCGATATTTCTATTCTTGAACTTGGTGATGGTGTTTTTGAAGTTCTTTCTACAAACGGTGATACACACCTTGGTGGCGATGACTGGGACCGTGTAGTTTCAGACTGGCTTATTGCTGAGTTTAAAAAGGATACAGGAATTGACCTTTCTGGCGATCCAATGGCTATGCAGCGTTTGCGTGAAGCTGCAGAAAATGCAAAAATCAGTTTGTCTAATCAGACAACAACAGATATTAACCTTCCATTCATCACAGCTGATGCAACTGGACCTAAACACTTGCAGAAATCTTTGTCTAGAGCTCAGTTTGAACAGATGACAGATACACTTTTTGAAAAAACAAAGGAACCTTGTCGTAAAGCTCTTAGCGATGCAGGTCTTTCTGCAAATGATATTGACGAAGTTCTTTTGGTTGGTGGTTCTAGCCGAATGCCAAAAGTTCAGGAAGTTGTAAAGGCAATCTTTGGAAAAGAAGGTTCTCGTTCAGTAAACCCAGATGAAGCAGTTGCTATTGGTGCCGCAATTCAGGGTGGTATTATGAACAATGATGTTAAGCAGGAAATCCTTTTGCTTGATGTTACACCTCTTTCTCTTGGTATTGAAACAATGGGTGGTGTTATGACAAAACTCATCAATCGTAACACAACTATTCCAGTTACAAAGAGCCAGATTTTCTCTACAGCTGCAGACGGACAGACAGCAGTTTCAATCCATGTTCTTCAGGGTGAACGAGAAATGGCAGATCAGAACAGAACACTTGGTCGTTTCGATTTGACAGGTATTCCTTCAGCTCCTCGTGGTGTTCCACAGATTGAAGTTACATTCAATATTGACTCAAACGGTATTGTTCATGTTTCTGCAAAAGATTTGGGAACTGGAAAAGAACAGAACATTCAGATTACATCTTCTTCTGGTTTGTCTGATGCCGAAATTGAAAAAATGGTAAAAGATGCAGAAGCAAATGCCGCTGCTGATAAAGCTCGCCGTGAAGCAGTTGATGCAAGAAACGAAGCCGACAGTATGATTTATGCAACAGAAAAATCTGTAAAAGATTTAGGCGATAAAGTTGATCCTGCTGAAAAACAGAAGGTTGATGATGCAATTGCTGCTTTGAAACAGGCTCTCCAGGGTGAAAATGTAGAAGAAATCAAGGCAAAAACAGAAGAACTTAAAAAAGCTTCTTACAAAATTGCAGAAGAACTTTATAAACAGCAGAATGCTCAGGGAGCTCAGCCTGGTGCCGATGCTGGAATGGGCGGTAATTCTAACGATTCATCATCTGGTAACGATGGTGATGATGTTGAATACGAAGTTCATGATGACAAATAATTCTTTCTAAGGATTTTCATAAACTTTCTAAAAAGTTGAATACATAACAAAACTGTGGTGAAAGAAACTGTGCTTGGTTGAGCTTCTGGAAAAACTGCTTTTGTAAGGTATTCAACTTTTTCTTTTATTTGTGACCTAGGAACAGATTAAGTTTATTTATACTTTGCCATAGGTCATTTATGATTTATCGAAACCTTAAAAACGGCGAGTTCAAGTAATAATTTTTATCTTGCTTAAACTCGACGAATTATGATTTTTTATGCTTATACTATGTGTATAGGTGAAAGTTTTCCTGAATTATGATAAGGTTGAATATCTATGGATTTGGAGTTCCTTAAACCCAAAAATCTGGAAAGCTGATAATAGGAATATAAAATGGCTGCTAAAAGAGATTATTATGAAGTTTTAGGTGTTGAAAAATCTGCCACAACTGATGAAATTAAAAGAGCTTACCGAAAGTTGGCTGTAAAATATCATCCGGACAGAAATCCCGACGACAAAGAAGCTGAAGAAAAGTTCAAAGAAGCAACAGAAGCTTACGAAATACTTTCTGATGAACAAAAAAGACCTCTTTACGATCAATATGGTTTTGCTGGTGTTGATGGAGCTAATCAGGCTGGCGGTCAGTATAGCCATGCTTATCAGGATTTTTCTGATATATTTGGTGGAATGGGCGGCGGATTTAATGACATTTTCGACACATTTTTTGGTGGTGGCGGTTCACGAAGTCGTTCTAGAGGTGGTCCAATGCCAGGTTCAAATCTTCGCTATGATCTTCATATTCATTTTAAAGATGCCGTTTATGGTACTACAGCAGAGATTCATTACAGACACAACGAAGCCTGTGAAGCATGTAATGGAACTGGTGGAGCTCCTGGTTCCAGTAAAAAGACTTGTCCAACCTGTAACGGCATGGGACATATTCGACAGGGTAACGGGCTTTTTACCTTTCAGCAGACTTGTCCAAAATGTTCAGGTAAAGCTTATGTAATTGATAAGCCTTGTACATCTTGCCGAGGTTCTGGTATTCAGGAAAAACGAAAATCCATGTCTATTAAAATCCCAGCAGGAACAGAAACTGGAAGACGCTTTATAATTCATGGGCAAGGAGACGCTGGTGAAAATGGCGGACCAGCAGGAGATTTACAGGTATTTGTTCATGTAGAAGCCCATCCACAGTTTGAGCGGGTTAATCAGGATTTATATTGTGCAGTTCCAATTTCTATTTCTCAGGCAACTCTTGGTTGTACATTGGAAATTACTTCCTTAAATGGTCAAAAAATAGAAGTAGAAGTTCCAGCTGGTTCATCAAACGGAAAACTAATTCGCAAAAAGGGAGAAGGTGTTCCATATCCTAATTCTTCTAGATGTGGAGATTTGTATATTAAACTTATGGTTCAAGTACCACAGCATATTTCTTCAAAGCAGAAAGATTTATTAAAACAATTTATGGAATTGGAAAATCCAACCACAAATCCAAATCTTATAAATCTATCTTCTCTTGAACGATAAGGTTTTTCGATATGTGCTAACGGCAAATTATAATATTTGTCTATAATTACATAGAAGGGTTGTTCATACAGAACTTGTTATTTTCGTTTTTATAAACCGCTGATTGTTTCAGCAATTCACTAGATTTAGTGCTTAAAATACGGAATCTAGTTTGAAATAACAAAGATTTATTCTTGTTTGACAGCCCTTTCTCTTTATATTCTTGTTATCCACAGATTTTTATGCATTTTTTTTCAAAATATGCCGATACTATGATAGAATAGTAGTACTATAGTTTTGAGGTGATTATGTATAAAATACGAAAAAAAGTTGTAACCATAAGCATTTATATTTTAGCAGTCGCATTGTATGTTGTTTTTGCTCTATTGCTTTTGCCAGAAAGAGACACGACTGCTTTTCCAATATATTCATTTTTGGTAATTGCAGTTTTATTTATAGCCGTTATCTATCTTTCTACTCTTGTAAGAAATTTTTTCCTTGATATGGTGAAAAAAACTACTTTGGAAGCCGGTGAAACCTTGATTTTGAGGGATTTTATTGAGAAACTTCGTTTCTGCTATACTTTGGAAGATTTTTATTCTGCAATTGGTAGCTCTCTTGAAACTAAAGGTGACTGTTCAGTTTTGTTAATCGACAGAAAAAAGAATTATGTTCTTTACAACAGTCCAGACCGTCTTACAACAGCCGAATCTACTCGCGATAAAATTAATCAGTATTTTAATGAAGATTGGGACGATGGATACTTTTTCTTCGATAAAAACTATGGTGTTACTTCTAAAATAAAAAAAGCCCGAGGTTTCTTCCTTGTTTCAGAAAAGGAACAGTTTTTTGTTTTCTGTAATTATACTCGACTTTTTGATGACAGTATTTATCCTCAGCTGTTTGAAGAATATAAACGATTTATCACCAGAACTCAGACTATCTCAAAGCTTTCAGAAATTGCCGCTACAACAAAGGAATGGCAGCAGCTTGCAGAAACACAGCAGTCATTCTTGCCACAGAAGATTCCAAACATTCCAAAGTTAAAAATTGCAACTTATTTCCGCCCTTTGGTAAACGTATCTGGAGACTATTTTTCTGTACTTCCAATCGATTCAAATAAAACCCTGCTTATGCTTGGTGACGTTTCTGGTAAAGGTCTTCCAGCGGCCCTTATTATGGGTTTGGTGATGAACACAGTAAAAATCATTGAAGATAAAGAAGATTTGGTTGGTGTTATTCAAGCTGTTGATAAAGCTATTAAAGGCATGCACCTTCAGGATAAATATACCGTTTTGTTCCTTGGTATTGTTGATACAGACAAAATGAAAATTACATACATTAATGCTTCCATGTCTGACCCAATTATTCTTTCACCATCACCAAATGGTTATAGAATTAAACCTCTTACATCAAATGCTTCTCTTGTTGGTATTTTGGATATGGGTGATGTTACTGTTCAGGAAAAACGCCTTTTCCGTGGTGATACCATTTTGATGGCAACTGACGGTGTTTCTGAAGTTATGGATGATTCTGGCGTTGAACTTGGTGATACAGATATTTACAGAAAGACACTTATTGCTGGTGCTGCAAAATCTCCACAGGAATTTGTTGATGATATTGTTAATCTCATTTGGAAATATAACGGTGACAAAAAGCTTCATGATGACGTTACAATGATGATTGCAAAGGTAGGTTATTAGTATGGTATTTGTTGTATTAAATATATTTGTTTTATTAGCCTTTATTGTTATCACTTTTTATGTTGATAGAAAATTACAGATAGATACTCAGGACGGTAGCGCTCTTTTAATGCCACTTTTGATTGTGACTATTGAAGCGGCTTTGCTTTCCATTGTTATGCTTTTTAGAAATGTCTGGATTGACGCTTTTATAAGTCAGTTAATGAGAATTGTTTTCTGTTTTGACGGTATTTTCTTTGTAACTTTAAGTATTGGTCTTTTGGGCTTTATTACAAATATTAAAAAAACTTCAATTCGCTTGTTGAGAATTGCTCTTTCCGCTGCGGTAGTTTACATTGTTTATGCCCATTTTAATTCAATTGATTTTACACCAGAACACAGTATTTACATTGGATCAGAATATCTGTTCTCTGAAGAATCCGGTGCCAGAGAGTTTTTCCCTTGGACTTGGGTTACGTTGTATAATGGTTTCTTTAAAGGAATTGTTCCTGTTACTTGCTTTGTTTTCTTAACTTTGCTTCAAGAAAAAAAGGGAAATCTTTTGCAGCGTTATCAGGGACTTCTTATGGGAGAAGCCATTGTCGTTATGTGGATTTTTAACTGGTTCTTCCAGTTTATGTCTAACACTAATCCCGCATTTTCTTCTTTGTACATGTATTCATACCTTATTGGTTTTATCATTATCATTACAGCTGTTACAAGAAAAAATATTCCATCAGGTAGAGGTTTATTTGCAACTTTCATGAAATCTGTAGTTTGCTATATTGTTCCTGCCTTGATTGTTGGTGGAGTTGCAATGTTCCTTCAGCCGGTTGGAAGTTCTCTTAATGCAAGTTTTATTACCTGGTTTATTTTACTTGCCATTGTTACAATCATTTTTTCTCTTAAGATTTCTCTTCTTATTTCATCATCTACAAGGATTTATTCTGCAAACTATGGTCCTGCATTGGAAAAAGAACTTGGTACAATCGACTATAGTGGTGAAATGGATAAAATCACTGGAAAAATGTATGATATTTTCAAGCGTAATCTGGAAACTTCATCTGTAAATGTTTACATTATGAACAATAAAGGTTCTCTTGAAACTGCTTATTCTTCTAACAATCTTCAGCTTAGTATTCCTGCAAACTCTGTTATGTTTGAAACTTTGTTGAATGAAAACGAATCTGTTGTTTGTTATTCTCAGGTTGGTAACAAACATATTCTTTCGACTATTGAAAAAGATTTGGAAGATTTCTTTACAACTACAAAATCGGACGCTTTGTTTATTCTAAACGAAGGTCATAATATTATTGGTTTAATTACTTTGGGTAAACGAATCAATGGTGACCATTTTAAGGAATATGATTACAACACTTTTGTTAATCTTTATTCGTATTTCTTCGTTTTTGGTTACTATATGCGTAACATTTCTAATAAAGATGTTCTTTCTGTTGTTAACCGAGAAATTAAGATGTCTTCTCAGATTATTACTTCCATTCAGGAAAATATTGACCATATTAAAAATGATAAAGTTGATATTGGTTATCTGATGGTTCCTGCTCACAACATTGGTGGTGAGTTCATTGATTTGATTAGACTTACAGATAAACGACATTTGTTTGTTGTTGGTGATATGTCTGGTAAAGGTATTGCGGCTTCTATGAACATGGTTATCTTGAAGTCTATTATTCGTACTTATCTTGCCGAAACTCATGATTTTAAAGAATTGGTTGTAAAAATCAACAGCTTTATTCGTGAAAGTTTCCGGAAAGGTACAATCTTTGCCGGTTTATTTGCTTTAATCGATTTTGAAACTGATACAATGTATTATATCAACTGTGGTATTCCAGCTTTGATGCTTTATACTCAGGTTTATAATAATGTTATTGAGATTCAAGGTTCGGGACATATTCTTGGTTTCGTAAAAGATATTTCACCATACATTTCTGTTAAAACTACAAAGCTTAGTCGTGGTGATATTATTCTTGCTTGTACAGACGGACTTGTTGATTCCCATTCTTTGCGTGGTGAACAGTTTGGTAAGGAACGAGTTCAGCAGTGTTTGTTGGATAACTCAACTTATCCTGCTCAGCGAATGGTTCAGTTTACTTTTGATAGTTTGCTTAAGTTTATGTCAAAGGAAATGGAAGACGATGTTTCTATCCTTGTTATGAAATATGAAACTTCTGCGGCATTTGCTTCTACAGATGATTCTAAAGAAAAAGAAACAAAGACAACTGTTGAAAGTGTCCTTGAAAATCCTGTTAATGCAGAGGTTGTGGATGTAGAACCACCAAAGGAAGATTTGGTAGAAAATGTTGAAGAAGTTGTGGAAGCAAAAGAAACCACTGTTGTTGAAGAGACTGTAGAAGAAACTGAAAATGTAGCTTCTAATGATGCTTCTGCAGAAAATCCTTTTGATGATCCTGATATTCCAGATTTAAGTAATCTTGATGAAATGCTTAAAATGGCTGGACTTTAATTAAATATTCATGGAGTGTAGAAAATGGAACAGTTAACTTTAGTTGAAAAAGATGGTGCTAACTACCATTTGTATGAATTGGAAGGCGCTTTGAATGCTTATACAATTGGCGAGTTTCAGGATATTTTGTATGCGGCTGTTTTAAAGAAAAATATTGTTTTGGATTTATCAAAAATTGTAGAAATTGATGGTTCGGGCATTGGTCTTTTAATGGCTGCTTTTAATGACAGCGAAGATTCTAATCATAAAATGTATTTAATGTCTATGTCTAATGAATCTGAAAAAGCAATTGCCAGTACAGGATTTAAAAGCGTATTTCATATAATCAATTCTGTAACGGAAGTTAAGTAGAATTATTGTTAATTTGATTTTTTGTAAAACTAGTATTTATCATAAAATAAAAAAGCATAACGAGTTTTCTTAATTCGTTATGCTTTTTTTGTAATTTGTAACGCAGGGCTTGGTTGAACGCGTCAAATCTTCGCCCTGTATTCTTTTAGTGATTTAATTGTTTTAAGGAATTGAGGTTTTGCTTTTTGTTTTCCTTAAAACAATTTTTTTATTTTACAACAATGTTTACAAGCTTATCTGGAACGATAATACATTTTGCAATTTCGTGTCCATCGGTAAACTTTTTAACACCTTCTCGCTGGAGTGCTGTAGCTTTTAATTCATCTTGTGATGTGCCAGGAGCGGCTTCGAAGGTATCTCGTTTTTTACCGTTTACCATTACAACAATAGTCTTTGTATCATCTTTTGTAAAATCTTCATTTACAGTTGGCCACTGAACATAAGCAATTGTTTCTTTGTTACCAAGTTTTTCCCATAATTCTTCGCCAAGATGTGGAGCGTATGGAGAAAGAACTTTTACAAAGTCACTCCACATAGCTTTTGGAACTTCTGGAAGTTTAGAGATTTCGTTAATAAAAATCATCATCTGGCTGATGGCTGTGTTGAAGTTTAATGTTGCTGTATCGTCGGTAACCTTTTTGATTGTTTGTGCAAAGGTTTTGCGGGCAGAAATAAGAGCTTTGTCTTCAAGTTTGCCTGTAATATCTATGTCATTCATTGGTTTTTCAGAAACAGCCCAAACTTTTTCAAGGAAGCGGTGAATACCAACA
>JAKSTL010000036.1 GCA_024402595.1 Treponema sp. | reverse complement strand
CAATCTGATTTACATTTGCATTATTAGAAGGATTATTGCGGTCAAAAGTAAGCTGAATGTTTGCAAAACAGCTTCCGTCGTTCACTTGAATAAAAACAAGACCCTTTGAGTCACGAACTGTACGAACCCAACCACAAACTTTTACAGCTTGTCCATCAGGTTTAGATGTAAGTAAATCTTTAATTAATGTTGGTACCATAAAGTACCTCCTTTTAAAATGAAAATGTAGAGGAATAATAACATTTTTTTTAATGTGAAGCAATTGAGGTCACAACAAGATTTTAATTTGCAGAACATCGTATCGGGGGTCTGTCCCCTTAATTTTCTTAATTCCCCAAAATATTTTTTCCATAAATATGGGGTCTGTCCCCGAGTTATTCATTTTTTTCTTTTCCTGGCGACACAGATTCACCATAACCAGCTCGTTTTCTATCGATAGAACATCAATTTTACTAACGGCCTTCCGGTACTCACTATCCGTTCGGCCTCTTCCTTCGCCTCCAAGCCCAAAGGCTTTCCGTCTCAGTCCAGTGGCTAAATACCTCCACGCCTTCGCAAGTCCCTTCAGATTACATGGAATGTAAAAACAACTGAAAATATTTAGAAAACAAATAGGGGACAGACCCCAAGTATTACAGTTCATTTCCACAAAACTTATTCATATCCCTTAATGCAGCAACCTTTAATCAATAAAATGTTCGTTTTCACAGTTCAAAACCATTCATTTTCTTAGCTTCACCTAATTCCAAAATAAAAACTTAGAGGTCTGTCCCCTTGTTAAATTCTAGTCACCCTTGTTTCTAGCTAAACAAACGATTTTCAAATCGAGGTCTGTCCCCAATTGACTCTATTCATTTATTCACAAACTATAGGTCTGTCCCCTCAATTTCCTCCAATTTTTTCACAATTTTCAGAACTGTCCCCTCCGTTACTCTATGTTCCTTAATCACATTCAGAGATCTGTCCCCAGTCGATTCATTTTATTTTCCCAAACAATAGGTCTGTCCCCTAAGCTAGCCTCAGTTTTCCCAATTTTAGCCAGAGGTTTGTTCCCTCAAACTTTGCAGAGGTCTGTCCCCTCAAACTCCACACCTTGAAAAATCCATTTACTTATTCAAAAATTATTCCTGCCACAAAATCCATCCACCGACAAATCTCCTCAAAAAACATACCGGTTCAACAGATTTATTAAAAAAAAGAACTTCCCTATCAAATATTAAAAATCCGTGTTATAATCAAAAATTATGAAAGAAAAAGCTAGAACAGAAAAGCAAATCGAAAAAGCATATAAGCGACATAAAAGAATCTGGGCCTTTTCCCGCCTGATACTTACACCTTATTTCAAAATGAAATACGGATTTACAGCAGAACAAGCTCCAGACATAGAAGGTTCCTACTTGGTACTTGCAAATCATACCGCAAACCTTGATCCCTTTTTATGTGGTATGAGCTTTAAAAAACAGATGTATTTTATGGCCAGTGAACATGTTTATCGCTGGGGATTATTATCAAACCTTCTCTATTGGACCTATGAACCAATTGCAAAAATGAAAGGCTCATCAGACACCTTAGCAGTAATGAAAACCATTAGAACATTACGAAACGGAAAAAATGTCTGCCTTTTCCCAGAAGGAAACAGAACCTTTAATGGGAAAACCGGTCCAATCTTAGAAGCAACAGGAAAGATTGTAAAAACTTCAGGTGCATCTCTTGTTACATACAGAACCACTGGCGGATATTTCACGAATCCTCGCTGGGGTTACAAAATCCGAAAAGGAAAGATGACAGGTAAAGTTGTGGCTGTTTATCCAAAAGAACAGTTAAAAACAATGACACCTCTTGAAATAACAGAAATCATCCGTAGAGATTTATATGAAAACGCCTTCGAAGAGCAGATTCAATCCCCAATCCGCTTTAAAGGAAAAAATCGTGCCGAAGGTATGGAATGTGCAGTCTGCGTTTGTCCAAAGTGCCGTCAAGTTGATACCATTGCAACCACCAAAAACACAGTTTTCTGTAAAAAATGCGGCTTAAAAACCCAATACAGCGAATATTGTTTTTTTGATGACGGCTTTGATTTTCACACAATCGAAGAATGGGATTCCTGGCAGAATGATTTCTACGATTCCCTCATTCAGGAAAAAAAGGCACTTGCTTCCACAGAACCATTGTTCAGCGATGACAAAATGGTTCTAAAAACACTTACACCAGATCATCAAGAAGTTGTAGTAGGGCAGGGAACCCTCTATCAGTATTTAGATAGACTGGAGTTTGTGGTAGATTCAACTGGTGAAAAAACAACAATTTCAATCACCGATTTACCAGACATTGCTCTTTTCCAAAAAGACAACCTGGTTTTCACCGATGCAAAAGGCATTCATTACGAAGGCAAAGGCGAAAATCTAAAAAATGTACGAAAGTATGTTTATGTTTCTGAACAGCTTAGAAAACAACTTTCAGAAGCATCACAAAATTAAGCTCAAAGATTTCAAAATATTTTATAGGAAAGAAAAATGGATTATTCTGCAGCAAATATCGAATTATGGAACACAATCATACAAGTTGGAATAATTTCCGCAATGCTTATTATTTCAAATATATTACGACTTAAGATACCTTTTGTACGCAAAACACTTTTGCCAACTTCAGTTTTAGCAGGTTTTTTGTTGTTAGGCGTAAAGTATCTTAATGTTATTAAAATTGATACAAAACTTTTAGACATAATTACTTATCACGCAATAGCCATCGGTTTTATAGCCATGTCACTCCGAGTTCCAAAAAAAGATTCTACAAAATCTGGCGTTGGAATTGCAGTAAAAAGTGGTGCCCTTATAGTAAGCACTTATTGTCTTCAGGCCATAGTAGGCTTGATTATATCTTTAGGCCTTGCTTTTACTTTTATGCCAACTCTATTCAAAGCCTCTGGCATTCTTCTTCCAATGGGCTACGGACAGGGACCAGGACAGGCCAATAATGTAGGTTCCACCTATGAGCGCTTAGGTTTTGCAGGAGGTAAATCCTATGGACTTGCAATAGCGGCTACAGGATTTATCGTGGCTTGTATAGCAGGTGTAATTTATCTGAATATTATTTCCCACAAAAAGAATCTTAATCAGACAAATCAAGAAATAAAGGAAGAAACTGTAACAACATCGTTCTTTCAGGATGATGGAGAAATCCCAATTTCCGAATCCATAGATCGACTTTCCATTCAGGCCGCATTAATCCTTATGGTTTATTTAATTACCTATGCAGTAGTTTGGGGTGTTTCAACATTATTAGATGCAAAAGCTCCAGGAGTCGGCGCTACCATAAATCCACTTTTGTGGGGATTCAACTTCATCATTGGTTCTTTATTTGCAACATTGGTCAGAACAATCATCTCAAACCTTAAACGCTTTAAATTGATGAACCGACAGTATCAGAATAATTATCTTTTGAACCGTATTTCAGGGCTCGCCTTTGATTTGATGATTATTACAGGTATAGCCGCCATCGATTTTGATGATATTTCCGGATTGTGGGTTCCTTTCCTTCTTACAGTGATTATTGGAGGAATTGCAACATTCTTTTATCTAAAAATAATGTGTAAAAAACTTTACCCAGATTATCCAGAAGAGGGCTTTATTTCAATGTTTGGTATGCTTACAGGAACTATTAGTTCGGGAGTTCTGCTTGTTCGCGAAATAGATCCGAATCTTGAAACTCCAGCCGCTAATAATCTGGTCAACGGCAGTGGATTCGGAATTGCTTTTGGCGCTCCAGTTTTAGTCCTCATTGCCTTGGCACCAAAATCCACAGCAATGACTTTTGCAGTAGTTGGTCTTGCGTTTATTTATTTCTCAATTCTATTCGCAATCGTTGTTGCAAAAAAGAAACCATCGGTTAAAGAAAACACAAAAAGTCCTACAGAATAACAGGGCGCATCTTAACCACAACTCGCCTTTCGTGGCTCGGTCACCCTCGGCCGCTTCCTTCAAAAAAGTGTTTGTCAGTCTGACAAGCACTTTTTTTCTGTCCAGTGGCTGCTTCGCAACCACTACACGCTCGGCGCTGCCTTAATTCCACAAATGATGTAAACACTAATCAGCACATTTTCCTTTTTTATAATTTCAAAACTAGGGGTCTGTCCCCGACTAAATTAGATTTTGGGGACAGACCCCAAAATCTAAAAAAGCAGAACTCTATAGATCTGTCCCCTTTGATTTCTTTGGATAAGTTAAACCGCTTCTTTGGCACATCTTTAATTATCTTTTAATGCAAAAATAAATAATTGTGTCATTTTTACACAGAAAAATTATAAAAATTAGAGGTTGTGTCAAAAAGAAACACTTTTTTGCAGCCTTTAATAAAATTAGTCCAAAAAGACAAGAA
Organism: Treponema sp.; assembly: GCA_024402595.1. Classification (GTDB taxonomy): domain Bacteria; phylum Spirochaetota; class Spirochaetia; order Treponematales; family Treponemataceae; genus Treponema_D. The sequence goes on along the minus strand of JAKSTL010000036.1, from coordinate 22,348 downwards.
AAATCGTATTTTTTATTTTTCAGAAAAAATCAATTGTTTCAGGGGCTGTCCCCACCTTGTGCTGCAACACCTTGTATATTCCAGAAAAATAGTTGTAATTTCATTCATTTTTCTAGGGTCTGTCCCCTTATAATATTTGCCATCATTTTTACAACTTGGGGTCTGTCCCCACCTTGTGTTCTCTCAAAAAATAGTTTTATTTACTTCAGTTCTTTCGGGGTCTGTCCCCCATTAACTTTATTTTTCAGATAATTCAATTGTTTCAATTTTTGTCCCCTCATCAATTTTTCCACTTTTGAGTTCTGTCCCCAATTCATTCTTTCAAGCTCAGCCCCTCCTGTCCTTCGAGTTTATTTGGGGTCTGTCCCCACTTATTCTTCTATCCCCAGTTTCTTTCTTCCGCTATCCCTTCTCCTGCCACTTTCCCATTTCCCATCCCTTCTACCCATTACAAAAAATATTCAACAAAAAATATAAAAAAGAACATACTTGGCACAAAACTTGCTATATAAATAGTGTATTTGAGAAAACTTTACCAAATTTTTACTTTTTATAAAGACTAGATTTATTACAGTTTTCTGGAGGTTTTTATGTCAAACGAAGATTCTGTTTTGAAAATGTACCTTAAGGATATCAACAATATCCCTCTTCTTTCTCATGAAGAAGAAACAGCCCTTGCAATTGAAGCAAAAAAGGGTAATAAAGCCGCTAGAGATAAAATTGTTAATGCAAATCTCAGATTCGTAATAAAAGTTGCAAAAAACTATCAGAATCATGGTCTTGAACTAACGGACTTAATCAGCGAAGGTAATATAGGCCTTCTTTCTGCTATTGATAAGTTTGATCCAACAAAAGGTTATCATTTTATTTCTTACGCTGTTTGGTGGATAAATCAATCTATCTTAAAAGCCGTCAGCGAAAAAAGTCGTGCAATTCGCCTGCCATTAAACAGAGCTAATGAACTTGTCAGAATAGAACACGCCCGAAAGCTTATAAACGGAAACAAAACAGAACAGCAGGAATATCAGGAAATTGCCGAATTGCTTCATATGGAGCCATCTCATGTTCGCGAAATGCTCCAGATTTCAAGAGATATGGTTTCTTTGGATGCCGAAATAAACAATTCCGAAAACGACCACACTTTGGTTGCAGATTTTCAGGAAGATACTTTATATGGTCGTCCAGATGAAAAAGCTATTGAAAAATCAATGTGCAATGATATTGATGAAGTTCTGAGTACTTTAAGACCAAACGAAGCCAAGGTTATCAAAATGCGCTATGGTCTAAATGGAACAAAGCCAATGTCTTTAAAAGAAGTTGGAGACGCCTGTAATCTTACAAAGGAACGCATTCGTCAGATTGAAAAACATGCAATTATCAGAATGCAGCATCCAACTAGAGCTAGACGCCTTGAGTCTTATGTTGCATAAGTTTTTTCAGGTTTTCCAGGGCATCGAATCTTGCTAAAACCAGCAAATCTTTGTCTCTGGCCACATCTGCTATTCCCAATTCCAGATTACCAGCCTGAAGGGTTCCGGTCATTTCGCCGGGGCCTCTTGTTTTTAAATCCTGCTCTGCAATATAAAAACCGTCAGTGCTTTCTCTAAGGGCTTTCATTCGTTCAATTCCACTTTCAGACAGATTTTTACTATAAATCAAAATGCAGTATGATTGTTCATTTCCACGACCAACTCGTCCTCTCAACTGATGAAGCTGGGCCATTCCAAAATGATCTGCCTGTTCAATTACCATGCAGGTTGCATTTGCCACATCAACTCCAACTTCAACCACGGTGGTTGCCGCCAGAACCTGTATTTTTCCTTGATTAAAATCATTTAAAATCCGAATCTGTTCGTTTTCTTCCAATTTGCCGTGAACTAAAGCACATTTAAACTCTGGATAAATATTTTTAGAAAGATTTTCAAAACTTTTTTCCGCAGATTTTAGAGAATGAACTTTTGCATTATCTCCATCAGAATCCATGGCTTCAATTGCGGGGTAAACAAAATATGCCTGATGCCCTTTTGCCAGCTCTTTTCTTACTGCTTCATAGGCGTTTTTTTCATTTCCTTCTTTTATCAAAAAGGTCTGGATTGGTTTGCGACCTTCAGGCATAGTTTTTATAATAGAAACATCCAAATCACCAAAAACAGTAAGTGCCAGAGTTTGTGGAATAGGTGTTGCACTCATCATCAAAAGGTGAGGTTCAAAAGACAGTCCGTTAGCTTCTGTTTGACGACCTTTTTCAAGAATAGATTGCCTTTGTATAACACCAAAACGATGCTGTTCATCAATTACCGCCAGTTGCAAATCTTTATAAATCACCTGATTAGAAAACAGCGCATGAGTGCCAATAATTATATCAATTTCACCTTCCTTAAGCGCCTTTAAAAGCTGAGTTCGTCCGGAAGCCTTTACATTTCCTGTTAAAAAAGCAGTTCTAACACCCAAAGAATCAAGCATTTTTGCTGTAGTTTCTGCATGCTGTCTTGCTAAGATTTCCGTTGGCGCCATAAAAGCACACTGTCCCTTGTAATTTATTACTCTAAGGCATACAAAAAGTGCAGTTAATGTTTTTCCAGAGCCTACATCACCTTGTAAAAGTCTAGCCATTGTAAAAGGTGGATGCTCAATTTTATTTCCTAAAAGCGTGGAGTTTCTTTCTTCAAAGCCTTTATCAATTTCTCTGTTCATTTCATAAATAACAGATTTTTGATCTTCTGTAAGCTTGAATGTCAGTTTTGAAAGCAGTTGTTTTTGCAGTGGTGAAAGAGAATCTTCAAAATCTTTATCAGTGATTTTATTTTTCAATTCTCCTGAAATATTCTGAACATTGGAAGATGGTAATTCACCCCTGTGTTTATAGGCCCGTTCTGCCATGGTGTATTGAAAATGATATAATTCTTCATAAATCAGAGTTTTTTTTGCATCCCAAATCTGCTGTAGGTTTTCTGGCTGATGTATGTACTTTATGGCATCCTGTTTGTGTAAAAGTTGCCTTGTTTGAATAATTTCATCTGGAACTTCATCTTCAATTCCGTGAGCATATTGCGAAATGGCTGTAGCAATAGCTTTTGTTATAACTTTTTGAGTTAATCCTTCGGTCAAAGGATAAACGGGTAATATGCTTGAATCTGGAGGTGAAAGAGGAATTAAATCTTTTGGTGTAATGGTCATCTGTTTAACATCGGATGGAAGTGCTTTTCCAGAAAGTTTGTTTACTTCAAAACTTGAACTTTGGATAGTTCCATATTTTTCAAAAAAATCACCCGTTACACTAACAATGCTTCCCGGTGTAAGAACATTTTGCAAAAACTGGCGGTTAAAACAGATAAGTTCAGCGCTGGCAGTTCCGTCATTTATAAAAACCTTAAGATTCTTCATTTTTCCGTAGCCAAACCAATCCTGTCCCATAACCATTGCCACGGTATGTATTTTGTGATTTGTTTTAAACTGATTTATGGTTACTTTTTTGGTGCGGTCTTCATAATCTCGTGGAAAAAACTGCAATAAATCCCCGACTGTAAAAACATTCAGTTTTGCCAGAAGTTTTGTCAGTTGAGGACCTATGCCGCTTATGGAAGAAACCGGAGTTCTTATATCTTTTACTTTCATGTGTAATTAAATTGGTATAGCATTGAACAAATTAACCAGAATAGATATTAAAATCTGTCCAACAGATAGCAGAATCAGCAGCACAATCCAAGAAATCAGGAGAGCTTTTTTATAATCCAAAAACTCTGTCTTTTTATAGAAAGTTCTGCCAATTTTGAACGCTATGTTGTGTAAAAAATTATCAACCTGATACCAGATAGAAGTTGAAGATGTCTGTCCGTGATTTGCCAGTAATGCAATCCATCTGATAAGAATTAGTAAAAATAAAATGGAAATAAGGCTTGAAGCAATGCTCCAAACAGAATAAATGATGGTACCTAAAATACCGCCAATATGCAAAACTCCTGTATTGATTATCCTTCCTAAAATTGTAGAAACTAAAGAAAGAAGTCCTAAAGATACAATTGGCGAAAAATCTATATTTCCAAACTGAAGCCAGCGGATGTTAGAAAATATACCTAAATAAGGATCGCAGATGGAACTTATAAATCTGCCGAAAGATGAATATTTTGCCCTTGGAAACCAGGATAAAATAATATCTATTAGACATAACATTGAATAAAGCGATAAAACTCCGGAAATGATGTTTAAAATTGTCCTTATCATTCTGTCCAAACCTCTTTTACATAATCAATATTTTTCAATTCTTTTAGAACTTCTGGCTCCGAAGAAACTCCAAGCATATTGTTCATTTTTACTACATAAGGATTTTTTCCTGTGTCTATATGAAAATATACTGAACAATTACCTTTTTTATCAAATAAAAAATCTTTTAATTTAGAAAGGGCGGCAGGAGAATTAAAATTAGAATCCAGATTTATATGCACAGACTGAATAGAATGCTGTTCCAGATTTTTTGCATCTTCTACTGCTTCAACAAAGAATGATGGTGTATCTTTTGAAACATTCACTTTTCCCTTAAATGCGTATATTTTTCCGTCCGATATTTGTGATTTTAAAGATTCCCATTCACCTGGAAAGAATGTGCATTCTATGGAACCGTCAAAATCATTAATTTTGCAGAAAGCCATTTCTTTTCCATCTTTTTTTGTATGCGTAATATGAAGGTTGCTTACCATTCCAAGGGCAATATGAATCTTTCCAGATTTTTTTATTTGCCAGTAACTTACACCGCTTGCTTCAAGAGCATTCTGTTCGGCTTTTGTTTCTGCTGCAACTCTTTGGAAATTAGATGATTTTAGTGTAACGGCCCGTTCGTAGGCTTTTCTGTAATCATCTAAAGGATGTCCGCTTACATAACAACCAATAAACTCTTTTTCCATATTAAGAAGTTCCATAGTAGGAAGGTCTTCAAGCATTTTGTATTTGAACTCATCGTAAGTTATTTCTTCTTCAAAGTCCTCAAACAAATCACCCTGACCGTTCATTTTATCTTCCCGAATTGAAACGGCGTAGGAAATAGCTTCTTCGTAATTTGCAAGAAGAGTTGGTCGGTTAAAGTTTAATCCTTCTTTTTCTCCTGTGTGATCAAAAGCACCTGTCTTGATTAAAACTTCAATGGCCTTTTTATTTACAAGAGTTTTTCCCATTCCGTCGGTTCGTGTACCTGCCCGCATAAGAAAATCCATAAAACTTTCATAAGGCCCGTTTTCATTTCTTTCATCTACAATTGCCTGAGCCGCAGATTCTCCCATTCCTTTTATACCACGCAAGCCAAAAACAATTCTTCCATCAACAACATCAAAGTTAACATCAGAACGGTTTACATCAGGAGCATCAACACCAATTCCCATTTTTCTGGCTTCTTCAATATATTCAGGAAGTCCATCGGTAGAGGTAATTTCGTTTGTAAGGTTTGCCGCCATAAACTCAGCTGGATAATTTGCTTTTAACCAACCGGTTCTATATGCAAGAACAGAATAAGCCGCTGCGTGTGATTTATTAAAACCGTATCCCGCAAAAGGAACCATAATATCAAAGATTTCTTTGGCGTGTTCTTCTGTGTGACCATTTTTAAGGGCGCCATCAACAAAGTCTTTCTTTTTACCCATCAAAACTTCAGGTTTTTTCTTACCCATGGCACGACGAAGCATATCGGCACCACCAAGAGAGAATCCTGCAATTATTTGGGCAACCTTCATAATCTGTTCCTGATAAACCATTACACCATAGGTTTCTTTAAGAAGGTCTTCCAAACTTGGATCAGGATAATGAATGCTTTCTGGCTCCCACTTTCCTTTAATGTACTGAGGAATACAATCCATTGGTCCCGGACGATAAAGGGCGTTTAAGGCAACCAAATCTTCAATTTTTTCTGGCTGGAACTCTCTAAGGATTTTCTGCATACCAGGAGATTCAAACTGGAATACGGCAACCGAGTCTCCTCTTTTAAACAAATCAAAAGTTTTTGCATCTGTTTCACTTACTTCTGAGGTGAGGAAAACTGGATCTTCTGCTTTTTTATGTTTGTTTATAATATTTTCCGCATAACGAATAAGAGAAAGAGTTTTTAATCCAAGATAATCGAATTTAACCAGTCCACAAGGTTCTATAATATCCATTGTGTACTGAACGCCAATTTTTGTTTCTTCTTTATCGGTAATTGCAAAAACAGGAGCCCAATCTGGCAGTTCGGTTAAACCAATTACCATTCCAGAAGCATGAAGACCTGTGTTTCTTTTACAACCTTCCAGCTTTTCGGCTAGATCAAAAAGTTTTTCATAACGAGGGTCGTGACGGAATTCAGCCAGTTGACCTCCATCCGGGAACTTTTCGTTAGGCGGCTCAAAACAGTTTTTAAGTTTAGTCTTAAGATTTTCACTGACTTTTGATTTGAGCATATTTACTTCGGCTAAAGGAATACCTAAAGTTCGTCCCACATCTGCAATAACATTTTTTGGTTTAAGAGTACCAAAAGTTACAATATGACCAACCTTCTTTTCACCGTACAAATCTCGGGTGTGTTGAATGATGTCCTGTCTAAAATCGAAGTCCATATCAACGTCGAAATCCGGCATGGAAACACGTTCTGGGTTTAAGAATCGTTCAAAAATCAATCCGTATCTAAATGGATCAATATCGGTAATTCCAAGACAATAGGCTACAAGAGAACCTGCTCCGGAACCACGACCAGGACCAATTGGCATATAAGGTTTAGGCCTGTTGTTTACATTATCCCAGGTAGATTTAGCCCAGTTGATAAACTCCCAAACTATCAGGAAGTATCCGCTGAATCCCATACCAAGGATTATATCCATTTCAAACTCACAACGGTCACGGATTTCTTTTGTAATATCTTTGTATCGTTTTACCAGGCCCTGCTCTACAAGATAGCGCAAGTAATCATCCTGATTTTTTGTGTATTCTTCGTGGGTCTGAAACTCTTTTGGAAGTTCAAAACGAGGAAGAGTACCTTTTAATTCTGGTGTTGAATATTGATGGATTGTAAGATTGCACATATTGGCAATTTTGATTGTATTGTCAAAGGCATCTGGACAATCTGGGAAAAGCATGCGCATTTCTTTTTCTGTTTTAAAATACCATTCGTGATGCTCACCACCCATGCCAGATACAAAATTACCGTCGGGGCCTATGGTCATATTCTTTTTAAAGCCAATGCTTCGTAGACATTCCTGAGCTTCCCAATCTTCTTTTTCTACATAGTGAATATCATTGGTGGCTACCAGCGGAACATCCAGTTTTCTGGCAAGGGCTATAAGTTTTGGATTAAGTTCTTTCTGTTCTGGTAATCCGTGATCTTGAAGTTCAATGTAATAATGATCTGGGCCAAATAGATTTTTGTATTTAAGAACCAATTCTTCTGCTTCTTTATCCATACCAGCCATTAAAAGTTGAGGAAGTTCACCGGCTATACATGCAGAACAACAAATCAATCCTTCGTGATATTTTTCCAACAGTTCCCAGTCAATACGAGGCTTGTAATACATACCTTCTGTGTAAGCTAAAGAAGAAAGCCAGCACATGTTTTTGTATCCAGTCTGATTTTCGCAAAGGAGAATCAAGTGGAAATATTTTGCCTGTCGTTCTCCATCTTCGCCTTTTCGACTGTAAGGAACGGTATTTTTTTCAAAGTGACTGCCATAGGCTACATAAAATTCCTCTCCCACAATTGGATTAATTCCATTTTCGTGACAAAGCTTTTCAAAATTTAACGCACCAAACATATTGCCATGATCTGTAAGTGCCAGCGCAGGCATATTTAAAAACTTTGCTTTTTCAACCAGTTTATCAATGGTGGCACAGGAATCGAGAAGGGAATAATCGGAATGCACATGGAGGTGAACAAAGTTAGAAACCGGTGTGCCTTCAGGTGCAGGTGGAAATTTTTTATAATCAGCCAATTAGAAAACTCCTAATGAGACAATTTTTGCAAAATGATTATATCATTAATTCAGTGAAAATAAAATGAGACGATTTTCTGATTGGGGAAAATCGTCTCTAAATTGAGGAGGTAACTATGAAAAAAGAAAACCCAAAAGAGCTTTCATGTCGTATTTCACTTTTAAAACAACACTTTTATTAAATAGTTACAAAAAAATATAAAAAATTAAAAAATTAGTGAACTTTGAACTTATCAACTTCACGGCGGAGCACTTCAACTCCATCTCTGTTTTTGTCTGCATGTTCACCAGTGGTTGTAATATCGTTTAAGATTTCTGTAACATCCATGTTGATAAGTGCCATTCGTTCTTTTGTGGCTCGAGTTGTATCACTTAAGATGTTCATTTCTTTCATAATCTGTTCACTACCAGCCATCATTTCCAAAGCTCCATCCCGAACTACAGAAGTAGAATCATTGATAGAACGGATTCCGTCAAGAATCTGCTGATTACCGGCATTCTGTTCAATCATTGCACTGGAAATAACAGATTCCTGCTGACGAACCTTTTGTGCTAAATCATAAATAATAGCAAACTGCTGTTGAACGGCGTCTGTATCTGTAGAAACATGAGAAATTGAATCTGAAAGGCTTCGCAGGTTTTCATCAATGATTTTGGCTTGAGTTGAACACTGTTCCGCCAGCTTTCTGATTTCATCTGCAACAACAGAGAATCCTTTTCCAGCTTCTCCCGCATGTACCGATTCAATACCAGCATTCATAGCAAGAAGGTTTGTTCTTGTTGCAATTCCCTGAATAATTTTACTTGCTTCTATTAAACTGTTGGACTGGCTAATTACAGCGTTAGCGGTATCAACGGCTGCTTTTACCTTGAGACGACCAGTTTCAGAAGCCGAAGAAAGCTGATTTACCGAGTCAGTATTTTTTTCAAGAATCTGAGTTACGCTGTTTACATTTGCAACCATTTCTTCTACTGCGGCAGAAGATTGTGTAACACCCGCTGCCTGAGATTCAATAGCTTGGTTCAAATCTCTAATTCTTCCAAGAATCTGTCCCGTTGCGGCATTTGTTTCTTCAACACCTGCTGCCTGATTATCCATTTCTTCTTTTACCGAAGAAATTGTAGCTGTAACTTCTGCAACTCTTTTACAGGAATCGTCAATATTGGCATGAATCTCGTGGGTAATTTCCAAAGTTTCAGAAACTTCATTCTTAAAGCTTGAAAGAAGATTTCTGGTAACTTCGCAAAGATTATTCAAATGATTTATTAAGGAACCAAACTCATTTCTAGAAACTACATCAATTTTAGACATAGAAAAGTCATGGTCAGACATTTTTCCAATAAAATGATTGATACTCTTAAGTTGGGAGTTAATACTATATGCATTTATAAGGATACATAGTACTGTGACAATGCTTGTAAAGAAGAATATAGGTGCAAAAATTGTTAAAGCAATCTTTGGATCGCCAGAAACTGTAACTTTTGGAACTAAAAGAATGCCCATAACATTAAAGTTTAATCCAAAAATACAAAGAAGAATTGAAATAAGCAGGCGAGATTGCACAGAAGATGTTTTATAGCGCTCAATATATGGAAGAAAACTCATTTCTCTTTCGATGGCAACCAAAAACATAAGATAGAACACAGAAGAACAGGTTAAAGCTATTCCTCCGTAAAGTAAAATAAAGTGAATGAAAAAATGATCCATATACACATTTTTAAATGTATAACCTTTTATTAAACTTGGAGCGGCAATGTCAAAAGCAAAACCAAACTGAAGAACTGAGTTTAATACTAATAGTGAGGTTTTTGCCTGTTTTACAAACATGTTCACTTTTTTTGTGGAAGCGTCGGAACGGTCGTAGGCGTTTAAAAGTTTGTTGTATCTTCGTAAAAAAAATGTTGGTATTATGGAGTTTACGATTAAACCAATCAAAACAAGAGGATTTAGTGTTAGATTTCCTATTTCTTTAGGCGAAAAAAGTCCAGCTAAGGTCATTGTTATGGCAAAGAATAAAACAGGGCTCAAATACATTAAATATAATGAAACCACAGCTCCCGGACGAAGTGTAAATAATCTGTTAGACGTTCTCATAAAATCTCCTGTTATTTATTATTAAATTATGTTTTTGATTTGAAAACTTGAAAAAGGATGTTGGAAAATTTTCAAGACTTTTCAATTCATTGTAAAAAGGTAAAAATCCCTCAATTCTATTTAAAATGATAAATCCAGATAGTCGATTTTACAATAAATATTTATAATTAAATTTATGGTTAATGTTTTATTTGTTTGTCACGGAAATATTTGCCGTTCTCCTATGGCAGAATTTGTGTTTAAGGATGTTGTAAAAAAAGCAGGTTTGGAAAATGATGTTTTTATAGAATCTGCCGCAACCAGTACAGAAGAAATTGGAAACGATATGTATCCTCCTGCAAAAGAAAAATTGCGTAGAGAAAAAATTCCATTTTCAAAACGAGGGGCAAGACAGATTACAGCGGATGATTATTCAAAATTTGATTTTCTTGTGGGAATGGATGATGAAAATTTATATTACATGAATCGTCGCTGGAATAATGATCCAGAAAATAAGATAAGGCTGCTTCTGGAATTTGCAGGAAAAAATGCATCCATTGCAGACCCTTGGTATACAGGTAATTTTGACCGAACTTTTTTAGACATTCAGGAAGGTTGTGAAGGTCTTTTAAAGAGAATTATAGAAATTACAAAAAATTAAGATCTGAAAATAATTAACAAAAAACGGAAAAAAATAAAAAAAATTAAAAATATTTGAAAATTTGAGTTGTTTTCTTAAAAAATTAGGCTATACTATAATTATATTAAAAATATCGGGGAAATACCCGAAGGAGAAAAACTCTATGACAAAAAGAATTATTGTCGCAACATGTATGCTTTTAGCTGCAACATCTATGTTCGCTGCAAAAGCAAAAAAAGGTAAAGAAGGAAAAGTTCTTAACATTTATGTTTGGAACGATGAATTCTCTTCTAGATTTAATGATTACTATGCTAAGAAATTACCAGCAGATGTAAAAGTAAACTTTGTTCAGACTCCAAACCAGGACAATGCTTATCAGAACAAATTGGATGAAGTTCTTCTCAAACAGAGCAAGGCTAAAGCTGATGAAAAAGTTGATATCTTCTTGGTAGAAGCTGACTATGCTCTTAAATATGTTGATACAGCATACACTTTGGATGTAAAGAAAGACATTGGTCTTACTGATGCAGATTTGGCTAACCAGTATAAATATACAAAAGACATCATGACAGACTCAAAAGGAGTTTTGAAAGGTGTTTCTTGGCAGGCATGTCCAGGTGGATTCCTCTATCGTCGTTCTTATGCTAAAGAAGTTCTTGGAACAGATGATCCAGCAAAAGTACAGGAAGCTCTTTCTGACTGGGCTAAATTCGATGCAGTTGCTGCAAAGATGAAGGCTGCTGGTTACAAAATGCTTTCTGGATATGATGATTCATTCCGCGCATTCTCTGACAATGTAACTTCTCCATGGGTAAAAGGAAACAAAATCGTAATCGATCCACAGATTCAGGCTTGGATTGACCAGACAAAAACATACACAGACAATGGTTACAACAACAAAGCTTCTCTTTGGTCTGCTGAATCAACACAGGGTATGATGAAAGACGGTGGAGTATTCGGTTACTTCGGACCAGCTTGGTTCATCGACTTCTGTATGCCACATGACGAAGGTTCTGCTTTCGGTGACTGGGCATTCTGTAAAGGTCCACAGGGATTCTCTTGGGGTGGAACTTGGGTTTGTGGTGCTGCTGGTTCAGACAACATCGCTCTCATCAAAGATGTTATGTTAACTCTTACATGTGATAAAGATACAATGGTTGCAATCGCTAAAGGTGCTGGTGACTTCACAAACAACGAACCTGCTATGCGCGAAGTTGCAAACTCTGACTATGGTAACCCATTCTTGGCTGGACAGAACCACATGGCATTCTTCATTGACTCAGCTGCTTCTATCGACAAGAGCTGCATGTCTATGTATGACCAGGGTATGAACGAAAAGATCCAGGGTGCTATGAAAGATTACTTCGAAGGCTTAATCGACATCGATACAGCTTGGAAGAACTTCTATACATCAGTTCAGGAACTTTATCCAAACCTTTCTAAATAAGTAAAACTCTAACAGTTTAGACTGATTTAGATAAAACACAAGGCCGCTTTGGTTTATTCCAGGGCGGTCTTTTTTTTTTGTGATGGGATTTTAAAGCTTAGGGTATGGAGGGGGAGTGCGCAGCACCGTCCGTAGGTAAGCCCGGAACACCCGACCCGACAATTTATTGGCGGGGAAGCCCCTTGTTTATAAAAAAGCTTAAACTATATTGATGAATATTTGCGGAATGATTAAAATGATTTAACACTCGCGCTCAAACGGGTTGTAAATCTCAACTATATCGAGAAGGGGAAAATATGGAAAACATTAAAGAAGTTCGTGTTCGATATGCTCCATCGCCAACTGGAATGCAGCATATTGGTGGTGTTCGTACTGCATTGTTCAATTATTTGTATGCTCGTTCAAAAGGTGGAAAGTTTATTCTTCGTTTGGAAGATACAGACCGTACCCGTTATGATGAAAAATATGTTCAGAATCTGTACGACACAATGGCATGGTTAGGAATTGACTGGGACGAAGGTGGCTCAAAAGGTGGTGATTTTGGTCCTTATGTTCAGAGTGAACGATTTGAATTATACAAGGAATACGCTAACAAACTTATAGAAAATGGTGAAGCATATTATTGTTTCTGTGATGCTGAACGATTAGACCGCATTCGCAAGATTCAGACAGAAAATAAAATGGCACCTGGTTATGATAGAAACTGCCGACATTTGACAGAAGAAGAAGTTAAGGCAAATCTGGCCGCTGGAAAACCTTATGTAATTCGTCTTAAGGTTCCAATGGAAGGTGAAACTGTATTTGAAGATCATATTTTGGGAAGCATTCAGTGGAAAAATGAAGATATTTCTCCTGACCCAGTTTTGCTTAAATCTGATGGATTCCCAACTTATCACCTGGCAAACATTGTTGATGACCACATGATGAAGATTTCCCATGTTATGCGTGCTCAGGAATGGATTCCTTCTACACCATTGCATGTTCAGATGTACCGTTCTTTTGGCTGGGAGCATCCAGAGTTCTGTCACTTGCCAATGGTAAATGGTTCTGATGGTAAAAAATTGTCTAAACGCCATGGTTCTACATCTTTAAATGAGTTCCGTGCCCGCGGTTATTTACCAAAAGCAATTGTAAACTATGTGGCAATGCTCGGTTGTTCTTATGTGGAAGGTCAGGAGTTTTATACTTTGGAAGAACTTGCTGCAAACTTTAAGCTGGAACATTTGAATAAGGCTCCTGCAGTTTTTGATTACAAAAAACTTGAATATTACAATGGAAACTATATTCGCCAGATGAGTGCAGAAGAACTTTACAAATGGACTCTTCCATTTATTACGGGAACAGGGGATGCAACTCTGGAAATTAACCCGGAAAATCCTCAGCCAAAACCAAATGTTGGTCCTGAGTTCTCTGGTGTTGCTCTTGGTGAAGACGGACGACCATATTGTGTTGATAAATCTATGAATATGAGCACAGAGGATGTGGAAAAAACATTGCTCGGTCTTATGCCACTTATTCAGGAAAGACTTAAGTTCTTAACTGAAGCTGCAGAAATGGTTAAGTTTATGTTTACAGAACCAGCTGTTCCACCTGCAGAACAGATTATTCCTAAAAAAATTGATTTGGCAAAAACTAAGGAAGTTTTGGAAGCGGCTAAAGATTTTGTTCATCAGTGCTTTAGTTTGGATCATGAGGGGGCAGAAGCTCTTGCTAAGAGTAAGGCAGAAGAATTGGGAATTAAACTTGGTGATTTTATGATGCCAATTCGTATGGCTGTTACAGGAAGCCGTGTTTCTCCTCCATTAATTGGTTCAATTTTGGTTTTAGGTGAAGAAAAATCTATTGCCAGAATTGAAAAAACTATTGCGACTTTGTAATTATTCTCTTGAGGTGTTATGAAGAATCTGAAGAAAATATCTATTGTCATTTCTGCGGCTATGATGGCTTTGTCTTTGATTGCTGGATGTATTACAGTTGTTAGTCGTATGCAAGTTGGACAATACAAAAAAATTACTGCGGAAGAAAAAAATGCTTACATTACAAATCGTGATGTAAGCACAACACCACCAACTTTATTTGTTGCTTTTGATTACAGCGAAGACAGATATATTATTGGTAGACTTCCCGTCTCAGAATACAAGGATTCTTTGCAAGAAGGCGATTGGGTTTCCATTTGGTATGATGTAGAATTCCCAAGAACTATTACTCAGAAAAATCCTTATTATAAGCACAATTGTTTTATTGCTGGTGAAATTGCACTTTTTGTAGCAGGATTGATTTATTGTCTTGTTGCTGCACTTACTGGAAAAAAGAAAGAAGAATAGTTTTTTTACAATTCTAAGATTTTTTTATTCTATATCCCTTGTAATCATAGGCTATAATGATTATCTATAGCTTTTTATAATTACAGGGGATTTTTTATGGAAATTAAAAAACTTGGTTTTGGTTTAATGCGTCTTCCATGGTGTGAAAGTGAAGAATGGGGACATGCAGATTTAGAAAAAACTAGAGAAATGGTTGATGCCTATATGGCAGAAGGATTTTCATATTTTGATACAGCGGCGGTTTATCATGGTGGACACAGCGAAAGAGTGTTTGGTGAACTGGTTGCAAAGCGTTATCCTAGAGAGAAGTTTCAGGTTACTTCTAAAATGCCTGTGTGGCAGTTAAAATCGGAAGAAGATTTAGACAGGATTTTTAATGAGCAGCTTGAAAAGTGTCAGGTTGAATATTTTGATTACTATTTTATGCATTCTTTGGGAGACGGTAATTATAAAACTACCCAGAAGTTCCACGGCTTTGAATGGATGCAGAAAAAAGTTGCAGAAGGAAAAATTAAACATCCCGGCTTTAGTTTTCATGATAATGCAGAAAAGCTTGAAGAAATTTTAAATGATCATCCGGAAGTGGAATTGGTGCAGCTTCAGATAAATTATATTGACTGGGAAAGCGACAATGTGCAGAGCCGTAAATGTTATGAAATTGCCATGAAGCACGGAAAAGAAGTTGCAATTATGGAGCCAATTAAAGGTGGAAGTCTTGCAAATATTATGGATGATGCCAAGAAGATTTTTACTGATTATAATCCGAATGCCAGTGTTGCCAGTTGGGCTGTTCGTTACGCTGCAAGCCTTGATAATGTACTTGTGGTTTTAAGCGGTATGAGTAATATGGAACAGCTTAAAGATAATATGTCTTACATGAAGGATTTTGTACCATTGAACGATGAAGAAAAGGTTTGTGTAGAAAAGGCTGCAGAGGTTATAAAGAATACCATTGCAATTCCTTGTACCGCTTGTCGATATTGTACAGATGGATGTCCAGCAAAAATAAATATTCCTCGATATTTTGAGATTTATAACGAAGGTAAACGCTATGGTGTGAACAGTTTTAAGTGGCATTATGGCGAAGAAAAGAAAAAGGGTGGAGCTCCAACAGATTGTATAGAGTGTCGAGCCTGTGAAAGTCATTGTCCACAGCATTTGCAGATTGCAGATTTATTAAAAGAAGTTTCTGCCAAGTTTGAGTAATTAAGACAGGGAGATTGGTTTAAGATTATGTGGTACGGTTTTAATGTTTTGTGGATGTTCAGTGCGGGCTGGAAGGATTTGCATATAAATCCTAATGCAATTCGTATTGATGAAAATGAACTGGATTTTATGGCGCAAATGGGCTGCAATTTTGTTCGTGTTCCAACTGACTATCGTTTTTTTATTCATGATTTTAAATATGATGAATATGATGAGGAAATGCTTAAATGTCTTGATAAAGGAATTGAGGCAATTGTTTCTAGAGGAATGCATTGTTCATTAAATGTTCACCGTGGGCCGGGTTATTGTATAAATGGCAATGAATTGGAAAAGCATAATCTTTGGACAGATAAAATTGCGCAGGATGCTTTTACAAATCTTTGGGTAATGTTTGCAAAGCGCTACAAAAACTATTCAAAAGAACAACTTAGTTTTGATTTGCTAAACGAACCTCCTGCACCTGGTCAGTATGGACTTACAAGAGAGAATCATAAAGCGATTATGGCCAGAGTTGTTGGTGAGATTCGAAAAATAACTCCGGACCGGGAAATAATTTGTGATGGTCTTTGTGGTGGTCATGTGGCAGCTCCTGAATTGGCAGATTTGGGTGTAACAATGAGCGGGCGCGGGTATCAGCCATTTCATCTTACACACTATAAGGCCGAATGGAATGCAAAAGATGGTTCTATGGAATGGCCTTATCCTGAATGGCCGGGTATGGAAGTTGATGGTAAAACCTGGAATAAAGAAGCTTTGCGTGAGTTTTACAAACCTTGGAAAGCGATGAAGGATGCTGGTTGTAAGGTTCATATTGGTGAATGCGGTGTTTACAATAAGGTTCGAAATGAAACAGCGTTGGCCTGGTATAAGGACTTTTTTGAAGTCTGCAATGAAATGGGTTTTGGCTGGGGATTATGGAACTTCCGTGGGCCTTTTGGGATTGTAGAACATAGGCGTGAAAATACCAACTGGAAAACTATGAATGGTATGATTGTGGATGTTGATTTGTATGAGCTTTTTAAATCTCATATGAAATAATATTTAGCAGGTGAAAAATTATTTTATTCCGGGGTTTTTAAGGGGCGGGAGTCCCTTAGGCGAAGGGGTAGCGAAAAACAAAAAGCGTTGTGGGGACACAACGCTTTTTGTTTGCAGCGAGGGGAAGGCTAATTACAAAATGCGAAGCAGTTTGTAATTTCCCCTCCTGAATAAAAAACTTAAGCCTGAAGAGCGGTTACTGCAACAGTTGCAACAATATCTTCAACTGAACATCCGCGAGAAAGGTCATTTAATGGTTTAGCAAAGCCCTGACAGATTGGACCAATTGCCATCCAACCACCCATTCGCTGGCAGATTTTGTAACCGATGTTACCTGCGTTGATGTTAGGGAAAATGAATGTGTTGGCATGACCTGCAACTTTACTTCCTGGAGCTTTAAGTTCACCAACTTCTGGAGCTACTGCTGCATCAAACTGGAATTCACCATCTAATGCTAAATCTGGAGCGGCTGCTTTTGCAAGTTCTGTAGCTTTCTGAACTTTAGAAACTGTGTCGTAGTATTTTGCATCGTTTCCTGAACCTTTTGTTGAGAATGAAAGCATTGCAACCCGTGGTTCAATTCCACCAATTTTTTTAGCTGTTTCGGCAGAAGCAATTGCAATGTCTGAAAGTTCTTCGGCAGATGGTTCGATATTGATAGCACAGTCACCAAATACGGCAACTCCTTCTGGAACATATTTGTTTCCGCATTCTGGAGCAACCATGATGAAGCATGAAGAAACTGTTTTGAATCCTGGAGCAGTTTTAATTACCTGTAAACCTGGGCGCAATGTGTTTGCTGTAGAGTGGCATGCACCAGAAACAAAACCGTCTGCATCTTCGGCTTTAAGAATAAGTGCTCCGTACATTGTATGATCTTTTAAGATAGCGGCTTTTGCGGCGGCTACATCTGCATATTCTGGAAGACCTGTTTTTTTATTGATTTTTCCTTCACGGGCTTTGAACAGGAGTTCAGCGTATTTATCTGCATTAGGATCTTTAGCTGGGTCAATGATTGTTACTCCGCTAAGGTCTGCATCTGATCCACTTGCTTTAATATCGTCATCTGAACCAATTAAAATGATTTTGGCGATTCCATCTTTTACAATTTTTGATGCTGCTTCTACAACTCGTTTATCTTCTCCTTCACAAAGAACGATTGTTTTGTTGGCAGCCTTTGCTTTGTTTAATAATTCATCAACAAATGCCATTTTAAAACCTCTAAAAAGAATATTTTATAAAACCATATTATCGTAAAGCTTTGTTTTTCACAATGTTATCTATGTAAGTTTTAATATTTTATAACAATGAAGCTTTTTGCGGGAATGGTGATTTTTCCTGTAAGCTGTTCTGTTTTTACTGTAAAACTGGTTTCTTCTGGTGCACGTTTTTGGCAAAGTTCAAGATTGCTCATTACATCTGGACTGATTGGTTTATTTCCAGAGTTCTGATTTACAGCGTCTGTGGCTACAACTTTTTTTGCCTGTCCATTGGCGGCGGTAAGCAATGCAATTTCGGCTTCTGTGATAAGAGGTTCCTGTTGTTCGTTTTGAAGGATAAGAGTTTTATCTTCCCAGCTGCCGTTTATAATCTTTACTATTTTTTTGTCCTGATTTTTTACGGCGGAAATATAAAGCTGTTGTGAACGAAGGTCTTTTTCCTGATTATTCAATGCCAAGGCTTCGGTTCCAGAATAGTCGGAGAACATTTTTTGTACATAATAACTTGGTGTAAGAACCACTTTATCTGCATCAAACCAAATCATATCTGGAGTCCACTGTGAGTGCCCGATTCTGTTGAATAAAGGAGCGTAAGAGGCAAGTTTTACTACATCGCCATTTCGTTCCATTCCGGACATCATAGCGGCTTCTGCTATACCACCATCCATGGAATTGGAAAGATTTTCGTCATGGGCGGCATATTCTCCAGCAAAAACACTTACATCTCGTGGATAATTGTCGTAAAGGGCGGCATTGTCGTAGAGCCATTGTGGGGCAACATAATAATGTTCGTCTACTGCATAGGCAAAATCTTTGTTGGCTGTGGCTTCTTTATGGTAAAAATCCCAGGCGGAAGTGTGGAATGGATGGTTGATGAAAGGGCCTGCTGTACCAATGCATTTTATTTCTGGATATTTTTCGTGGATTGCTTTTTCGAAGGCTTTGTAGCGAGGCGCTAAATCTACGACTTCACTTTCCCACTGTTCATTACCAATGCCAATCATATCCATATTAAAGCTTTCTGGGTGTCCCATTTCTGCACGGAGTTTTCCCCATTTTGAAGTTACAGGGCCATTAGCAAACTCAATTAAGTCTAGGGCATCTTGTACATATTGATTAAAATCTTCGCTTTCTAGAGGAACAACTTCGTAAGAGCGGAATTGACAGGCTACACCAATGTTTACAACGGGAAGTGGTTTGCATGCACGCTTAGGGGAAGAAAGTTTTTCGCAGAGAAGGAAATATTCGTAGAAACCAAGGCCATAACTTTGCATATAATGAGAATCTGGAGTTTCCCATGCGGTCATTGTGTTGCCACCTTGTGCTGCCCACAAGTTTGTATTGATTTTTCTGTCTTTTAATGGGCCCACTGTGTTTTTCCATTGATAACGGCGCATGATACTGGTTCCTTCTACAATACAGCCTCCTGGAAAACGAATGAAGGCAGGATGTAAATCGGCAAGGGCTTGAAATAAATCTTTTCGGAAAACGCCTGCTATGGCATCTTCTGGAATAAGTGAAATAAAATCGAACTCTACAGTTCCTGGTTTTGAAAGATTTATTTGGAAGGTTGCCCCGGAAATATCATCAAGGGCGGTAAGTTCTGCGGTATAAAGATTCCAGTCCATGGTGTCGCAGGTAACACGAATTGTGTCCATCCATTCTTTTGGACGGTTTGTGGCGTTTTTGAAAGGAATTGTTGTTTGGGCATAGGTTTTACCATTTTTTACTATGGAAGCTGATAAATTGCCTTCGGGATAATTTACTTCTCGGGCATAGAAAGAAAGTTTATATTTCATTCCTTTTTTTATAGAGATGCCATCGTAGGCCTTGTTTGAAAAACCTTCATTGTCATTTTTTGCGGTAAAGCGAAGGTAATGAGGATTTTTTTCGCTGATTGGTTGATTAAAACTGATTTCCAAGGCATCTTCATTTTTGCTGGTTGCAGTCCAGGCATAAAGATTGTCTTCTTTTAGCACATAGTTGTGGGCTTCACCTTTGCTTTTTACGGCTTCAAAGGAACGGTTTTCTATAAGTTCTGCATATAAGCCGCCATCTGCAGCAAAGTTGATATCTTCAAAAAATAAGCCAACCATATCTGGGGTGATTGGGCGTTCTGTTATGTTACTGATTTTAAGTGTAAGGTCTTTGGACATTGTAATAAGCTCCTGTTGAGATTCGTTTTGGGGTTGTGTGTTTATTATACACCAGAGAAGGATTTTTTATAGCATAGTTGTGCGATTTTTGGTGAAAAAAGAATGGGGAGAATAGGGGTCTGTCCCCTATGTGATTGCAAATTGAAAATATAATAATTTGGGGTCTGTCCCACAATATGCTTTTTTGGATGAAAGTTCAGAGAAACGATTTGAGGTCTGTCCCCTATGTGATGAATTAAGCGAAAATTATTATTTGGGGTCTGTCCCCTTGCGGATGATGAGACTTGTAAAAGAAATAGGGGTCTGTCCCCTATGTGATTGCAAATTGAAACTATAATAATTTGAGGTCTGTCCCCAATATTATTTGGGGTCTGTCCCCTAAGTTTACCCTAAGTTTATACAATTATTTCTGCGAGTAAAATTGTGATATTTGAATGAAATAAAAAAAGTTCTTTATTCGATTATTTTGACTTTTGTTTCTTTTGTGTTTTCGTTTATGGTTAGTAGGGTCCAGATTTCGTTATATCTAAAAGACGGGAGACAATATTCTGTATAATCTTGAAGCTTGTCTGTAGCAAAATTATGTAGATGCCCACCAAGAGAAAGCTTTACATTGTTTTTTACAAATAAATCTAATAAAAGATTCCTTTCTACTGTATCACAAAGTCCAAAAACAAAATTAAACTCTATAATTGGATAATGGCTAAAAACAATTTTTGGGTTTGGGTCATTTTCCATAGCATTTTTTAGTTGATTATACTGGAATAAACCCAAGGATCCAGATGCTGTATCCAGTGCATACCAGCTAAAACTTTGGGTCTTAAAACAATAAAAAGACTTGTATGGAAAACAATTTTTTTTCCAGTTTTTCCAATTTGAGCAATATATATCGTGATTGCCTGGGACATTTATGGTTGTAATATTATAATTTGTCTCCAGTTTATTACAGAAAGCAAGATATTCATCAAATTGTGATTGAGTTCCTGCATTGGTGCTGTCTCCAAGAGAAATGGCAAAACGAGGATATTCTTCTGCGTCTAGTGAATCCAGCCATTTAAATAGTTTTTTTTCTGCATTTGTTTCTACAGTGGCGTCAAAATGTGAATCGGCAAAAACAAGAACTGTGTAGGAATCTGTGTTTCCTTTTACAGAATCGGGCAAGGTTTCGCTTATATCTGGAAGAGCTTCTATTCTGTTATCTACATTATTTCCATATTCAAATGGATTCCAGCTTCCATAACAGGATGTGCAGCAGAGAAGTGTAAAAACAATAGAAAAAAATAAAAAATATCTTTTAATTACCATAAGTGTGCTTTTACTCCCAATCTGATGTAGCTTCCACTGACATAGGTGGTGCTTGTAAACATATCTTCCAGTTTGATTGTATAATCTAGTATTGGCGTGATGTAAGGTATGCCGGAAAACTCAACGCCAGTTTTTATAAAAGGAATACCTAAGTTTGGATAGTCAAAATAATCGAAAGAAGAAATTATTAAATAGCCTTTGATAAACTGGTTAAATTGTTTGCTCATAAGAACTTCAATACACCAGCTGTTTGAAAAAATAACAGGATTTGTTTTTATGAGGTAGTTGATTGTGGTAAAAAGAAGTAATACGCCCACATTTGTTTTTATAAAAAAATTGTGTTTTGTAGTGTATTCCAGTTTTGCAGAAATCTGTAGATTGTTTTGATTAAAAATATTCTGATATTTTAAATGATGATAACCTGCACCATATCCAATGGAAAGTCCGTTGGAAAAATTGTGGGGCACAACGAATCCGTGGGTTGTAAAATTAAACTCTCTGTTAGTTATGCTGATTCCCCCGTCGGCTTGGAAAATTGAATACTTTCCATCGGCAATTAATTGGAAGAAAGGTTCTTGGTTTGTAAAATCGTGGGTAATGGGAAAACTTCCAAATAGGCTGGTAGAAAATTCTTGTCCCCAAATATTTGTGATGAATAAAAAAATGGTAAAAAAGAGTGATATTTTTTTCATTATAATAATCTGCGATAAAAAGGATGAAAGTATATAGGGAACTTTTGGCTATTCAAATTTTGTACATTTAAGCATTTATAAAAAAAATTTTCAATATGAAATTTTACTGGAAATTTTGCTGGGGCGTTACGGGGCGACTGTGTTTTTTTGCTGGTTTTAAGCGCAGCGTAATTTGCCGTTGGGTAAACTTTTGATGGCCCCGTTAGAGGGGGTGACGGAAGACGGAACGGCTGGAGGCAGGGGGAGACTTTCCCCCAGGGCAACCGCATTATAAAAGCTGAAGCACTCTAAGCAGACAATCTTCACGTC
>JAKSTL010000035.1 GCA_024402595.1 Treponema sp. | reverse complement strand
GCCTTTGCTGGAACTCCTGCATTATGCCTGGGATTTTAGGTGCTGAATAGTTACATTCCTTTTATCTAATTTCCGTGTTATCATATATATAGTAGTGAAAAAAAGTTGTTACATACCTTGCTTATTCAGGAGTTTTTTATGGAAAAGAAAGATTTACTTACACACAGCCCAGTTCGTTATTTTGACAATGCAACCAACGCTGCACTAAAGATTGGTGAAATGGGGCTTATTACTTCAAAAAAAGGTTTGGGAAAAACTTCTATTCTTGTTCAATTTGGAATTGATAGACTTTTAGACGAAAAATCTTTAGTTCATGTTTCCTTTGATCAACATTCTTCCAATGTAATTTCTTGGTATTCCAGCATTCTTGCAGAAATTTCCAAACGAAAAAATGTAAAAGTTGAAGAAATTACAGAAGAAATTATGAAATACAGAACCATCCTGAATTTTAACCAAAGTACATTTTCTCTACCAAATGTGGTAAATACACTAAAAGCTCTCAAAGGCGGTGGAATAAAAATTGACTGTCTTGTAGTTGACGGTTTAGATTTTGAAAAATGCCCTTTGGAAGATTTGAATTGTTTTAAAGAGTTTATTACATCTGAAGCAATGACTGCCTGGTTCAGTTATACCAATGAAGCCGAAACTTTACAAGAAACTCTTCCTGCCGAAAAACTAGCCGCTTTTGCCACAGTTGCGCATATTTTCCCAAATGGAGGAAAAATGTCTCTTGGAATTTTAAAATCGGTTAATAAAACAGAAGGACAATCTGTAAATCTGGATTCAAAAACCTTGTTAATGACTAAATAATCTTAAAAACTATTTATATTACACTTATAAAACAAAAACTGCGAAGATCTGAAACTAAAACTTCAAATCCCGCAGTTTTTTTTATTTAACACAATAATAAATCTTTGCGCTGAAAAACCACTGATGATAAACAATTACCAACACCAAAAGAACTAAAACTCTTATATTGATTTTGTTTCAACAGTACATACCCATTCCAAATGTAAAAAAAATTACTATTCTTTCCAAGGGAAAAGGAAGCTTTTTAATTTTCTTGGGCCGAGAGTTTCTCTATCTTCATAAATCAATTCTTCCCAAGGAATCTGTCGCCGCTCTTTTTTAGATTTTAATTCAGGATGTGCTTCAAGATAATCATATTTGTACAATCTGAGCCGTAAAGCATTAGCGTTGGCAATCAAAACACCTCCAATAGAAGGCATAAATCCAATAAATAAAACCGTTAAAGCTATAAGAAAAATATTATTCAATGTTACAAGCAAAGTAAAACCTGTATTATCAAAGAAAACAATAAAACATTTCTTAAGACACTTCATAAAATTATTATGCATTGAACTTCTGATTGGCACAAACCATTGCAATGCCAAAAAGATAAACAAATCAACCCAAAATAAAAGTGAACCAATAAAAAGCCCAAACAAAGATTGCTGCTGAAGCAAATAAAACTCCAAACTATAAGCCGAAACAAAAACCACAAAAGTTATAAGACAACCAAAAAGCACAGCATCTTTTAAAACTCCAGGTATTTCAAGAAAAAAATCAACAATCCTAATGCCATCAAAATCAGCAACTTTCGCAGCCTGTTCACCGTAAGCAAAAGCAATAATCGAAAGAATTATGCAACCAACAAGAAAAACACAGCCTTGTATTAAAAAAAACAGATTTTGATTCATATTTTCTGGAACAATTTTGGTTATAAAAGCACTTACAAAAATAATTCCTAAAACAGAAAGAATGAAAATCACATTTGCTATTATCACAGAAAGTAAATTATCCCATATATCACACAAGTTCTTTTTTAACAAAAATCCGAACATTAAATCCTCCTTAAATAAAAAATTAAAACTTCAGGAAGCTTGGCTCCACAAGGATTTTAATTTTATCTACATATACAAATATACAAACACAAATGTTACACAAAATACGCACGAAGGACAAAATAAGGACTGTCCCCTACAAACGCCTTTAGAACATTCACATTTTATCTTTTAAATTTAATTATTATTTCCACAAAATGCAAGACAAAACGACCATTTGAAAGATAAAACCTTTTGTAAGACAAAGCATTCATTTGAAAGTTAAAAGCTTTTTGAAAAAAATCACTCGCCTATCTCTGGGGGCAAAAATTAAAAATCATTTACTTTTTTGCGTGTAAATTTTAAAATACAAGCATGAACAAAAAAATCAATTCCAGTATCTCAAAAGTTTCCCACATTCACTCTATGGCCGCAGACTATTTATCCAAAAAGCTTTCAGAAAAAGGTCTACCAGAGCTAGTTTCTTCCCACGGCTTTATTTTATTTCAATTAAGTTTGCAAGAAAAAATCACCATGGGAGAATTATCAAAAAAAATAAACAGAGATAAATCTACTACCACAGTATTAGTACGAAAACTCACAGAAACGGGGCTTGTTTCAATAGAAAAAGATATTTCTGACAAACGCAACAAGTTCATTTCTCTCACCGAAAAAGGAAAGCAATACAACGAAATCACAAATCACATTTCCCAAGAATTGATTCAAACTTTTTTCAAAGATTTTACCGCCGACGAACAGCAACAATTTTTCAATTTTTTGATAAGAATAGAAAATAATTTTAAAAACTCCTAAATCGTATTGACAATAGTTTTATATAAAACTATTCTTACAACGCTATGAAAAAATATATTAATTATTCACTTATTCTTATAACCTTTATGAGCATTTTGCTCTCTTCTTGTACAAAAAAAGCTGATTCAAAAAGCACTTTTAATCCTAATAGAGAAGTTACAATTTCCAGCAACAAAGATAGCAGTCGAACAGAAAAACCAAAATCCATTGCAGTTTTTGTTCCAGGTATTTGTGCCGACAGTGCAATTTACGCTATGCTTGTTGATGGAGTTACAGCCGCCGTTGAAGTGTACAATTCAGATAAAACAGATGCGGAAAAAGCTAAGCTTTATGTTTTGGAAGCAGGAACTAATCAGGCTGAATGGTCTTCTAAACTTACGACATTGGCCGCCCAAATGAAATATGATGTTATTATTTCATCAAATCCATCTTTACCAGATTTAGCCGTTCCTATTTTAGAGCAATTTCCATCGCAAAAGTTTATTCTTCTTGATGCAGAGCTTAAAGGAAATCCTAACATTTATACAATTTGCTACAACCAATATGAACAGGCATTCTTAGCAGGTTACATTGGTGGTTTAATGTCAAAATCTCATAAAATGGCATTGATTGCGGCTCAGGAATACCCTGTTATGAACAATATAATTCTTCCATATTTTGAAAAAGGTGGAAAAGCGGCAGATTCCAGCACAACTGTTGATTTTAGAATTGTTGGTAACTGGTACGATGCTAACAAAGGTGCATTATTGGCTGACAGTGTTATTGCAAACAAAGTTGATGTTATTTTACCAATTTGTGGTGGTGCCGCACAGGGAGTTATAAACTCGGCAGTTAACAACAAAGCTTATATTACCTGGTTTGACGACAATGGATTTTCAAAAGCTCCTGGCACTGTAATTTCAAGTTCCATAATGAAGCAAAAGGAAATGGCCGCTATTGTTACAGAAAATTATCTTGCAAATCTTACTCATTGGGGAAACGCCGATATGGTAGGTATTCAAGACGGTTTTGTTTCTTTTGTTCAAGATGATCCTCTTTATATTCAGACTGTTCCAGAAAATATTCGGAATAAAATGGCAGAACTTCTTGATCAGATTAGGAATGGTGAATATCAATTAAAATAACACTGCCTTTATAAAATGGATTTAGAGCTCAAAAATATTTCAATTCATTTTTCCCATAAAGTTGTCTTGCAAAACATAAATCTTAAGTTTAGTGCGGGACAACTTCATGCTTTATTGGGCGAAAATGGTGCAGGAAAATCTACTACCGCAAACATTATTACAGGAGAACTTCAACCAGATTCAGGAAACATTTTTTTGAATAATGAACCGATGATTTTTTCTTGCCCAAAAGATGCTATTGAAAAAGGCATTTGCTATGTTCATCAACGCCCAATGCTGGCAGATAGTCTTTCTATAAAAGAAAATCTATTTTTAGGAATAAACAAAAATCTTATAAAAAAGAATAATCCTGATTTTGAAAAGATTGTGCGTACCTGGTTACCAAAAGAAAAACTTTCTACATTAGTTCAAAACATTGGCTCCGACACAAGATTTTTTACTGCCCTCTGCTCTGCTCTATTAAAAAATCCAGACTTATTGATTTTGGATGAACCTTCCGCTCTTTTGGACAACATCCAGCGTGATAAACTTTATGAACAGCTTCATTTAATGGCAGAAAATGGTATGAACATTATCGTTATTACCCACAGCCTTTATGAAGCCCAAAACTATT
Organism: Treponema sp.; assembly: GCA_024402595.1. Classification (GTDB taxonomy): domain Bacteria; phylum Spirochaetota; class Spirochaetia; order Treponematales; family Treponemataceae; genus Treponema_D. The sequence goes on along the minus strand of JAKSTL010000035.1, from coordinate 22,801 downwards.
GTCATACAATTTCCAGACTAGAAAATGGAATTGTAAAATCTGTTCAAATAAATCAAAATGTTCTTTCCACAAAGCCATTTGTTCAGGCAGAAAATAATCAACTTGAAAAAACAGATTCGTCTATTAAAGGTGAACACTCAAGCGAGTCAAAAAACAACTGTGATGAAACTCTTTGCTTTAAGAACATAACTTATCGTCCAAAAAATCAGCCTGGGATTTTTAATCTTAATTTTTCCATAAAAAATGGCGAAATACTTTTAATTCAAGGATTACCAGAAGATGGACTGTTAACTCTTGAAAATGCCATAACAGGTTTTACAGAGGGGACAGTTGCTGGTTTATTAGAAATACAGAACCGTTTTTGCATAAATCTTAAAAAGCATTTCACAACCAGATTATTGAGAAAAACCCTTAACACAGGAATTATTCCCACAGATAGAAAATATAGAGCTTCCAATCCAGAACTTACTATTGAAGAAGTTGCAACCTTTGGCGAATATGGAAACACAAAATTGGCAGAAAAGATTATCTCCATAGCCGACATTCAAATAACTCCCACAGAAAAAGCAAAAAATCTTTCTGGTGGAATGCTTCAAAGACTAATTTTAGCCCGAGAACTTATAAATCAACCAGAGTTTTTAATTTTATGTCAGCCACTTCAAGGTTTGGATGTTCAGGCCTGTCATTCAATTTGCAATAAAATACAAAATGCTGCGGAAAATGGTGCAAAAGTGTTGATTCTTTCTTCTGGAGATTTTCCTGTAGAAAAAGCAAATCATTTTTTTAAACTTAACGCTGGCAAATTACAGGAGATTTTCTAATGGGCGCTTTTCTTTACAATTTAGGATACGTTCTAAATCTTTCTGCCCTATATATGACGGGAGCCATTGGAGCGTCTTTTGCTATAAAAGCAGGAGATTTTAATCTTGGTGGCGAGGGACAAATCTATCTTGGAGGATTTTTGTGCGGTATTTTCCTTACTTTTTGCAAGAATCTAAACTTGAATCCTTTTTTTGCAATAATTTTTGCTTTTATAATTTCTTTTTGCGCCAGTGCTTTTGTAGCTTTAATTTCGGAAAGTCTAAAAAAATATAAAAATGCCAGTTTTCTGCTAACTTCCTTTATTCTTTCTACAGCTATAATTCAACTGATTGATGGTCTTATTTCTGGACGATTTAGAGGAAGTAACGGCAACTTAATGGCTACTTCTTTTATTGATAAAACTTACAGGTTCTCAAAAATCTTAAAACAGACTCCAACCAACTGGTATTTTTTGTTTTCTATTATAATTTGTGTAGGAACCGCATTTCTTTTTTACAGAACCACGTTTGGCAAAAAATTAAAAATCTACGGATTAAGTCCAGAGTTTGCAACTTATGGAGGATTTTCAAAAAATCAAATCTCATTTACAGCGGCGGCAATTTCTGGAGGAATGCACGGAATCTGTGGAGCGGCCGCAGTTTGTGGAGTTTATTTTACCTGCCATCAAGGTTTTTACAGTGGAATGGGCTGGAATGCACTTGCAGTTGCAATGCTGGCGAAAGAAAATCCTTTGTTTATAATTCCATCCAGTCTTTTTATGGCCACACTAATTACTACCGCCGACAGATATGCTCTTTTTAATAATTTTGATTTTGATATAAGTGGATTATTACAAGGAATTATTATATTTTTGGTTTCAATTCCTTTACTAAAAAACTGGAGCAGAAAAAAATGATTTTGGATATTTTATCTTTTTCCTGTCCGCTAATTTTAGCTTCCATAGGGGCCCTTTTTAGTGAATATGCAGGAATCTTAGCTTTATTTCTTGATGGATTCATAACCTTTTCTGGATTTCAGCTTTTTTTATTTGTAAGTTTAACAGGCAACTTTGCATTAGGGATGATTTTAGCCTGCCTTATTACCACTTTTTATGGACTTCTTTTTTCTTTTCTTGTTGAAAAATCCAAGGCAAATCAATTTATAGCGGCCATTGGTATAAATCTTTTCTTTTCTGCCTTTGTATCTTTTCTTTCCTTTTGCTTTTTCAAAAATCGTGGAGTTTTAACAAATCCTTCGTTTTATTTTTCTCCAATTTTTGTAAAAATATTTTCTATAATTTTAAGCATAATATTAGTTGCCTCTGCCATTTATTTTCTTTATTTTACTCAAAAAGGTATTTATTTTAGGATTACTGGTACAAATGCTGATGTTCTGGAAGTAAAAGGCATTCATCCCGGGAATTACAGAATTGCGGCATGGACTATTGCAACTTTTTACGCTTTTTTTGCAGGAGCATTACTAACTTTACGGGTTTCTTCTTTTGTTCCAAACTTAAGTGCAGGTAAAGGATGGATGGCTTTAGCGGCAGTATTTTTAGGTAGAAAAAAAATATGGAAAATCTGTCTCTTTGTGATTATTTTTTGTGGAGCTGATTATCTTTCTACAATTCTTCCAAACTTTATTCAAAACATACCTTCTTCTGTTTTGCTGGCTTTACCATATCTAACAATTCTTTTAATTACCGCTTTGGATAAACAAAAATAACACCCTAAAAGCTGTCTGCAAGTTCACCAGTAGTATACTACAAATAAAAAAGGACTTTCTCATAAGCTCTTTTTGATGAACTTATTTGAAAGCCCTTTTGTAAAATTATAAAAGTTATCTTTTAAGACTAATAAACGCTCAAAATCTTTGTAAGTTCGTCCTTACCAATAATTCTCATAAAGTTACCAAGACGAGGTCCCTGATCTTTATCGATAAGGGCATTGTACATAGCGGTGAAAAGTGCTTTTGCATCAAGTCCCATTTCTGTAGCAATATCGTACATAGCCTGCTGACATTCTTTATCCTGAGTGAAGGAATCCATTTTTGGAAGAACTTCATCACGAACGCGTTTAACTGCTGTAAGCATATCTCCTTCCAAAGCTGCTTTTGAACCATCTGTACGAAGAGCAAAACAGAATTCTGGAGCGCAGTCTGGAGCTGAATGCTGAATCCAGAACCAAGCACAGGCAATTCTACGACGCAATCTTTCTTCCTGCTCAGGCTTTACATCACCAAGAGAAGCAATAACTTTATCTGCATTGCCAGAATAAATCTGAAGCAAAGTTGTAAGCATACGGAATGTAATCTGATATGGCATTGTTTCTGGAATCTTTCCATCAATCTGAGAAAGCATATAAATACGTTTTTCTTTATTGAACATATCTTCAGATTTAGCTTTATCTACACCGTAAACAATTCTTTCTGTCTTATCATAATCTTCATAAACTTTAAGAACATCCATATCAAAAGAAATGGCAAATTCTGTATTAGGACGAGTTCCGGCAAATAAATAGCGGAGAACTTCTGCCTGGTATACATCAAGAGCATCTGGCAAAGCAATAACTTTACCTTTTGATGATGACATTTTTCCAGGAACACCTTTTAAGTTTACAAAGTCGTAACGCATTGTAACTGGTGCATCCCAATTGTAAATGCGTTTAGAAACTAATTTTGCAGTATCATAAGAACCACCTGGACTGATATGATCTTTTCCACCTGGCTCAAACACAACTTTTTCTTCATTCCATCTCATTGGCCAGTCTACACGCCAACCAAGTTTAGCACCTTTGAAAACACGAATATCTGCAGTTTCGCAATTTCCACATTCACATTTATAAGAAATACCGTATTCGCCATCATAATCAGTGATTTCAGTTGTATCTTTCTGACACTTTCCACAGAAAATTGCTACAGGCCAATAAACATCTTCTGGCTTCATTTTGTGAGCATCATCACGATATTCATTAAGACATTCCTTAATAACATCACGATTCTGCATAGCTTTTTTCATTCCTTCTGCATAGCGGTTTGCACGATAGCGGCTTGCCTGATAAAGGAACTCTGGCGAAATACCAACTCTTGGAAGCTGAGTTTCAATATCAACTTCGTGGTGACGAGCATAATTTTCATTGCGTTTAGTTGTATCAGGAACTTCTGTAATTGGATAGCGAAGATATTTTTCCAACACTTCTGGATCTGGCATGTTTGCTGGAACTTTACGGAAAACATCGTAATCATCCCAGGAATAAATAAATCGGACATTCTTACCACGATCACGAAGAGCGCGAACTACTAAATCAACAGTAATAATTTCGCGGAAGTTTCCAAGGTGAACTGTTCCAGAAGGTGTAATTCCGGAAGCACATGTATATGAATCTAAATCACCTTTTTCTCTAATAATTTGATTTGCCATCTGGTCTGCCCAGTGACACAATAAAGGGTCTCTTTTTTCGTTATTATTTGGATTATTGTTACTCATAAACTTTATTATAATAAAAATATCAATGATTTACAATGAACCAAAATCTACCTGAATCTGCCAAGACAAACATAAATATTTTGCACTTAAGTTTTTGTCTTAACGATTATACTTCAATCTAACTGCAATTTATGTTATATTATGCTTATGGGTAATTTATTCACTAAACTTAAATCTAACGAATCTGAAACTACGGAAGATACAACTATAAAACTTCCTCCAGAACGAAATGTAGTTTTTTATAACGATGATTACACATCAATGGATTTTGTAACAACTGTGCTTATTTCCATTTTTAATAAACCAAAAGAAGAAGCCGAAGCTCTTATGATGCTTGTTCACGAAAAAGGGCTGGCCGTCGTAGGAACCTATACTTATGACATTGCTGTTTCCAGGGCAAATTTAACAAAAAGTCTTGCGAAAAAAAATGGTTTTCCTTTACGGGTAGAAGTTGAATAATGAGTAAAATTAAAGATAATCCAAACGGAACTGTTCGCCAAATGAAAGTAAGTCCAATGCTTACAAAAATACTTTCAGAATCAATGGCAGAAGCTAAAAAATCAAATCATGAGTTTTTCACACCAGAGCATGTTTTAGCAATAGCTTTGCATGATGACTTTGTGTGCCATTTACTTCACGAAAGCGGCTGCGATTACAATGCTTTACGGGCAAATCTTTCTGATTACCTTGCCAACCAAGTTCCAATAATTACACAGAATGAAGAAGATTCTTTGATTACAGGTCCTATGGAATCGGCAGGATTTCAAGCGGTAATGAACAGAGCGGTTTTTCATTGTATTAGTGCAGAGCTTGATATTCTTGATATAACCGATGTTTTGGTCAGCATGTATGAAGAAACAAAAAATTACTGTTCTTTCTATATGCGTTCCAGTGGAATTGATAAAGTAAAATTATTGGAAACAATTTCAAAAGTAAAAGGCATTCATGGTTCCCAAACAAACGATTCAAAAAAAACAGGGCCACAAAATCCTAATTCTAATTCCGCTATGAATCAAAATATGATGGATGCCATGGGTTCTAATAATGAAGGCGGCCTGGATCGTTTTGCGGTTAATTTAACTGAACAGGCAAAAAAAGGTGCTTTTGATGAACTTATTGGGCGCGAAGAAGAATTGGAACGAACCATTCAGATTTTGTGTCGCCGAACAAAAAATAATCCTCTTCATGTAGGAGACGCGGGTGTTGGAAAAACTGCTATTACTTACGGACTAGCTCAGCGAATTGTTCAAGGAAAAGTGCCAGATTCCTTAAAGGATTTTACAATTTACAGTCTTGATTTAGGACTTCTCCTTGCTGGTTCAAAGTTCCGCGGTGATTTTGAAGAAAGATTACATAATATTGTTGATGAATTAAAAGCAAAAAAGGATTCTATTTTATTTATTGATGAAATCCATATGATTATGGGAGCTGGAACCAACGGAAATACTCAGCTTGATGCGGCAAATCTTTTAAAACCTGCATTGGCCGACGGAAGTATAAAAATTATTGGTTCTACAACTTTTGAAGAATACAGTGCTCATTTTGAAAAAGACAGAGCTTTGGCAAGACGCTTTCAAAAAATTGACATAAATGAGCCGACTCGGGATGAAACTGTAAAAATCCTAAAAGGTTTGCAGAAGAAGTACGAAGCTTATCATCATGTAAAATATAATCCAACTGCCATTGAAGCAGCCGTAGATTTATCTATTCAATATATGCCAGATAAACGCTTGCCAGACAAAGCTATAGATTTATTAGACGAAGCGGGTGCCTATCTTTTTATTTCTAAAAATGGTGGCTTTACGGGAAATGCAAAAAATCTTCCTGCAAAAAAATCTGGTGAAAATGTTGTTTCTGCGGCACTTCTAAAAAAAGTTACAGCAAAAATGGCTAAATTACCTATTGATGTTGTAACTGGTGATGAAAAATCAGCTCTTCAGAATATTGAAGCTTCTCTTCGTACAGATATTTTTGGTCAGGAAAAAGCAATTCTAGCCTTAGGAAAAGCGGTAAAAAGAGCCCGTGCTGGTTTTAGAAATCCTGATAAACCAGAAGCCTGTTTTCTTTTTGTGGGACCAACGGGTTGTGGTAAAACCGAATTGGCAAAATCTTTATCAAAGGTGTTAAAGGAGCCACTTCTTCGCTACGATATGAGTGAGTATCAGGAAAAGCATTCCGTTAGCCGTTTTATTGGTTCTCCTCCAGGATATGTGGGTTTTGAAGAAGGTGGTTTGCTTATAAAAGATGTTAGAAAAAATCCTAATGCCATAATTCTTTTTGATGAAATTGAAAAAGCTCACGAAGATATTTATAACATTCTTCTTCAGGTTATGGATTACGGCATTCTTACTGACAATCAAGGTAGAAAGGCGGATTTTAGAAACTGCATAATTATTATGACTAGTAATGCGGGTGCCCGTGATATGGAAAAAGCTGGCATTGGTTTTGGTTCTATGATTGCGGATGAAGACGAGGCAACTCTTTTAGAAGCGGTAAACAAAACCTTCCAGCCAGAGTTCCGTAACCGTTTGGATGCAATTATTCCTTTTGGTCATTTGGATATGGAAGTTGCAAAACTTGTTTGTAGAAAAGAAATTGAAAAACTTGCTCAAAGAATGCTGGCAAAGAAAGTTACACTGGAAGTTACAACTGCCTGCCAGAATTATCTTACAGAGGAAGGTTATTCCAGAGAGTTTGGGGCTAGAAATATGGCTCGTACTATTGAAACTAAGCTTGCAGATGCCATTGTTGATGAAGTTCTTTTTGGAAAACTTGCAAAAGGTGGTTTTGTAACAGCTGATTTTGCTCAGGGACAGATTATCTTTAGCTATAATTAAGTTTTGCCCAAATATAACATTTTTGCTATAATTTACTAAATGAATAAAAATACTTATTATCAGGAAATATATAACCGATTTGGTGCTGTTACTCGAGCCAGAAACTGCTTTTTATACACTAAAAAGAATGTTCGTCTTACAGATTTATATCAGGAAAATGGAAGAGCGATTCTTGGTTGGGATGCGGGAAATGCATTTACTTTCTTTAAAAACACTATGAATCGGGGGCAGGTGGGTAGTTTTATTACCGAAGAGCAGAACAAAACAAAACGAACTCGGTTGGAAAAAGCTGTTTCTACTCTTTTGCAGGATGATTTTAAGGTATTGTTTTTTGGTAATAAAACTGATGCAATAAAATGCGGTTTGTTGTTTTCTTCTGAAAATACTTCTATTTATAAGCCATGGAATCCAGAAAATGTGAATTATTCAAAAAATGATTCTGTTGTTATTTCGCCATGCTTTCCGTGGACAGATTCCATTTATATTACCGCAATAAAGACAGCTCTTCTTGAAGAAAAATTACCAGAAATAAAAGATTTGTTAGCTTCTCTCAATAGTATTTCGGTACCTTTTGCTTTACAAAGCGGGATTACACGAGCCATTTACAATCTGATTGCGGAGATTCCACTTCGTCAGGAAAAAGACTGGTTTTTATACGATACAGTTTTAAATGCCTATTTTACCCGCAAAGGACCATATCTCTATCCAAAGGTTTCTAAAGAACAATATGATTCTTTTTTACTTCATTGTATGGATTGCGAGTTATTATTTAATCCTGATTACAATGGAACTTCTATAATTCCTTTTGGTGCAGACAAAGGTGTTTTTACAAAGCTTAAGAATAATCCTTTTTTGCCGACAAATAATTAGTAAATAAACATCGGGATTTATTATGACAGATTTAGATGAATATTGGGAAAAGTTTCTGATTGAAACAAATAGAAGCCTTGATGAAAAATGCGCTGGAGATTTATCTTTTGAAGCTAAAGGTTTTGCAGGAGATGAATTGATTACTCTCGTTTTGTCGGGTAAAAAAACGGCCATTTTTTCCAGTTTTTCAACTTTTGCTATTGATGGAGAACCATTACCAGTTTCGGGAGAATTGTACATTGTTTTAGACAGGGCAAATAATCCTCGCTGCGTAATTGAACTGACTTCTGTAAATGTAATTCCTTACAATGAAGTGACTTGGGAAATGGCAAAACAGGAAGGCGAAGATGAATCGTTGCAGGCTTGGAAGGAAAAACAGCAGGATTATCTGGAAGAAGAAGGTGCTCTTGTTGGATTTGATTTTAATCCGGGAATTAAACTGGTTTTTCAATGCTTTAGAGTTGTATATCAATAAATAGCACGTTTGATTTTCTTTGAAGTTTTTGGTCAAACTTTTGATTTAAAACTAATGATGTTATGTTGTTCAAATTAAGGAAAAATATATGAAAAAATTATTAGCTCTTTCTTTTGTAAGCTTTTTTTATGTTTTTGCGCTTTTTGCAAATCCTGCAGACAATATTTTAGGAATTGATGCTGCAATTTCTACAGGAGTACCAATTCATACTGCAAAGGCTTCTTCTTCAAGAGACAGTATTTTAACAAAAAGTACAACCTTCAAAAGAATTATTTTTGGTGGCAACACTGATTTAATTTTTAATTTTTCGGACACTTTTAAAGCAATGGCTGGAGCCGACACCTTTTGTGAATTAACATGGGAAGGTTCAACTTATTACAACACCATGGATTTTAGCTTTTTTGGCGGAATAAAAGTTTTTCCTAATTTAGCTGGATTTAATATTAATGCCGCTTATGTTTTTGGTTCTAAAGGCATTTTTATAAACACAGAAGATATTCATAAACAAAAAAATCTTACAGCGTGGGGAAATGGATTTAGAATTGGTATAGAATACGACTTTTTCTATGGAGAAGACGCTGCTATTTGTCCAATTGTAGGTGGCTATTACCGATATATGCCTCGTGGTGATTACAATTACGACCACATTTTTGCAGCTTATGCTGGAATCCGCTTTTAATAATTATATTCTGCAATTTTTATAGTTATTGATAGTTAAAAAGAAACTGCCTGACAAGCCGATTTTTTCGAGCCCATCAGGCAGTTTTTATTTCTGTGTGATATTTATTTACAAAACTGAAACTTAGCGAGCGTACTCAATAATTCTGGTTTCTCGAATCATTGTTAATCTGATTCTACCAGGATATCTTAAGTCTGTTTCGATTTGTTTTGCAATGCTTCTGGCTAAATCTTTTACATCGCTATCTGGGATTTTTTCGTTATTTACCAGAATGCGTAATTCTCGACCAGCCTGAATAGCATAAGCTTTTTCTACACCATTAAATCCTTCTGCAATGGCTTCCAGATTTTCAAGACGCTTAACATAATTATCAATTGTTTCTCGTCTTGCACCAGGTCTTGCAGCAGAAATAGCATCTGCAATTTGAACAATTACGGCTTCTATAGTTTCTGCTGGAATATCATTGTGGTGAGCACCAATTGCATTAACAACTTTTGGATCTTCACCCATTTTTCTGGCCATTTCTGCACCAACTTCTGCGTGGTTCTGGTCGCTGTCGTTTTCGGCACCTTTACCAATATCGTGAAGGATTGCAGCTCGTTTTGCAAGTTCTCTGTCGCAGCCAATTTCGGCGGCAAGCATAGAAGCGGCCATAGCAACTTCTTTTGAGTGAGTCAAAACATTCTGACCATAGCTTGTTCTAAAGTACAATCGTCCAAGAGCACGAACACCTTCTGTATTCATATTGTGAATACCAAGATCGAAAGCGGCTTTTTCGCCTTCTTCGTAAATCTTGTTTTGAACTTCGTGGGTAACCTTCTGAACAATTTCTTCGATTCTGGCAGGATGAATGCGTCCATCAGAAATTAATCGTTCCAAAGATTCTTTTGCAATTTCTTTACGAACTGGGTCAAAACATGAAATAACAACTGCTTCTGGAGTATCATCAATGATAATATCAACACCAGTTAAAGTTTCCAAAGTTCTGATGTTTCGACCTTCTCTACCAATAATTCGACCTTTCATTTCGTCGCTAGGCAAAGAAACTGTTGTAACAGTAATATCACTGGTTACTTCCGGTGCAATTCTCTGAATTGTTGTAATCAGAACATCTTTTGCTTTCTTTTCGGCAGTCAACTGTGCTTCCTGTTCAATCTTATTGATTAAACCTTGCGCATCGTGTCGTGCTTCGTTTTCAAGATTTTTAATGATAAGATCTTTTGCTTCTTGTGCTGACAAGCCAGAAATTCGCTCTAATTCCTGACGATAAAGCTCTTCTTTTTTAGAAAGTGCTTCTTCTCTTTTTGCCATTACAGATTGTTTTTCTGCAAATTCTTTTTCATTTTTTTCGTATTCGGCTGCTCTTTGATCGAGCAACTCTTCTTTTTTGTTTACTCGGGCTTCATAACGCTGAACTTCTGCTCTGCGCTCCCGATTTTCCCTTTCCTGCTGATTTCTTTCCCGAATGAGCTCATCTTTTGCATTTAACAAAATTTCTTTTTTCTGTGCTTCAGCTTCACGAATAGCATCCTGCTTTACTCGTTCAGCCTTTTGTTCCGAAGCAGATAACTGAAATCTGGCGTATAACCAGCGAATAATCCATCCAAGAACAATTCCAACAACAGGGAGAATTATGAACCAAATCCATGTTGGCATATACTTCACTCCTATTTTAAAATATTAGAATAGTTCCAATCCCATTGTACTCTAAGATTGTAGAGTTGTCAAAGATTTTTAATGTCTAAATGGATTTTTACAGTACAAAAAAGCAGCAGATAAACCAAGCTTGGCGCCGGTATGCATTGTTCGCGAGAGCGAACTAGTTAATAATTTCCTAAAATGCAAACCAAGCTTGCGCCGGTATGGAAGGATGCGAATGCAGCTGAACGGAGTGAAGCCGTCCGTAGGTAAGTCCTGGAACACCGGAGAGTAGTTAAGATGGTTCTTTTGTGGGAAAGATGAAAATTCACCAAAGAACTGCGCCCAATTTACATAGAAAAGTTTTAAAGGGAACAATTTGTTCAGCAAAAACTGTCCACTTATAAAAACGATTCTGAAGAAAAAACTCAAGATTTGTCCACTCTTAAAAATGGAATTTAAATAAAAATATTTTTTTTGTCCACTTTTATTGACTGGTACATTAATTTGATGATTCCCCTAGAAAAATGGCAGAGTACTAACAATTTTCCCCTAGAAAAGTGGCAATATTAACTTAACTTTCCCCTAGAAAAGTGGCAATGTTTGCTTAACTTTCCCCTAGAAAAGTGGCATACTTAAACTATGAAAAGATTTGCTTATACTCTATTAAAAGAGTGGAAAAACTCACCATCAAGACAACCATTAATATTGGAAGGTGCCCGTCAGGTTGGTAAAACATGGTTATTAAAATATTTTGGAAAAAACGAGTTTGAAAATTTTGTATACATCAACTGTGATAATAATCCTGTTCTGGACGATATTTTTATAGATTATGATATTAATCGAATTATCCGAAATCTCTCTGCATTTTCAAATATAAAAATACAACCACGGACAACTTTAATCATTTTTGATGAAATACAGGAATGCCCAAAAGCACTAACCTCATTGAAATATTTTTGTGAAGATGCTCCTGACTATTGTGTTGCTGTAGCTGGGTCTCTTTTAGGCTTGGTAGACCATGCAGGAAGTGGTTTTCCCGTTGGAAAAGTTGATACAGTAAATCTTTATCCTCTGTCTTTCAAAGAATTCCTTTTAGCAATGGATAAAGAAATTCTTGTGCAGGAAATGCAGAAACATAATTGGGAAGAACTCAATGTTTATAATCAGCAACTTACAGAACTTTTAAGACAGTATTACTTTACAGGCGGAATGCCAGCTGCTGTTATGAGTTATATTCAGGATCAAAATTTACAAAAAGTTCGTTCCATTCAAAAGCAAATTCTTTCTGATTATAAAAACGATATTTCAAAACACGCCCCTAAAAATGAAATCGCAAAAATACATTTGGTATGGGATTCCATTCCAGCCCAACTGGCAAAAGAAAACAAGAAATTTATCTATGGAGCAGTTAGAAGTGGTGGCCGTGCAAGGGAATTTGAAAATGCAATTCAATGGTTACTCAATGCGGGGATTGTTTACAAAATAAACCGCGTAAAAAAATTACAAATGCCTCTTAAATTCTATGAAGATTTTGACTGCTTTAAGTTATACATAAATGACCTTGGACTTTTAGGAGCAATGGTTGATGCACCTGCCGCAGAAATTTTGATTGGCGAAAATGCCTTTACATCTTATAAAGGAACTTTCACAGAACAATATGTAGCCCAGCAATATTTTTCAGCATGCAGAAACAAACTATATTATTATACAAATGATAATTCAACCATGGAAATTGATTTTACCATGCAAACCGATAAAGTTTATCCTATAGAGGTAAAAGCCGAAGAAAACTTAAAGGCAAAAAGTTTATCTACTGTATTAAGGAATGATTCCACACTCTTTGGAATTAGATTTTCTATGGCAAATTACAAAAAGCAGGAACGGATGGTAAATGTACCTTTGGGAATATGCGAAGAATATTTTACAGAATTATGGCAGTTATAACAGAGTTAAGAAGTTGTTCAGCTCTGCACTGGCACTTGGTTCACTAAATGGACTGATAAAGAATGTCATAAATTGAGTTTGAAGGGCCATAAGAACTCCAAAATTTAATTTTTCGAGGCTATCCAAAACTTTTGTCATGCTGAACTCGTTTCAGCATCCCCCCTAGATTTAGGGTGAGATTCCGAAACAAGTTCGGAATGACACTAACATAGGAACCTATTGGATAGCCCTATCTTTCTCGCTTCCGCAGTTCCATACCTGCTCCAGCTCGCTGCTAGTTAGAAGCGGAACATACAATACGGAAGCCCGCGTCATTGCCCCAATCGAAGGCGGAGCCGTAGTACCCGTAGGAAAGATCGCAGTCGTCGCCGTCGTTGCGCCAGCTACCGCCAAAGAAAAAACGGGTGCCGTCGTACGGGGCGACATCCCAGCACCACTCCCAGACATTTCCACTCATATCATACAACCCGTATCCATTCGCCTTCTTCCGTGCTACTGGATGTGCCTTATTTCCACTGTTACCACTATACCAGCCTACTTCATCAAGATTTTCGCTTCCTGAATAGATATAATTCTGTCCACCTTTTGCCGCATATACCCACTCATCATAAGTTGGTAGTCTAAATCCATTGGCATTCAGGTTTTGTGTTATATTTCCTCTTATATCAGCACCGTGATTTAGTATATAACCCCACTTTTGTGGTTTAGTTTCTCCATCCACAGAATATACAGGTGTGTATCCAACTCTTTCACTCAACCTGTTACAGAAATATATAGCATCATACCAGCTTACACATTCTACTGGATTATTATTTCCCTTATGATAACTTGGATTGTATCCCAAAATTGATGTATACAATTTCTGTGTAACTTCTGTAGTCATTATTGAAAAACCTCCTTCTGGTATTTCCACCATTTTTATACCAAGTGAATTGAGCATCTCTTCTGGATCTGAAGAATCACAAAAATTTACCGAATTTAACTTTACATTTTCCTGTTTTAGTGTTGAGCGAACAACACGAAAACCCTGGTCAATGAATCTATATTTGCCGCTATCCATTTCATAAAAAAAAGAAGGTATTTTAAATTTTTCGTAGCTCGCAGCAAAACTAGATCCCGCACCAGCGTAGGCATAACCAAAGGCTTTAGAATTGTCCACTCTCTTATTAAGCCACACATACTCACTGACATTTCCAGCCATGTCATACAATCCGTATCCGTTTGCCTCTTTCTGTGCTACTGGATGTGTCTTATTTTCACTATTATCACTAAACCATCCTATACTACCTAGTCTACTACATATTATACTATCTATATCATCTAAGTCATCATCTAAGTCGTTGGCTTCTATAATTATTTCTTTGTTTGCAAAAACCCATTCTTCGAAAATTGGAAGTCTGAATCCATTGGCATTCAGGTTTTGTGTTATATTTCCTCTTATATCAGCACCGTTATTTAGTTTATAACCCCACTTTTCTGGTTTAGTTTCTCCATCCACAGAATATACAGGTGTGTATCCAAGCTTTTCACTCAACTTGTTACAGAAATATATAGCATCATACCAGCTTACACATTCTACTGGATTATTATTTCCCTTATGATAACTTGGATTGTATCCCAAAATTGATGTATACAATTTCTGTGTAACTTCTGTAGTCATTATTGAAAAACCTCCTTCTGGTATTTCCACCATTTTTATACCAAGTGAATTGAGCATCTCTTCTGGATCTGCCTTTACGCTTTCTTGTTTTGGTGTTGAACCACAACTTACAAACCCCAGCAATGATGCAAATAATGTTCCTGCTGCTAATGTTCTAATTAATGTCTTTCTCATTTTTCTTCTCCTTTTACTTTTAATTTGAGTTAGAATTTAATTTCTTGATTTATTTTTTCTGCCAGCTTTGGAAAAGCTTTCTTCTGAGCGTTTTCCATGAATAAGAGTCTCTTTTTCCGGCTTGTAATAATAACTTTCAGTAAACTCAAGCCCAATGAATTCAACTTCACTTGTAACATTTATTTCATCAATTACGAGGGTTTCTTCCTGAATAGATGAACCTGTGGTAATAGAAGACATTGTTGTTGAAAGATTTGCACTTACTGTAGATTGGAAATATCTAGCCAACTGGGAAGCTGCATCTGTCTTTGCATCTTCTGCGGTAACTCCTGAACCTCGTTGTGCTAAATACTCGGAATTGGGAAATACAGTTCTATAATTCTTAAACCAGTCTGGTTCTGGATTTGGCTTTGCAAAGCAAAATGTAGAAATAAAACTGAACAAAAAAATGATAAACGATTTTTTCATAAATCACTTTTCTCCCTTTTGTTTATTTTGTATGTAACTTTACAAGCAGGTAAAAAATGATTTAAAAATAAAAAAGGCATACGATATGCAAATTTTTCTTGCATATCGTATGCCTTTTTATATTTTATTTTTGATGTAAAATTATTTGAACCCAATAATCCTACAATCGAGCAATCGAGCAATCGAGCAATCGAGCAATTTTACCATTTTTAAATTTAGTGTCAACATACTGTCTTTAATTATACCACAAAAAACTCTACTTTCAACTATCTACTTTTTTCTATTTTTGTTAAATCAAAGATTTTTAATGTCTAAATGGATTTTTACAGTACAAAAAAAGCAGCAGATAAACCAAGCTGGCGCCGGTATGCATCGTTCGCAAAAGCGAACTAGTTAATAACTACTTTAAATGCAAATCGGTCAAAGGCCGATATGCATTGTTCGCGAGAGCGAACTAGTTAATAATTTCCTAAAATGCAAACCAAGCTTGCGCCGGTATGGAAGGATGCGAATGCAGCTGAACGGAGTGAAGCCGTCCGTAGGTAAGTCCTGGAACACCGGAGAGTAGTTAAGATGGTTCTTTTGTGGGAAAGATGAAAATTCACCAATGAACTGTGCCCAATTTACATAGAAAAGTTCTTACCAAGATAAATTTCGCGGGCAAGTTCGGAAGCCAAGATTTCGTCTTTTGAACCTTGGAGCATAATGGTGCCAGTGTTGATAATAATAGCACGATCGGTAATTTCCAGGGTATCGCGAACATTGTGGTCGGTAATAAGAACACCAATTCCACGGTTGGCAAGCAGTTTGATTACACTTTTTATATCGGCAACGGCAATTGGGTCAATTCCTGCAAAAGGTTCGTCTAGCAAAAGAAATTTTGGCTCTATAGCAAGGGAACGGGCAATTTCTGTACGACGACGCTCACCGCCAGAAAGGGTATAAGCTTTTTGTTTTCGGATTCGGCCAATGGAAAACTCTTCGATAAGGTCTTCCAAAACCTGCTTTTTTTGTTTTCTGGACAAATCGTGGCGGGTTTCTAGAACGGACCAGATATTTTCTTCGACGGTAAACTTTTTAAAAACGGAAGGCTCCTGGGGAAGATAGGAAATGCCAAGTCTTGCCCGTTTGTACATTGGAAGATTTGTAATGCATTTGTCGTTCAAAAATACATCGCCGTTGGTCGGTTTATAAAATCCTACTACCATATAAAAGGTTGTGGTTTTTCCTGCACCATTTGGGCCTAAAAGTCCTAGAACTTCGCCGGTTTTCATGGAAAAATCAACTCCGCGCACAACCTGTTTTCTTCCAAAGCTTTTATACAAACTGGAAACTCGCAAAATTGGACCATTGTATTCGGCTTCGTCAGCATTTTTGATTGATGTATCTGAAGTAACTATATTTTCTGCTGATGGCTTTACTGTAATGGAGATTGTTTCTGCAGTTTCTGTTGTGTCTGTGTTTTCTATTGTTTCTGTGTTTTCAATTTCTGTTGTGTCTGTAGTTTCGGCGTTTTTCACAATTTCGGCATTTTCTACAATTTCTGTTGTGTTTGCAATTTCAGTTTTCTCTACAGTTTCAGTTTCTTCCACAGTTTCCGTATTTTCCACTATTACACTGTTTTCTGCTATTTCGGACATTTTTATTGTTTCGGCTTGGTCCATTTTTTACTCCGACTTATTTTTTTCTGTAACGGTACCTTTTACATTGCCAGAAAGAGTTATATCTTCTGTTTCAAGATTTAAGGTAATTTGCTGGGCTCTGAATGTATCGTCGTTCTGTTTAACTTCGGCGTTTCCTGAAATATCCAGAAGCTGGCTTTCTTTTTGATAAACGGCGTAGGCTCCCTTACAAATGTTATTTTTTTGGGTAAGATTCACATTTATCTGCATAACTGCTATGTTCGTATCTTGATTATATTCAATAATTTGGGCCTGGGCTTTTACATCATTTTCTGCATCAACTAAATCTACATTTCCTTGAAGCAGTGCTATGGTCGTTTCTCTGTCGTATTCCAAAAGATCACAGACAAAATCCATTCCAGACTTGCTGTTTTTTCCAGAAACTGCACCTGTGGCTTTAATAAAACGATAATCTTCTCCCGACAATTCAATTTCGTCTGCTGTAATTTCCATGGAATCGGTTTTTATGTAAGCATGTCCTACAAGGCTGGTGGTAGATTCATTTTTTCCGGTTTGTCCAGTCATTGTATCTGCAGAAAAAATAATTTTCTCGGAAAAAGCAAAAGAGATAAAAAATACTGCAAAACTTAAAACAAAAAAAACGCGCTTCATATTTCTTATATTTCTTCCTCTTTTATTCCTCTGTTTTTTCCTGATTATGATTTTCGGAATCTGCGGAACTGTCTTCTTGAGATTTAGTTTCTATATTTCCCGAAACTGCTCCTGTAAAAGCAAACTTTCCACTTACTCCACTGGCAGAAAAACCTGTTCCAACAATAACTGTACCATCTTTTTCCAATTTTACAGAATCTGTACGGCCGCTAATCAGTTGTTCGGTTTTAGCATTCCATCTTAATGCATCGGCATAAAAATTGGTTTTATTTTGCTTGCTAAACAAACGGATTCCATCATACAACTCGTAAATCTCCTGTCCCGTTTCGGCAAAAAGTAATCCACAAGTTCCTTCTGTATCTACCTGATTTTGATTATCAAAGGTTTTGAATTTAACATTTTTTGCATAATTGGAATTGGAATCTTTATATCGCTCTATGGTTTCTGCTTCTACATCAACAGTTTTTCGTTTTCCTTCATAGCGCATTAATTGTGTATCAAAAAAAACAAACTCGGGATTTTTTGATTCTGCGGCAACTGTATCTTCATATTTTAAAGTACAGGCGGAAAAGAAAACAAAAATTAAAATCAGTAAAAGTGTAGAACCGTTTTTTTCTGACATATCTTCTATAAATATACTCTTTTTTTTTCTTTTAATAAACAGTTAAGGCGGCGAAGTTAAGAAGTTGAAAGGGAAGATTCCAATAATAAACAAAATCGCATTAAAATAAGCCAGCATTCTTCTTTCCAATTTACGCCTTTACAATTTACACTTTTCCAATTTACGCTTTTACAATTTATGCCTCCTCGGTGGAAATATTATTTTACTAAAACTTATTTTTTGCCGAAATTAACCCTATGAAAAAAATATTTTTGATTGCCGCAACCATTCTTTTATTTTCTACAGCAATTGTCGCCCAAAACCTTCAAGTGTACAAAAAAAATGTTACAGCTTCCTTTTACGCAGAAGCTTTCCACGGAAAACCTACTTCCAACGGCGAAGTTTTTAATATGAATGATTTTACTTGCGCCCACAAATCTCTGCCTTTTGACACAATTTTAAAAGTTACTAACCTTCAGAATGGAAAATCTGTAAAAGTTCGGGTTAATGATAGAGGCCCTTTTGTTGTTGACCGAGAAATTGATTTGTCAAAGGCCGCCGCCATTAAGTTAGATATGATTACTTCTGGAACCACAAAAGTTAAGCTGGAAATTGTAAAACTTGGTGAAAATACAAAATTAAGCCAGCAAACGGCAAAAAAAGCAGAAGAAATTATGGCATCAAAACAAGCAAAAATCCAAGTTCAAGAGTCCAAAGATAATGCAAAATGGGATATTCAACTAGGCGCTTTTTCTTCAAAGGAAAATGCTACGACTCTTGCAAAAAAACTTTCCAAAGATGGATTTTCTAACATTGTCTTTCAAAAAACCAGCAATATTATAAGAGTTGCCATTAAAGAAGTAGATTCAAAATCTCTGCCCGAAATTGAAAAAAAATTAAAAGAAAAAGGTTATACAGAATACACTGTTAGAAAACGAAAATAAGTCTGAATAATACAGTATTTTTGTGCATAAATAACAACGCTCTTTTATTGATAAGCAATGATTATATGGTATAATTTCAGAGGATACACTAAAATAGGAAATCTTATTGTTTAAATAGAAAAGGCGGATTTAGTCTATAACACAACTTAAAAGGAGAATCTCATACTATGGATGAATCAGAATTAGATCCAGAAATCGCAGCTTTACTTTCTAACACAGAGGCAGCAATGGCAGCTTCTGGTTCTTATGATAATTTAACTGCTTCTACTAATAATTACGATGAAACTATTGTTGAAGAAACTTCTTTTGATCCACTTTCCATTCTCCAAAATAATCCTGGGGCAATGGCTGATGTTTCAATAGATGATATTGAAAATATGCCAAGTGGAGATATTGCTCTTTTTTCTAAAAATGCTAATGCGGACAAAGGATTTTCTACAGCTAAAACCATTCATGATGTAGATTTAAGCAGAAAACAATTTGCTCCTATTGAAAAAATGCTTAATGATAATCCAAGTACAGTTTATGATGATCCTAAATATTATAAAACTGTTTTGACTGGAGAAAATCAGGCTGCACAACGAGTTCATCAGATTCTTTCAAAATATCTTACAACTCAAGATCCTAAAGACCGTGCTGTTTACCGCCAGCAGATTGTTACCTGTTACTGGGAACTTTTGCGAGGAATGGCTCCTAAAATGTCGGACATAAATCTTCCAATGGCAAAAAGGATGTTTGTTCGTTTTGGAATTATCCTGCCTTCTCTTTTTAAAGCGGAAAGCAAGGAGTTTTTCTCTAAGGTCATTTTTGAAAACAAATATGTGGAACCAATCATGTATATGGATGAATGGCTTAAAGAGATTTCTACTGGTCGTATGAAAAACTCTATGACCGATGAAAAAAAGATTCCACAGAAATCATTAACTGGAGAAGAAGCCGCATCTGCAGAACAAACTCGTCTTATGCAGTTACAGGCAAAAAACTCTGGAAAGCTCCAAAGTTCGGAAAATATGCTCAATATTAAAGAAAATGAGCGTGCTATGCTGGAAGTTGAACTTAAAGGCCGCGTTGACTCCATTTGTTCCCACAGTCCTATTATTGGAATGGAACCTCATACCGCTGGTCTTACAGAAATACAACGAAAAACTTTTACAGAAATTACAGAAATATTGCATCGTCTTTCCCGCAACGACAAAGAGTTGTCTAAAGCGCTGGATGAATATCAAAGTGCAAAAGATGTTTATGATTCGGTTCAGAACAAACTTACCAACGATGGGCCTATTAAAACTGTGGACACTGGTGCAGTAAATGCAGAACTTGATACTATCCGTCAGATGGCAAAAATGACTGTTGGTCGCCGAGGAAATCAGTTCCCGTTATTTACACGAGAGTTCTATCATTGTACAGAACAGGGCACTGGTATTCGTGAAAATGTCATTTCTGTTTTAAATTGGATTGAATCTATTGATCCGGGAGTTTTCCATCGAATCCACAAAAATATTCCAAACAGAATTGTTCCTTATGTGCTTTTAGTTCCAACTTATGGTGACAGAGGATTCTGCTGGGAGCCTTTTGACCGATACAATCGTGTTACAAGCCGTGGTCGAATTATTATTCCAATGTATCCAAGAGATTTAAAAATTGCTGTTCTTGCGGCGGTTGCTGATTTAAGATGGCAGGTTGCAAAGGAAAAAGCTTCTTATTATTGGATGGAAGAAGGGCTTACTGGTCAATACTATCAGCATTTTGAACAGATGAAGCTTAAAGGCGATTTGAAAGAATATTTTATTGAAGATTACATTCTCTGGATGACAAAAGAATCTATTGGGGTTCAGCGCCTTGAAAAAGATGTTCGTGGTATTTTCTGGAGAAATATGCCTTATCCAAAGGAATTAAAAGAAGAACTACGAAAACGCTCTCTGGTTTACGACGAATTGTGTAAAAAAGATGCAAACCGCGAAATGTCAGATGGTTATTGATACTTCCAACATAAATAAATCATAACAAAATAAAAAAAAGCTATTTTCCAAAATCATACCGCTTTTACAGAATTTATTTAATATCCAGCTGATTCAATTACTATTTGATTATAAGATCATACATTTCACAGCTTCCGATGCTCAGACTGTGAGGAACAACCTCACTTTCTAGTTTACCCGCTTTCACACATTCCATGGCTTCTTTTGCTTTCAAAAGCGGTGGAAGGAATCGACTCCACATAGCCTCCATAAGGAAAACATTTTTGGAACGGGCATAAGCAATCCCTTCCTCACAATCCTTTAACTTTTATTTCATTCAAGCGGAAAAGAGCTTTCACATCATCAAAATTTTTATTCATAAAATCTTCATCGATTTTCTGCTTACGTCTGGCCCCTTTGCATACATTCTCAACCAGCTGTTCTGTGCACGTAACGTAACAGGGACATACCCTTCTGTCTGTGAATAAGTAATCTGTGTTTCATTTGTTAAAAGGAACTGCGTAAAAATCCAGGATGCAAGAACTTCCTGCGGATCAGCCTTATTAAAAATACAAAGTGAAGGTCCTTGAGAAATCATCTTTATATTTTCAGGATCAGCCTGAGGAATCGGGCGAACCACCGTCTCAAAGCGGACAAGTTTATCTTCACTGATATCACTTAAAGGAGCATCACTACCAATCCAGATTGCTCCGGCAGTTGAATCAACTGCATAAACACACTGACCTGCATTCAGGAAATTTCCAGGATAACTAGAGATTGCAAAAGTTGAGAAAGCCCTGCTTCCTGCATGAGTTCCATTCTCATCCTTTTCATTTGCCAGCTCTGAAAGTTCCCATAGTCAGTCCCAGGTGACAACATCAGGAATCTCGTAGCCAAATTTTGTCACAAAATCTTTGTTTATATACAGAGCTTCGTTGAACGCATGAAAGGAAGTGCGAACTGATGTCCTTCCAGGAATCCCTCCTGCAGAAACTGAGGGACAATATCATCCCTGCGAACAGAATCAAAAGGAAGTTCCGAACCTCCAAGACCGTAACGGGAATCGCCGATAAGTTCATCCATTGGAACAACTACGTTCACACCTGTGTTGTAGGTTGCAATATGGTCCGGATAAGTAATACAGATATTAGGTGTTGTGAATGTTGAAATGTTCGTGATTACATCATTATAAATACGATTGTAATCCGTATAAATTTTCATACTCACTTTTATATTGGGATAAAATCTTTCAAAATCACGGATTGCCTTTTCGTAGTCTTCAGTCTGGATTTTATTGGTGTCATTCTTTGCCCAGAAAGTAAGTTCGATATTCCGGGAAAAATCAAAAGTTTCTGGAATCTGGAAAGCCGGCAGAGATTTTCGGCCATGACAGGAAATAAAAAAAAACAGCTGACAATGAAAAGAAAGAAATCAGCAAATAATACTTGAGAAAAAAAGTTTTACGAGACATAGGTTCCTGCATTTCTTAAGATTTAAAATATAAAGATATTATAACCTAAAAAGGATTGAAAAAGCACCTCAAAAGCAGGAATGGGGCTGTCCCCACACAACCCCGTCAGGAAATTAGAATTTATACCCCACCAGAATTTTTCCGCCCAGATAACAGTGGTTGTAATAAACCATTCCGTAGTCTTTATAAATTCTCAGTATCGGAATATTCAGATTTGTAATTCCGATTCCACCATAAAACCCTCTGCGAGTTTTCCCACGAAGAATCAGATCCAGGGAGTTCTGATTCCCAAAATAAATCTGTCCAAATAAACCAATCATGCAGTCAGCTTCAACAGTTGCTGTCAATTCCAGATTCAGTTTCCCTAGTTCTGCAACTGTCCAGTTCATTCCTGCCATCGGGAGTACTGCAATTCCGATATACTTCACGCCTGTATCCAATCCTGCAAAAAAATCCAATTCCTGCAATGATTATTTGTGTGGATAAATAGTTTTCTCTAA
>JAKSTL010000034.1 GCA_024402595.1 Treponema sp. | reverse complement strand
GATACAGATTGGACATTCATAAATTTCATCTGCACCATATTTTTTTGTGTAAGCTTCAACTAAAGCTTTTCTTCTGTTTACAGAAAGTGATTCTGGGAAACAGTCGCGGCTAA
This sequence comes from Treponema sp., assembly GCA_024402595.1. GTDB lineage: Bacteria > Spirochaetota > Spirochaetia > Treponematales > Treponemataceae > Treponema_D. The sequence goes on along the minus strand of JAKSTL010000034.1, from coordinate 27,089 downwards.
CTGCTACGATACCAATTTTAATTTTTGGTTTGTTCATTCTATGCTCCTAATTTTTAGTTTATTAATTCATCAAAAATTTTAAAACTTCGCCTAAATTCTATAACATCGCTTGTTAAAGTCAAGCAGAGATTTTACCTATGCCCATCTTTTTTTCAAAAGATTTTCAGCAAATCTTCCCAACCACAAATATTTTTCATTTTTTTCTTTACTATAACAGAATTTTATTATTATCATACTTATATGAAAATTTTAATTCTTTCTTGTAATACAGGTGGCGGTCATAACACTGCCTCCAAAGCTCTCAAAGAAGTTTTTGATCTCCAAGGTGATGAATGCGAAGTAAAAGATGCACTTTCTTTTGGCGGTCAGTTAGCTTCTGATTTAGTTTGTGATACCTATGTCGAAATGGTCAAAAAAACACCAAAAATGTTTGGCGAAATCTACAAAATGCACAGCAAAATAGGTCAGTTAAGCAATCTTACAGATAAAATCTCCATCCATTCACCAATCTATTTTGTAAACAAAGTGTATGCCGATGCATTGGAAAAATACATTAATACCAACAATTTTGATGCCGTCATTTGTTGCCACATTTTCCCAACCGAAGCCATGACCTACCTCAAAAAGCATCACAAAATAACCATTCCTTACTACTTTGTTTCAACCGATTACTACAGCTGCCCAATGCTGGAAGAAACAAACCCAGACAAGATTTTCATCGCTCACAAAGACAGTCTTTTCACCTTCAAAGAGCACGAAATCCCAATGGATAAAATCATTCCAACAGGCATACCAGTTTCTCAAAAAGTAGTTAGCGCCGCAAACAAAACCGAAGCCCGAAAAGCACTGAACCTCGAACAAGACGCCCAAGCTTTCCTTTTAATGAGCGGAAGTATGGGATTTGGCGACACCATCGATACCGCAAAATATATTTTTGACCACGGTAACGATAAAACAAGAATTGTCGCCATCACAGGAAACAACAAAGAAATGTATCAAGAGTTTGAAACCGTTTTTGCCAACGAACAACGCCTCATTCTCTTAGGATTCACCGATCAGGTTCCTTTATACATGGATGCTTGCGATGTCCTTCTTACCAAACCAGGCGGACTTTCCAGTACAGAAGCCTTAGTAAAAGGAATCCCAACCATACACACTTCTCCAATCCCTGGCTGCGAAAGCGAAAATGTCCAGTTCTTCACCGAACATCATTTGTCATTATGCGCAAATAATTCCGAAGAAGCAGGCCGTCTTGCCATCACACTCATGGAAGATAATTTCCTCCGCAATCAGATAAAAGAAGCCCAAATGCATTACCGCTACGAAAACTCTGCAAAATTGATTGTAGATGCCGTCAAAGCTGATGCAACAAAAAAAGCCGACAACTAAAATCAAAATCGGCACTAAAAATAGTTCAAACGAAAAAAAACTGTCATAATCGGACACCTTCAGACTTTTCCAAGTCACCCGATTATGACAGCTTTCATCGCTCGGCCGTCACCAACGCATATTTATTTAGCAACGCATATTTATTTACCAACGCATTCTGCCGTCACCAATGCACTTTCGTTTTCCCCAAGGCACTTTTTTCCAACGCATACCGATTCACCAACCAAGCTCACCTTCAACCAACGCATATTATCGTAAAAATCGCCTCGTTCTACCAAAGCATATTCGTCTTCACCATCGCCCGTCACTTTCACCAAGGCACTTTTTTCCAACGCACGCCGATTCACCAACCAAGCTCACCTTCAACCAACGCATTTCCTCGCAAAAATCGCCTCTCTCTCCCAACGCACGCCATATTACCAATATTTCACTAACTTCAGTTTTCTTCTTTCACAGCCCTAAACTCCATCGATTCATCCTCCGACAACCCCATCGTCATTTCCGACGGCGCCTTCCTAGGACCATATTTTTCCACCTCCAAAGATTCATCATGCTTTACAACCCCCAAAGGCTTATCCTTTCGTGCTCCCCGTTTAATTTTCCGCCAAGCCATAAAATCAAGCACCAAAACATAAACAAAGAAAACATAGTTATATTCTTCCGGCAATTGCTCAGACAAAAGAAAATCATATATTCCATGAATAATAGTCGGAACAACCAGCGCCATCACCCTTGGAAGCACCGCCGGCCACTTATCCAAAAATCGCTTTTTCCCCCGACTCAAATAACCGCCCATAAAAACACCAAAAGTTGCATGCCCCGGAATAGAAAAAATCGCCCGACCAAGCGAAACACTACTTCCAAACGAAATGATATACATAACATTTTCCAAAGCCGCAAATCCCAAAGAAGCCGTAGTTGCATAAACAATACCGTCATAACTGTAATCAAAATTGTCGTTTTTCCAAACAAAAATCATAATCACCAGCCATTTAGAAAACTCTTCCACCAATGCAACCCCAACCGTGTTTTCCCAAAAAGCGTATTTCACAGTAGATTCATCCAAAACACCCTTCAAAAGATTTTCCAATCTCAACTCAATAAACGCACACGGAATAGAAAAAATCGCCCCCCAAATTAAAACCTTCAAAACAAATCCCAAAGGTTCTTTTTCCGTCTTATCCTTTTTGTAAACATAAAAAAACACAAAAACAACCGGTAACAAAGCCGGTGCCAAAACAGCCCATAAAGTCGCAGTCATAACAAATCCTTAAATTATAATTTCGTAATATTTATACCCTTTTAATGCAAAATATGCAAAACCCAAACCAAAAACCGCCCAATAATCTTAATTATTTTCTTCAATATAATACGGGCGAAATCCAAAGTTCAAATAAAATCCCAACTACAAAACATTCCCTCCAACCACCAAACGGCCTTCCAGGGCTTACCTACGGACGGTACTCGCCTTCGGCTCGTACTCGCTCCGCGCCCCTTCCACGCCTTCGCAAACCCCATCATTTTCCACCAAACACCAAGTTTTCAGCAAACACATTCCTTACAAAAAAAAATCCTATGCCCTTTCTAGAACATAGGATTTTCGCATATTTAATTTTCAATCTTTCGCAAAATCAATTACTTGCGTCCGCTAGCCAAATCAATATTTACACCAGACAAACCAACAAATGCGCCAGACTTAGCTTCACTAGAATCTGGATGAGCAATAAGCCACTTGTTTCTAGCCCAAAGCAATTTATCTTCAAGATTCTTTTCATCAATAGCAGGTTTTTCAGTATTAGTATCCTTTGGAAGAACAATAATTACTCTAAAACCTTCGTCACTAACTTCACCCTTTTTAACAGCATTACATGGTGCATAGTGCAAAGTTGTTTCATAAACCTGAACAACAGTACCCTTTGGAACATAAAAAGCTTCTACACAAGAAGTATTCAATTTTCCATTTTTTACACTCTGCAATGGAGCAAGCAACAAAACCATATCATTAGCAGGAATGTTCAATTCAGAACCACGGTGCCATTCAAGACAGTTCAATTTTGTATTATTACCATTACAGTAACCAACCTGAATAGGCATACCGCCATAAGCATTTTCACTAAACTCTTTTGCAATTGGCAAAGCTTCAAGACCAGCATCTCCCGGTTCATAAATAACTGCATCATTTGGCTTTTTTGTTGTTTCATCCAACTTTTTCAAAAGGTCTGTTACATCATAACCAGCAAGAACCTTTCCATATTTTTCAAAACTGTGCGAAAAAACTGACTTAATTTTCATTTATATTTGCTCCTAATTTTCCGCCCCTCAAGGAAACGAAACTATTTTAATTATATCACCGACATTTAGATTTTGCATTAAGAAAATCTTCCTAAAAAAATTGAAAATCCATCAAAAAGCTGCAATCCAAACTTCAACTTCTACTCTGCCAAAAACAAAGTTCCCCTGCTTTTTCCTTCCATCAGATTGTCAAGAGCATTTTCCGTTCCACCATTAGCCAATAGCATCTGGATTCCATAAACCGTAGTTTTTTCTGCCGCCTGTATTTTAGTTTCAATTCCGCCCGTTCCAAAAGAATTGGCATCACCAATAGTAATTGTTTTTCTCAAATCAGAAATAGAACCAACCGTTTCTATAAACTTTGCATCCGGATTCGTCTTAGGATTATCAGAATAAATGCCATCAATATCACTAAACAAAAGAAGCATATCCGCAGACCACAAAATTGCAGTAAGCGCCGAAAGATTATCATTATCACCAATTTTAATTTCATCGAAACTTACCGAATCATTTTCATTAATAATTGGCACAATTCCTTCATCCACCAAAGTAAAAAGCGTGTTACGAATATTCAAGCTTCTGTGGTCATTTTCAAAATCATCCTTAGTCAACAAAAGCTGCCCAATATGCAATCCCTGAATCTGAAAAGCCTTTCTCCACTGATGCATCAATTCAACCTGCCCAATAGAACAAAGAGCCTGCCTGTAATGAACATCCTTTTTTCGCGCCCATCCATTCACCGTAGAAACTCCCGCAACCTGAGCCCCCGAAGAAACCAACACAATCTGCTTCCCAGAATCTATTAAAGCCTTACACTGTCTAGCAAAATTAGCCATAAACTCCGTGTTCTGAGTTCCGTCTTCCTTAGCCAAAGTATTCGACCCAATCTTAATAACAATTTTTCTAGCCTGTTTTAACGCATTCGAAATATCACTCATTTTTAGCCACCAATTCACCAATTTCTAAATCATATATTCTTCTATATAAAATATAAAATCTTTTTTACCTATCTTATTTGTCCGTCGCCATCAATTAAATATTTTGTTGTAGTCAAAGCCTTAATTCCCATAGGACCTCTGGCATGAAGTTTTTGCGTACTAATTCCCAGTTCTGCACCAAAACCAAACTCGCCGCCATCAGTAAATCGGGTACTGGCATTTACATAAACACAAGCCGCATCAATCCTAGCCTGGAACAATCTTGCATTTCCCCTGCTTTCTGTAATAATACTTTCGCTGTGTTTTGAATTATGAGCGTTAATATAAGCAATTCCCTGTTCAATAGAATCTACCACCAAAACGCAGCATTCATAATCCAAATATTCATTACCAAAATCTTCAGAACAAGCCTTAAACAATATTTTTTCGCCCGCATTTCCATCTTTTTGCGAATCGCCCACAAGCTTTTCCATAATTGCATAAGCCCGTTCATCAGCGTGGAACTTAGCCCGTCCATCAAACTTTTTTACAAGCATAGGCAAAAACTTATCCGCCACCGCTTTATGAACCACAATTCCTTCAATAGCATTACAAACACTTGGCCTCTGCAACTTAGCATTTTCAGCCACAGAACAAGCCATTTCCAAATCTGCTTCACTGTCCACATAAAGATGACACACACCGCTACCAGTTTCAATCACCGGAATCCTAGCATTAGCCACAACACTCTGAATCAATTTTTTACCACCACGAGGCAACACCACATCAATCTTACCCACCGCAGTTAAAATCTCATCCACATCCGAATGATCATGCTCCCGCACTTCCACCAGTTCAATCGCTTCAGGAACACCATCTTCCGCCTTAGCCAAAGCATCCTTAATAATTTCCACAATTTTTTTATTAGAATTATAAGCCGAAGCCGAACCTCTAAGCAAAATTGCATTACCACTTTTGTATGCCAAACTAAAAGCATCCACAGTAACATTCGGTCTGCTTTCATAAATAATCGCAACAACACCAAGAGGCACCCGCACCTGACGAATATTCAAGCCATTAGGAGTTTTCCAACCTCCAACCTCTTCGCCAATAGGATCCGTCTGACCAATCACATTTTTAAGACTGTCAATAATTCCGTCAATTCGTTTAGGATTCAGCAAAAGTCGGTCAATTAAAGATTCCGACATTCCATTTTTACGACCATTTTCCACATCAAGCGTGTTAGCCGCAATAATTTCCTCTTTGGCTTTATCCAAGGCATCGGCCACCACCAAAAGAGCTTTATTTTTTTTGTCCGCATTTTGCAGAGCCAATTTTTCGCTACCGTTTTTCAGTCCTTCAGATAATTTTTCTAAATCCATAAAAACTCCATAAACATAAAATCCATAAAAAAAAAGCCGGAACTCTCAAAAGCCCCGGCATTCATCTGCTTTATAATCGTACTAGTAATTTGCCAAGAAAAACATTCCCAGCATAATAGCAATCCGGCACTTTTCTTCAGTCCAATCAGATTCTGCTTTGGGAGGAAGGTTTGAAATATACCACCAGAAAATACCAAACTCAGGGTCAATTCGCACAGAATATTCTGCAAAATCAGGAGAATCTGGTTTCTGACCAAACATTAAGAAAACTGCTTGATTTATCATCTGCAAGAAAAGAGAATAATTATCTTTCCAAGCTTCATTGCTCAAGAAAATGTCCAGTTGATACAAAAGCTGATCTTTCAATGCAATATCAGACTTTTCAACCCATATTTTCTGAATCAAAAGTGTAAGATTGTGCTTAAAACTCGAAACTAATTGTTTAATTTGATCTTCATCCATTTTAGAAAAATCTTTAACAAAACCAAAAGTAGCTGCAATAATATCCGCAGAGGTTTCGTAATTTTCAGACTTATCCAGGAACTCAGAAAGGGCATCTATTGTTTTTGTATCTAAAAAATCTGAAAGAATATCGGCCTGTTTTATCATATGCAAATATTAAAATTTTATTTCCTTTTGGTCAATGCGGGTCACTTGTAAGTTAGCAGTTTTCAATTTTCCTCTGGGCGAGATTCCTTTTTCAGCAGTCCATTTTTTCCACAACACTTTCATTCCAACCACTAACGGCCTTCCAGGGCTTACCTACGGACGGTACTCGCCTTCGGCTCGTACCCGCTTCGCGGCCCTTCCACGCCTTCGCAAGACCCTCCACACAAATATACTTTCTTCCATACATTGAAAAATCCCACAAATACTGTTAAATTTAAAATACAATTTTGGGTGGGACAAATGACATTTTTTAAAACTAAAAGCGTAAAAGGCATAAAACCATACGCTTCTTTTTTATTTTTAACAATAATTTTAACTTTCTCTTTTATTGGCTGTAAATCCACAGAAATTACACAAAAAGAATCAACAGTTTTATCATTTAATTCTTCCATAAAAACCGATGTACTTTCCAACGGAATGACATATTTTATCCAGCACAACCAAGAGCCAAAAAACCGAATCATTTTGCGCCTGGTAGTAAAAGCTGGTTCCTGCATGGAAGAAGATGACCAAAAAGGCGTTGCTCACTTTATAGAACATCTTGCTTTTAATGGCACCGAACATTTCGAAAAATCCGCCATTGTAGATTACTTCGAAAAAATTGGTATGAACTTTGGTTCCGACTTAAACGCATACACCTCTTTTGAAGAAACCGTCTATAAACTGGAAATACCCGCATCCAATCCAGAAATGCTGGAAACCGCTCTTTTAATTTTACGAGACTGGGCTTGTGCAATTTCTTTTGCTCAGGAAGAAATAGACAAAGAACGGGGCGTCGTTACCGAAGAATGGCGTTTACGACAAGGTTTACAAGGTCGCATTTCCGACCAGCAGATTCCTTTTTTACTGGCAGACTCTCCTTTTGAACACAGACTTCCTATTGGCGATATGGAAATTATCAAAAACATCAGCCGAGAACGCATTCTGGACTTTTACAAAAAATGGTATAAACCAGAAATAATGTCCGTAATTGTAGTTGGCGACGAAGACATTCAAACCTTGGAATCTTCAATCCAAAAAATTATGGAAACAATTCCTTCTTCACAAGAAAAAATTACCACTTCGCCTTTCACCGTTCCCGCCAAAAATGAAAAAGACATTCTTATTTACCAAGATTCCGAACAAAGTTACCCAATTTTGCGGCTCCTTGTTCAAGATACAAATTATCATCCACAAAAAACCCAAGCAGACATAAAAGACATTCTGGTAAAAAACATAGCCACAACCATTTTCAATCAGCGAATAGACGAAATCTCAAATACACCAGAATCCACCTGGTTAGATGCCGCCTGTGTAACTTCAAAATACACAAATTACACTTGGTACAACTATCTAGCCCTTATTCCAAAAACAGGACTCTTCATTCCAAGCTTTACGGCTTTCTTAGACGAATGGGATAGAATCACTCAGTTTGGCATTACCCAATCCGAACTTCAGCGCTTAAAAGATTATTATCTTAATATGGCCGAACAAGATTACATCAACAAAGATAAAATAAACTCAAACAATCATGCAGACAATCTTGTTTCTCATTTTATTACAGGCAAAATCATTGTTTCCGAAGACGACTATTATGAACTGTACAAACGAATAATTCCAGAAATTACCATAGAAGATGTAAATGCCGCCCTTGTAAACTTTATGCCAGAACGGGGAACAAAACTGTTCATCCTTGCACCAAGCGACACCCCCGACCTGCCAACCAAAGAACAATTGCTGGACCTTTGGAAAAATTATTCAAACCCAGAAATTGTAGCTTACAACGACGATGTTACAGACGACAATCTTATGCCTCGCCCATCCACAAAAGGAAAAATCTCTAGCCAAAAAGACATTCCAGAGCTTGGCGTAAAAGAATACATTTTTGAAAACGGCATCCGAATCTTAACCAAACAAACAGATTTCGAAACCAACCGCATCAATATGTCAATTTTCAGTAAAGGCGGCTTATATCTTGTTCAAGACCAAGACATTCCTTCCGCCGAAGCCAGTGCTAATTACGCAATTCTTTCGGGCCTTGGAGACAATTCCTATAATCAGATGATTAAAAAAATTACTTCCAAGCAAATTGACTTGAACATAAATATTTACAACACAGAAGAAGGCTTTTATGGAGCTTGTAATTCCAACGAGTTCGAAACTTTGGCCCAGCTGGTTCATCTTTACTTTACTAAACCCCGGTTCGAATCGGAAACATGGACAACACTTCTCCAAAAATACGAAGAAAGCGCTAAAAATCACGGAGTTCAACCCGATGATTTATTCAGCGACAAACTTTTGGAAATCCTCTTCAATGATATTCGTCATGCACCATTTGATTTAAACTTTGTTTCAAAAATGAATCCAGAAACTGCTAAAAAAGTTTATTTGGAACGCTTCGAAAATCCTGCCGATTTTACCTTTGTTTTTGTAGGCGACTTTGACGAAAATCAACTTTTGGAAAATTGTGCCTATTATTTTGGAACACTTCCAACCACCAACAAACTGGAAGAAACCAAATACATTTACTATGATTTTCCAAAAAACATTACCTCAGAAACTGTTTATAAAGGCCTAGATCAACAGGGCGAAGTTTACATTGCTTTTGGCGGAAATATTCCACCCGCTTCCAATGTTGAAGAAACTTTTCAGGATGTGCTTTTAATGAATCAACTGGAAAGCCTTCTTGATATTCGTTTGCGAGAAGTTATTCGTGAAGACAAAGGTGGTTCTTACGGAATTGGCGTCAGCTGTACTTTGGCAGGTTTCCCAGAAAGATATTATCGCATTGGAATTAGTTTTGGCTGCGAACCAAACCGAGCAGAAGAACTTACCAACGAAGTTATAAACGAAATTAAAAATCTTCAGAATAATTTGGTTTCTTCTGATTACATAGAAAAATTGCAGGAAACCTTCAAACGAAATTACGAAACTTCTTCACGAAAAAATAACTGGTGGATTTCGCGAATCAAAACTGAATTGGTTTTAAACAGCGAACCAATGTGGTACACTCAGGACGCCTCAAAAGTACCAGATTTATTTTCTGCAGAAGCTTTGCAAAAATTAGCCAATAAATATTTAAATACAGAAAATTATGTTTCTGTTTTCCTTAAACCGGAACAATAATTATTTTAATTCTTAAGCGTGTACAAAATGAAGAACAATATGAAAAACAATAAAAACATTGCTTCAGCCGAAGAGCAATTCAACAAAATGATAAACACTCCCGTTTGGAAATTGATTGCATCTCTTTCTGTTCCAACCGTAATTTCCATGCTCATAACTTCCATCTACAACATGGCAGACACTTTTTTTGTTTCCCAAATCAGTACAGAAGCAAGTGCCGCCGTGGGAATTGTTTTTCCAATAATGTCCATAATTCAAGCCTGCGGTTTTACATTGGGAATGGGTTCTGGAAGCTTACTTTCCATTAAACTTGGACAAAAAAAGAACGAAGAAGCCTCCGAGATTTCTTCCACCGCATTTTTTACCGCCCTTGCCATTGGTCTTTTAATTACAGTTTTTGGTAATGTTTTTTCTTCTTTTTTCTTAAAATCCGTGGGAGCTTCCCAAGCTGTTCTTCCTTATGCTCAAGATTATGCCCGATACATTTTCTTTGGAGCACCATTAATGTGCGCCTCTTTTGTTCTTAACAACGACCTCCGTTCAGAAGGAAAAGCTTTTTTCTCCATGATAGCCTTAACCTTTGGCGGCATTTTGAACATTCTTTTGGATCCTTTATTTATTTTTGCATTAAAAATGGGCATTAGTGGAGCGGCCATTGCAACTTTAATTAGCCAAACCGTCAGTTTTTCTATTTTGCTAAGCTTTTTCCTCAGAAAGAAATCAATCTGCCAGATGAACCCAAAATATTTTTCAAAAAATCCAAAGGTTCTGGGAAAAATAGTTGTAACAGGTTTACCGTCTTTGGCACGCCAAGGAATGGCCAGCATTGCTACCATTTTGTTAAACACCGCCGCAGGCACTTTTGGTGGAGATTCTGGTGTAGCGGCTATGTCCATAGTAACAAAAATCTGTATGTTCCTGGCTTCAATAATGATTGGAATAGGGCAGGGTTTTAGTCCAGTTAGCGGTTACAACTATGGTGCAAAACGATATGACCGAGTAAAAAAAGCCTTTGCGTTTATGGTAAGCAGCAGCTTCTGTTTACTTTCTGTTCTTTCTGTTTTGGTTTTTATTTTTGCCCCACAAATTATGAAAGCTTTCCGTGACGATGCAACCGTAATATCTATTGGAACTACCGCATTACGATGGCAAGCCGCTTTTATTCCATTCCATCCAATAATTGTTGGAACAAATATGCTTATGCAATCTACAAGGCATGTAAATCAGGCAATATATCTTTCTATGAACCGACAAGGCTTATATTTTATTCCTTTAATTTTACTGCTTCCACATTTTTTGGGACTCACCGGAGTAGAAATCTGCCAGTTCCTTGCCGATTTGTTAAGCGCCATTACAGCAATTCCATTTTTAATTTGGTTTTACAAAAAACTCAATCGATTAGAAAATGAAAAATAAGGTTTAGGATTTGCAGTTCAAACTTTTATAAATGATTTATAAATGATTTATTTTCGCAAATGACTGTAATCATTAAAATAATCTAATTTTGCAGCATCAAAACCCAAGTTTTCATTAAATTGTAATTTTGAAATTGAAGTTACTTTTGGGCCTGTATGGGCAATAAATTGAAAGAACGGAATATTCAAAGCATAAGAAATTAATGCGCTAGTAATTCCTCCATGACAAAAAAAGGCAATATTTTTTGAATTAGCTTTTTCGCAGCAATACAATTGTCCCTGTCGAACATAACCTTGTTCTGCCAAAAAAGTATCAAAAGCCTTACAACGGTTTTCTAAATCTTCCACCAATCTGTCTTTCTTCATTTCGGAAGTTTCTTTCCAGGAGTCTCCCGCAGGATAAGCATGCACATTTTTTATATTATTGCTAACAATAGTCCAAGGGCTGTCCGAAGCATAAGCATTCCCCGATTTATCGCCCCAGCAAAGTTCTTTTAACCAATCCAAAGTTGTTACAGACTTATTCCATTTTTTTAAACAATAATCTGCAGTCTGTTGAGCTCGCCCCATAGAAGATTGATAAACTTCGTCAATTTCAAAATCTTTTACAGCTTGTGCCAAAAGTTCCGCCTGTTTTTTTCCCATCTCTGTAATAGAATCTGTAGAATAATCTGGTTCCGCATGTCTAATAAAATAAATGTTCATATTTATATTTTATATTTGTTTCATTAAAAAGAAAATCCATTCACCATTACATAATCTTTCATTTCCATAAGCATTCTTTCCTCTTACAAAACTTTTCTCAACCAAAATAAAAAAAAAGGAGAAAACCAAACTTTTGTTCGATTTTCTCCATATGTATTCTGCAAATAATAAAAATTATTACTTAACTATCATATAAACAGTGTCACCTGTTCTAGATGCTAAAAATCCGTGCTCTATAGTTGCAAACCAAGAAGATTCCTTTGTTGATTCATAATCGCCAAAGCCTCTTCCAATAAGCCAAGTTTTAATTATTTCTTTTGACCATATATGATATTCTTCAGTTGATAAGCTGGAAGAAATTTTTTCCCAATCATAAGAGTCGAATTCCAGTTTTATATACATTCCATCATTCAGTATATCCCCAAAAATCGACGAAAACTCTGAATATGTTACAGATTCTGTCCACACAGTATAAGTTTCTTCTGTATCTTGTGGACCCAATAAACAAGCAGAAAAAATAATAGTTAAAAAAAATGATGTAATAATTAGAAATAAATTATTTCTTTTCATATAAACTCCTCCATATAAATTATAACATAATTTTTATTAGATATATACCTAGGAGCATTTATTCTTTTCATTATTCGGCTCAAGCAAAAAATAAAAATATTAGGGATTTTCTCTATTGACTATGCCCACATTTGATATAAAATTTGTAGTAAAGCTTAGGGTATGAAGCAGGAAGCAACTTTGTTGCGCACGCCACTGGACTGAAGTAGTGAACAAAAGTGAACGGATGAAGGAAGCGGCTGAGGGTTACCGAACTGCGTAACACCCGACCTGAACGGAGCGAATGCGAAGTGAAGGGAAGCCCAAAAAAATGAATCTGTTTTTAAGATTCTAAAACAAGATGGCATAAGAGTTCAGAATAATAAAAATTATTTTAGAACTAATTAAAGGAGAAAAAATTGAAAACTGTTGCTGGTATTGATCTTGGAACACAAAGTATGAAAGTAGTTATTTACGACTACGAAAAAAAGGAAATTATTGAAAAAGCTTCTTGTCCAATGGACTTAATTTCTGAAGCCGACGGAACTCGCGAACAGAAAACTGAATGGTTCGACAAAGGCTTGGAAGTTTGTTTTGGAAAATTAAGCGCAGAAAACAAAAAAACAATCGAAGCTATTGGAGTTTCTGGACAGCAGCATGGTTTTGTTCCTCTCGATAAAGACGGAAAAGCTTTGTACAACATCAAACTTTGGTGCGACACTTCTACAACCGCCGAATGTAAAGAAATTACCGACGCCGCTGGTGGAGATGCCGCTGTAGTTGAAGCACTTGGAAACTTAATGCTTACAGGTTTTACAGCACCAAAAATCCTTTGGTTGAAGAAAAATAAGCCTGAAGCTTTTGCAAAATTAACATACATTATGCTTCCTCACGACTATTTAAACTGGAAGCTTACCGGCGAATATGTAATGGAATACGGTGACAGTTCAGGAACCGCTTTATTCGATTCAAAAAATCGCTGTTGGTCAAAGAAAATCTGTGACATTATCGACGCAGATTTGTTAGCAAAACTTCCAAAATTGATTGAAGCTCACGAAGTTGCCGGAAAAGTATCTGGCGAAGCCGCCGCTGCTTATGGCATTCCTGCAGGCATTCCAGTTTCTGCCGGTGGTGGAGATAATATGATGGGTGCAGTTGGAACAGGTACAGTTGCCGACGGATTCCTTACAATGTCTATGGGAACTTCTGGTACACTTTATGGTTATTCAGACAAACCAATCGCCGACCCAGCCAATGGTTTAAGCGGTTTCTGCTCATCTACAGGCGGATGGTTGCCACTTCTTTGTACAATGAACTGTACAGTTGCCACAGAGTTTGTTCGCGGCCTCTTCCAAATGGATGTAAAAGAATTAGATGGTGAAGCAGCAAAAGCCCCTTGTGGTTCAGAAGGCGTAATTGTAGTTCCATTCTTCAACGGAGAACGCACACCTAACTTACCAAACGGCCGTGCTTCTATTACAGGTTTAACCTCTGCCAACACAAATCGTGCAAACATCGCCCGTGCTTCTTTGGAAAGTGCAGTATTTGCTATGCGTGGTGGTTTGGATGCATTCCGTAAACTTGGTTTCCAGCCAAAAGAAATCCGCCTTATTGGTGGTGGTTCAAAATCTCCACTTTGGCGCCAGATTGCAGCCGATGTTATGAACCTGCCAATCCGTGTTCCAGCTTTAGACGAAGCAGCAGCCCTTGGTGGTGCAGTTCAGGCTTTGTGGTGCTTAAAATCTCAGTCTGGAAAATGTGACATTGCCGCTCTTTGTGCAGAACACATCACATTGGACACTTCAAAATCAGCCGATCCAATTGCAGAAAATGTTGCCGCTTACGACCAGGCTTACAAGGCATACACAGCAGTTGTTGACCAGTTAAGCCCAATGTATAAATAAAATAGATTCCCATTAAGGATCTCTATAAAAGATTTTATTAAAAGAGGGAGGAGCCCCTCCCTCGCTACAAACAAACAGGCCGCGGCAGTTTCCTTCGTAAACCACCGTGGCCTGTTTGTTTTCCGCTACCCACCCAGCGGGCACCTCTTTCTCAAAACTCATTCCGTTAAAATAAAAAAAATACATTCTTTGCGGCCCGCAACGCCCAGAAAAATTGTTATATTTCTTATCTAAAAAGAATCATCATAACTCCAAACGCAAAAATCAACAGAATCATATAAACTAAAGACAAAATTACCGCAATTTGTGGAATCATCAAAATAAAAATTGCAAAAACTAAAGTTAAAGCTCCAATCCCCAAAGAAACATAACCACAACCTTTTGCTCTAAAGTTATTATGTTTCTGTGCTTTTTCATCAGCAGCAGGGCCAACAGACTCGTTCAATTTTTGTAAAAATCTCTTGGATAAAAAATAAAAGCCCGTAGCCAAAAAACTAAATCCTGCAACAAATGCCATAACCACTAAAAAAATAATTTTTCCACTCATAATTCTATTTTAGCATAATTTTCTAGAATCGCCTTCCATTATTGAACGAAAAGTAGAAAAGCAATATTATGTTCAAAAATCAATTGAACGAGGTTTATATGGATTCAACTATAGCTTGTATCGGAACTGGTGCAATGGGCGGTGCAATTATGCGAGCAATTTGCGGTAAGTTCGATTCTAATAAAATTACGGTTACAGATAAAAATCTTCAAATGGCCAAAGCTTTTGCCGAAGAAAACAAATGTAATTTTGCTCAGGACAATATTTCTGCCATCAAAAATGCCAATTACATTTTTATTGCAGTAAAACCTCAATTTCTAAACGAAGTCTTCGAAGAAATTGCTTCAAGCATTCCTACAGACGCTGTTGTAATTTCTATGGCCGCAGGTGTAAAAATTGAAAAACTCGAAAGTTTTGCACCAAAAGCTCGCTTTGTAAGAATGATGCCAAATGTTTGCGCTCAAATTGGAGAAGCAATGACCGCTGTTACTTACAAAGACAATATTTCAGAAAAAGAAGCTTCCGATGTAAAAGAAATATTGTCTGCCGCTGGAAAAGTGGAACAGGTTCCAGAAAAACTTATGGATTGTGTAACTGCTGTCAGTGGTTCTGGACCTGCTTTTGTATTTATGTTTATTGAAGCTTTGGCAGATGCCGCCGTTCGTTGTGGAATGCCTCGTTCACAGGCTTACACTTATGCCGCACAAACCGTTTATGGTTCTGCAGGAATGGTTTTGGAAAGTGGAAAACATCCAGCGGTTTTAAAAGATATGGTTTGTTCGCCAGCAGGAACCACAATTGAAGGTGTTGCCGCATTAGAAAAAGACGGTTTTAGAAATGCCGTTATTGACGCGGTTACCAAAGCCTGCGAAAAATCAATTGCTTTAGGAAAATAATTTCAAAATTGTTCTGTAATAGGGAAGGGCTTTCCAGTAATCAATATTCGTAGATTCAATTTTATGTAAGAACAGATTTCTCTTACATAACAATGAGGGATATTTATAAGTGGTATTCTGGAAGCCACTCCTTTTATATTTTTAAAACCCATTCTATTTGCAAGCCTTTCTGCTCGTCTTAAATGAAAATAACTTGTAACAATGGTAACCTTACTGTTTAAAATCTCTTCTTGAGAGACTCCTTTAAAATCGGCCAACATTTTACAACTTAATTGAAAGTTCTGAATTGTATCTAACGCCATATCTTCTACTAAAACTTTTTCAGAATCTATTCCCTGATTTACCAAATATTCTTTTAGTGCGGGTGCTTCTGGATAAGGTAAAAAATCTAAAGTTCCGCCTGTAACTACACAAATTGCGTTTTCATGTTTTTTTAAATATTCCGCTGCCTTTTTTACTCTCATTTCTACCGATTCTGGAAGCTTACCATTTTTATCAATTCCGCCACCAAGTAAAATTACATAATCCACAGAATCATTTTCGTCTCCAAGAACAGGTCTAAGAATAAAAGAAAGATTTATTAGACTTAAAAGAGAAACAAAAGTAAACAAACAAACGGTCGTTAGTTTTAAACCTTTATTCCATATCCTCCAAAAACTATGTTTTTTTATCAGTCTATATATTCCAACAAAATCCAGATATAAACCTAAAACCGACCAAATATGTGTAAACGAAAAAACAATATCCCAAAAAGTTCCTGGGCTTCGAATAATCAAAATCACATCGTAAGCAATAAATACAAAACCAAACAAAATACAAATCAAAGACCATACCACAAATTGAGCATTCTTTTTATGATTCACCTTATTTGCCCTTTCTAACAATCCGCATTTTTTTTTCGCCTTTTCCATTTTTGCTCCTTCATTTTTTATACCACCAATGTGGGGATGTCTCAAAAGTTCAATTTCACGGTGGTTGAGCCTGTCAAAACCACCAGAAACTACCATATTTAGTACAATGGTCATTTCGACAGGCTCAATGACCGCTACATTCATCACTAATTGTACGAACATTTTTATCAATGAGATGCTAAAACAAGTTCAGCATAACAGATATTTATTAAACATCCCAACAATGTTTCGGATACCTTCCTTTCATTTCTTTACAGATTTCTGGCCAAGCTCCCACCCAAAAACCTTCCAAATCATCTGTAATTTGCAAAGGACGACTAGCTGGAGAAAGTAATTTTAAAAGAACCTTCATTCCTAAAACAGGCGGAACTGTTGAACAACCAAAAATCCGTTGAATTATAATTTCAATAGTTGGCCGAATTACCAATTTGTTTTTATCTTCTGACGAGGCCTGAACTTCATATTTTACTTTACACTTTTGTTTATTCGGTAGAATTATTGTTTCTGGAACTTCCTTATCAATTTCTGTGCCATTTAAAAACCAATAAAGCGCCTTATAAACAATTTCATTAGTCAAAGATGACGCATTCCCAAAAAAAGAAGGCAACCATTCACCAACTCCAGTTACAATTTTTACTTCCAGCAATTTTTTTAAAAAGTCTAGCTTAGAATCAAACAAATCTGGGTTCAAACACTCTGGGGACAGACCCCCATTTAAACTAAAAATCTCATTTTCTTTTTTACCATCTTCATTTTGATTTTGCTGCAAATAAAACAAAACCCGCTGCAAAAACTGCTCTGTTTTCAAATCCATTGGTAAAGCTTTTAATCCTTTTTTTTCAATCTCATAAATCCAAGCCTTCAACAAATCATCTTTTTCAGTTGGAAGTTTTTTGGAAGAAAGAATCAATTCACCATAACAAACATTTTCTTCCTTGCGGATTTTCCCATTTTCAAAAGAACAAAAGATTTTTCTTTCACTGTGATTTTCCAGCCAAGCTTCCACTTTTTTATCTGCCAAAACTTCATAAGAAAAAATTACACCTTCAGAATTACCAGCCAAAACTTCGGGCGCAACAATCCATTGGCACAAATTATTACCCATTTTTTTTACAGAATCGTTTTCCGACAAAACCGCTTTTCGACCACTAGGAAACTGATACTCTCTTTTTTGCGCCCCAAGTTCCGAAATCCTTTTTGCCAATCTGTCGGGAAAACCTGCCAAAATCAATAAATCTAAATCGCCAGCCTGAGATTTTATATTATCAAGAACCGATTTACTAATTTTACCAACTCTGTTGCCAATATCACGACAAAACTTATTCTGAATCTCTTTTGAAGATGCCCCATAATTTCCGTAATTTATAAGCAATGGATTCGCAGCAGAAATATCACCTAAAATTGCCGCCTCAATAGCAATGCACGCCAAACGAGGATTAAGACCTAAAGACAAAACAATTTCGCCTTTTTTTGTAATTCGCCCATCAAGTTGCAACAAATCCAAAGTGCGCAAAAAATTACAGGCACTTTTCCAAGCTCCTTCCGAAGGTTTATCTATTAAATCAATTCCATTAACCGCAAAAATCCCGCGTTGAGAACATTCCAAAACCACTTGTGATAAATCTGTGCGTAAAATCTCTGGCGGAATATTTTGTACACGAGGTTCCCATTTTGGCCACAAACGAATACATTTTCCAGGACCTTCTCGCCCAGCTCGACCACTTCGTTGTTCAGCAGAAAAATCACTTTCAATTTCTGTAACAAGATTTTCCATACCAGTTGCTACATTCAAACGATTTATTCTTGCCAAACCAGAATCTATAACGCAAACAATTCCAGGAACCGTTAAAGAAGTTTCCGCTATTGCTGATGATAAAATAATTCTTAAAGCCTCTCTTTTTCCACCAGAAAGCACATATTTTTGTTCCGCAAAGGAAATAGATGAATGTAAAATCGAAATCTCAATACGACCATCGTCAACTTCGGCTCTAAAAATGTCCAAAAGCTTTTGAAATGATTTTTTAATTTCAGCAATGCCGGGCAAAAAAACAAGAATGCCTTTTCCTTTATAAAAATCAGATTTATTAAAAAATTGTTCTTTAACAACTGCTTGAATTGCATCTTCTACTGACATTTCCTGTTTATATTCAATCTCCACAGGAAAAAGCCTGCCTGGAACTTTAAAATATGGAGTTTCCAAAGCAGATTTTTCATTCATTTTTTCCAATTGCATTTTTTTAGGATTCAAATATTCCAACAACTTTTGAGAATCCATAGTGGCCGACATAACAATTACATACAAATCTTCCCGAAGTTCCATTGCCTCTTTTAAAAATGCAAGATTCATATCTGTATAAATTGAACGCTCATGAAACTCATCTAAAACCACAACCGAATAACCTTCCAAAGATGGATCTTCCTGCAAATATCTAAGCAAAATGGCTTCTGTAACAATTTCCATTCGAGTTTTATTACTGGTTTGATTTTCAAGATGGATTTTATAACCTACAGTTTCTCCACAAGGCTCTTCCAATAAATCTGCAACACGATTTGCAACGCCAACAACTGCAAGTCGCCGAGGTTGAGTTATTAAGATTTTACCTTCAAAGTTTTGCAGCAAACCTAAAGGCAAAATTGTAGATTTACCAGCGCCCGTTTCTGCCGATAAAACTAAAAAATGAGATTTAGATTCTTTTAATTCACTGCAAACTTGTTCCAAATATGACGAAATTGGAAACTGCGAAATATCTTTCAAAACTATTCCTTTTTACTTAATTCCAAAATTAAACTGTTCGACCATCCCATTCTGCTGAATGTTCCCGCTCAAAACGAATTGCGGCATCAAAATCTACTTCCGGTGAACAATTTTTTTCAATGCGCAATGCTGTTTCGTGGAGTCGTTTAATACATTCCGATTTATCTTTATAACCCAATTTTGACTTTTCAATAGAATCTCGTAAAATCCTTATAGATTCATCGTAAATCTTAATTGGAACTGGGAACGGATGACCATCTTTTCCACCGTGAGCAAAACTAAATCTGGCAGGATCATTAAATCTGGATGGAGTTCCGTAAATTACTTCGCTAACTAAAGCTAAAGATTGAAGTGTGCGTGGACCAAGACCTGGAGTAAGCATTAAGCTTTCAAAATCTTTTGGCTGACTTTCGTAAGCGGTAACTAAAACTCCACCAAGTCGCTTTAAATCCACATCTTGAGCTTGTACATCGTGATGGGCGGGCATTATAATGTTTCTTCCACCAACATTTATCTGCACTTTATCTTTTGGAAGAATTGTTTTTGGTTCTAAATCTGTAGCTCCAAGTTCCCGTAATTCTTCTACTGAAAATAATTCTCCCTGAACTGATTCTGGGGCGTTGCGGGGAAGTGTAGTTGGCATAGTAGACTTTCTAGATGTTTGGGAATTGGTTGTTACTGTTTCCCCGCTGGAAGGGGTGGCGGAAGACAGCTTGCTGGCTGGAGACAGGGGAAGGCCAGTGAGCTTGCTCACTTCCCCTCCTTGAAGAAGAATCATTTGGCTGGCGGGCTTACCAATCTGCGTAATTTCTTTAAGAACCCGCTCTGGATGCTCTAAACTTAATTCAAGAATTGAATCGCGGGCGGTTCGGGCGTTTTGGTCGGTAAGATTTAAGATTTTGCCGCGATTATCCCCAACCACAGCCGTGTGAGGTTCTTCCACAAAAGAACGAATCTGAGAGGAACACCAATGATAACGGCGAGCTTTTTTTTCATCAGTATTCATTCCCTGCTGAACAACTGTCCAATTACCTGTTTTAGACAAAATAAAATTGTGCTGATAAAGCTGGAATCCGTCTTGAATTGCGTTGTTATCAACTTTTGCCACCAGCTTGCTGTTTCGAACAAGCTCATCGCCGTTTAAACCAGTTTTTCCCGCAATTGTCAAAAGTTCATCGGGCGTCATACGCGAATATTTTCCACGGCCACCACAAACATAAAGCCCCAATTCCTGCGCACGAGGATTTAAACCACGCTTTAATGCATATAAAACGCTGGTGGTAATGCCGGAACTATGCCAATCCATGCCCATTACAGCGCCAAAACTCTGAAACCACAAAGGATCACTTAATCGAACTAAAACTTCATCAGGTCCATAATTTTCAACAAGAGATTCTACTATCAGCGTGCCCATAACCATCATTCGGTCGGCAAGCCATTTTGGAACTGTTCCTGTATGTAGAGGCAAATCTGCATGCCCAGAATTTCTCATAAAACCACCCATCAAAATTATATCATTTTTTCCCAGATTTTTCTAAAATTACAGATTTTTTTAATGCCTTTTCCCTCGTGATTTTTCCCACAAAAAAGTTTATAATTACTAAAAATCTTTATTGAGGATAATTTTATGTTACTAGAATCTAATTTTACAAATAAAACCATTTTTTCGTTCGAGATTTTCCCACCTAAAAAAAATATGCCTATTGATACAATTTTTACAACTTTAGATCAGCTTAAAGATTTGCGTCCAGATTTTATTTCTGTAACTTTTGGTGCTGGTGGAAGTGAAAATTGTGATAATGCTCTTGCCATTGCCCGTAGAATTAAAGATGAATGTAAGGTTGAATCTGTAATTCATATGCCTTGTATAAATATGACTAAAAATGATGCACTTTATTGTTTAAATCAATTTAAAGATGCGGGCATAGAAAATATTCTGGCTCTTCGAGGTGATAGGGTAGAGGGAAAAGAACCTTGCAACGATTTTCCTCATGCCAGCGATTTAATTCAATTTATTCGTGATTTTGATTCAAACCGCAAAGATGGAAAATATTTTAAGATTTTCGGTGCTTGTTACCCAGAACTTCATCCACAATCTGAAAATGTTTACAGTGATATTGATAACCTCAAAAAAAAGGTTGATGCTGGAGCAACTCATCTTTTATCGCAATTGTTTTTTGATAATGAAAAGTTTTATAGATTTCAGGAAAGATGTCAGATTCGTGGAATAAATGTTCCTATTGAAGCGGGAATTATGCCTGCCACAAACAAAAAATCTATTGAACGAATGGTTAGTATGACAAATGCGGTTCTTCCTAAAAAGTTTACCGATATGATGGAAAGATATGGCGATTATCCAGATGCTATTCGGGACGCTGGAATTGCCTATGCTATAGACCAGATTGTAGATTTGGTTACTCATGGTGTGCAGGGGATTCATCTTTATACAATGAATAATCCTTTGGTTGCGCGAAAAATCTATGAAGCTACAAAATCTTTGTTTGAAGTTTCACCAATTGGAATGTCAGTAAAATAAATCTAATTTGTCATGCTGAACTGGTTTCAGCATCTCACTTAAAAATGATGAACACTTTTTGTTTGTGAGATCCCGAATCTAGTTCGGGATGACAAAAGGACAATTTAGAATGATGTAAAATAATTTCACAAAATCTATTTTACAAGTTTAACATCAAAACAGATGTAAGCGTTTCCTGGAATTACTCCTGGATATCCACGGCTTCCATAAGCTAATTCTGGTGGAAGAACCATGTGTCTAACTTCGCCATATTCCATATCCTGTACCATAAGGTCAAAACCTGGAATCATTTCGCCAGCACCAGTTTTAAAATCCAAAGGTTCATGTCCGCCGTTTGGAATAAAATATTTAGAACCGTCAAACAAAGTTCCGTCTACTAAATATCCTTTGTATTCAACAGTAACTTTTTTGCCTTTACCAGCTTTTTTACCGTTTCCTTTTTCCATAACCTTAAAGTAAATGCCGTTTTCTGTTTTGTCGCAGCCTTCAATTACTTTTGCCATTTTGGCTTTTTCTTTTTCTTCGTTTGCTTTTTTCTGAGCTTCAACTAATTTATTAAAATCAGCCTGGGTTGCAGTAAACTTCTGAGCATCAGCACCATTACGAATAATTTTAATAGAGTTAATTGTATCATTCTGAGCAACTGCATTTACAACTTTCTGACTTTCTGCATCAACAACTTCACCAAAAATTGTGTGTTTATAATTCAACCAATCTGTTGGTACATGTGTAATAAAGAATTGGCTTCCGTTTGTATTTGGACCAGAGTTTGCCATTGCAAGTTTACCAGGTTTATCAAAAACATAACCTTCAACAAACTCATCTGGGAACTTATATCCAGGACCACCTGTACCATTTCCCCGTGGATCACCACCCTGAATCATAAAATCTGCAATTACACGGTGGAATTTTAAACCATCATAAAATGGTTTTCCAGCAGCTGCATCAAGAGTTCCTTCTGCCAAACCAACAAAGTTTGTAACTGTTAGTGGAACTTCTTTGTAAAATAACTTAAGGTAAATGTCACCTTTTTCTGTTGATAAAACGGCAAAAACTCCGTCTTTTCCATTCAAAACTTCCATTTTATTCCCCTTTTTTGGGCTAGCAGCAGTACAACTAATTAAAATTGCACAACTTAACAATAGTCCCAATAATATTTTTTTCATTATTTTTTTCCTCCAAAGTTTACTAGAATTGTTTTACAAACCAATCATAAACTGCATCCATTCTGGCAGTCATAGAATCTGTAATCTGTCCTTTAATTCCTGGAAATTTAACACTGTCTAAATCTGTATACAGATAAACCAATAAATCCTTGCCACAATCAATAACCAAAATATTTATTGTCATTTTTTCAGGATAAACTGCTTTAAAAGGTCCAAGGCCAAGTGTATCAAGATTAGAAAAAACTGCCAGCATTTCATTTTCGGACTGATTATAATTTAGTTTGTAACGACATTCTCCAAAGCTTGCATCATTTTGCAAACAGTAAGAAACCTGTCCATCTGCATTGCCTGTATTTTTATCTGGAATTGCATTTTTGCTGTTAGGTCCTTCAATCATATATGCACGATCATAGAGAGTTTGAACTTTATTTTTGGTTGAAGAAAAATAAGTCATTCCCTGCATTTTAGAAACTGAACGGCAAACTCTTGCAACATCGTCAATCGTAATTGTAGAAGCGGTTGATTTACTTAATTTTAAAAGTTCATCTTTGCTTTTAAGATAAATGCTTTCGTAAGTAAAAGGATAATTTTTAGGTTCTTTTTTTATAAGATTTGATTTTAACTGTTCTTTGTACATTGAATCTGGCATTAACTCTAAAGAATTAACTCCATTATCACGAATAGAAACAATTTGTCCTTTAGAAACCAGTTCATCATAAAGTGATGCGGGAACTAAAGATTTTATATTGGCATTTTGAGCAAAAATACTCTGGGAACAAAGTATTCCAAATCCCAAAATTGATGTCAAAAATATTTTTTTAGAAGCGTTCATAAAGACCTCCCAAGAAAACTACTATTGTTTATAAATAAAAAATGTTATTCTGCCAAAAAAGTTACTCTCAATTAAAAATCAAAGAATAATTTTTCGATGATTTTTAATTTTAAGACATTATTTTTAATTAGTAAAAACTTATTAAAAATATAACTTAATGCAAAATAACATTTTGAATTGAAATATTAGCGAATACCTTTGTAAATAACGCGAACCTGTTTGTACAAGCCTTCTCCTTCACTTTTTGTTTCTACATCTGGAATATCGTTTAAAGTTGTGTGAATAAGACGGCGTTCAAAAGGATTCATTGGTTCAAGCAAAATTGAATTGCGAGAAGAACGAACTTTATCTGCTGTTGTATAAGCAAGACGAACCAAAGTTTCTTCACGACGGATTCTGTAATTTTCTGTATCAAGAATTACGCGGATTTCTTCGTGACCAAGGCGACCTGCATAAATGTTTGCAAGAAGCTGCAATGCATCAAGATTTTTACCTTTGCGTCCAATCAAAATTGAAGAATGAGAAGATTCCATTTTAATACCAATCTTCTGCTTTTCGCGATAAGTTACAGAAACTTTTACATCGTAGCCCATTTTTTCTACAATTGATGTAACAAACTCTATTAATTTCTGTTCAAACTCATCTTGTGGAAGTGGATCTGCATAGATTCTTGAATGTTTTTCTACTGGCTCTTCTTCTTCATGAGCAGCACGAGATGATGTTCGTGAATCATCCAATGTATGTACCTTAATCTTTACATAACCTTTTTTGAAAATTGAGTTTTTCTGTGTTTCAAGTATTTCTACATCAAACTGGTCTCTTTCGAGTCCTAATTCATTTGCAGCCATTTCAATAGCTTCTTTTTCTGTCTTACCTTCATATTCGTAAGTCATTTTATATCTCCTGTTTCAATTCTCTTAATTATTTTTATTTTCGAGCTTTACCTTTTGCAGGTGCTTTTTTCTGATTTTTTGGTGAATCTTTTAAAGCTATTTTTCCTTTTGCTGTCAACTTATTCATAATCATCTGCTGTGCAACCTGCAAAATATTACTTGTAAGCCAATATAACAAAAGTCCAGATGGAGCATTGTAGAACAAGAAGAAGAACATTAATGGCATACCATAAGTCATAAACTTCATATTCATTCCGTTCTGATCTGCACCAGGAGTTGTAACCTGTGTAATTTTTCCAGAAATAATCTGAGTTGCAACATAAATTATTGGTAAAAGTCTTAACTGATTTCCAAGTAAAGGAATATTAAAATTAAACTTATAAACACTGTCACCAACAGTTAAGTCTGGAATCCATTTTGGAATAAAGCTAGCACCACGGAACTCAAAATAGTTATTGAAAAGATTATACATAGCAAAAATTACCAGGAATTGGAAAAGCATTGGCAAACATCCACTGGCTGGATTATAACCTGCTTCCTGATAAATCTTTTGTGTTTCAATTTGAAGTCTCTGCTGGTCATTCTTGTATTTATCTTGAATGGCCTTTAATTTTGGCTGAAGTGCCTGCATTTTCATTGTTCCTTTTGTCTGTTTTACAGAAAGTGGGAACAAAACAATTTTAAGCAGAACGGTCAAAATAATAATACAAATACCCCAGTTGTAAACAATTTTGTGAAGCATTTCCAAACACCATTTCAAAATTGTTTCAAGCCAACTAAGCCATCCACTTGACTGCAAACTTTCTGTAAGTCTTCCACTGAAGTTCCAAGGATTATTTTCTGCCATATTGTAAGGCTTCAAATCTTTTTCGTTTCTTGGACCAAAATACATATTGTAAGAGTCAACAATTTCGGAACCTGTAAAACCTCGGCGTTCAAACAAGCCCTGTGCATTTGCATAATTTTCAACTTCGATTTTTGAAGAATAGAAAGCTGCATTCCAAATTGAAGGATCTGCTGGAATTATCAATTCAATAAAGTATTTACCGGCAGCACCACCCCAAAGAACTTCTTTGTCGTAGCGTTTGAATTGATTATTTCCAAGAACAACTTTTTTTGTTTTCTTACCGTTGTAGGCAATGAACTGACGATTTTCGTATCGGTTTTGTTTTGGATCATAATGTGGGCCAATTTGTGGTGAAGTTCTTAATGTGTAAGCTGCACCGTCTAAATCAAGGCCTGTTCCATCTGGAGAATAAACCATTACATCCAGTTTGAACATATAATCATTTGGCTTAAAAGTGTAGCGCTTTCCAAGAGTGAATGAACTTTTTTTGCCTGTTTTATCTGTAACAATAAAGTTTTTCTTAAAAAGCAATGTGTAATCATCAATTTTTTCGTAAATAAAAATATCATTGATAATTTTGTTATCTGCAGTACCAAGGGCAAGAGCACAAGTTCTGTTAATTTCATTTACATTATCAGAAAGTTGAACGCCTTCTTGTGTGTCCATATCAATATGATTTACCAGTTTATAACTGATAATATCGCCGCCTTTTGTTGTAAAAACAACTTCGGCACATCCTGTATTGATTGTAATTAGTTCTTCAGATTTTATCTGTGATGAATCATCTTCTGAAGTTGCAAGAATGACTGCATCATTTTCATTAAAAATTGAATCTGTAATTGTAGTTGTAGAACCGTCTGCTGAATTATTTTCGGCTTGAACGGTTGTTTCTACTGGCACCTCGACTTCTGGAATTAAACTTCTTCCAGTTACCAAAGGCACTATTAAATATGCACCAACAATTACAAGAGTAGAAAGGACAATAGCCCAAATTGTATTCTTATCCACTTATTTTTCCTCTTATTATTTTTCACATTATTTTCACGGAACCGGATCATATCCGCCTTCATGAAATGGGTTGCATTTGAGAATCCGTTTAATTGAGAGAAAAAGGCCTTTTCCAGGACCATATTTTTTAATTGCTTCCAAGGCGTAGGCAGAACATGTCGGCGTAAATCTACAGCACGGTGGATGCAAAGGAGAAATACATTTTTGGTAAGCTTTTATCAAGAGACAAAAAAAACTGGTTAATCCCTTTTTCATCAAATTGACAATAGATTTAATCATAGATTATTTCCTGATTAATCCTGCTTTTTCACACAACAAACGAATTTGATCACATCGCGAGTGGAACGAATCATTTCCGGGATATATTAAAA
>JAKSTL010000033.1 GCA_024402595.1 Treponema sp. | reverse complement strand
TCCCTCCCGTTATTTTTAATCTATTGTGATATAAAACAGTTTTTAAGTGCAAACTTCAAATAAAAAAAACTTCCAGTCAGTAGTCGTCTGTCAGAACCGCTCACTAGTTCGCTAGACACTGAGCGCTGTATGGAAACTATAAAACAGCACTCAGAGCCTTTCTGTCATCCGCCTTCTTCCTTTGCGTTTTTTTGTGCATTGGGAATATAAAAACAGTTTTTACAGGCAATCTTCAAATAAAAAAAACTTCCAGTCAGTAGTCGTCTGCCAGAACCGCTCGATATCTCGCTAGACGCTGAGCGCTGTATGGAAACTATAAATCAGCACTCAGAGCCTTTCTGTCATCCGCCCTCTTCCTTCGCGTTTTTTTAATGCATTGGGGATATAAAAACTGTTTTTACATGCAAACTTCAAAAAAAATCAATTCTCAACTCTCAATTTTTAATTCCTAATTCCGCAATTTTAATTCTGCATTCTTAATTCTGCATTCTTAATTCTCAATTCTTAATTCCTAATTCTTAATTCTCAATTCCTAATTCCGCATTCTTAATTCCTAATTCTTAATTCCGCATTCCTAATTCTTAATTCTCATTCCCATGCCCGATAAAGTGTTTCTGACTGTGTTACTATGTTAAATACTGACAATTTGGAGAAACTGATATATAATGGTAGATGTTGCCCTTGGGCGAAAAAATTTTTTTTTGGGAGACAAATATGAATAATTTTATTTTTTTAGGACCACCAGGAGCTGGAAAAGGTTCTTTAGCTGTTAAAGTTGCAGAAGATTACAAGATTCCACATATTTCTACAGGAGACATTTTCCGTGCAAACATCAAGAATCAGACTCCTCTTGGAATTAAAGTTAAGGCAATTATTGATTCAGGTTCTTTAGTTAGTGATGAAATGACTTTTGAATTGGTAAAAGATCGTCTTGCTCAGCCAGATTGTGCTAATGGTTACATTCTTGACGGATTCCCTAGAACAATTCCTCAGGCTGAAATGTTGGAAGGTCTTGTTTCTGACATTAAAGTTGTAAACTTTGAAATTAAAGACGAAATTGTTATTAGAAGACTTTCTACTCGCCGTGTTTGTAAGGCTTGTGGTGCAAACTACAATGTTCTTACTCTTAAACCAAAGGTTGAAGGTGTTTGTGATAAATGTGGTGGAGAATTGTACCAGCGCGATGACGATAAACAGGAATCTATCCTTCACAGAATGGATGTTTACCGCGAACAGACTGAACCTCTTATTAATTTTTATAAGGGTAAAGGAAAAATTACAGATTTGGATGCATCAATCGAAACAGATATTTTGCTTGGGGAGTTTAAAAAGATTTTCTAATTTTTCTATATAATTGCATATAAATGGACTATAGCCCGCGCGTGTAGGGGCTTTAGTCGACCGCAGAAAAAAAGAGTTGTCTACAAAAAATGGATGGCAATGAACAACAAGCGTCCTTAGTTTTCTATAGGAATGACCTTATTGAACAATCTGGTGATTTTAAAAGCTGGATCTGCCGGAAGTGGAAAGAATTGACAACTCTTTTTTTTGAGGACGATGACCGTTAGGGAACCCCGAAAGGCCGGTTTACCAATGGTCATTTTTTTTGTGGAAATCTCTTTTACAAAAATTGCCACTTGCTCCAAATAAAAAAACTACAATTTAAGTTCAAAATTACAAGTAAGTTTGCATTCCTGTGTTCGCATATAGTATTGAAGAATTATGTTAGAAATTAACTGATTTACGGAAAACTTGCCAACGACGGGGGTTGTAAAGAGGCAAAGATTTATATAAATGCTATCGTTGAGTGTACAACTTGAACAAGCTTCGTAAAATCGGGTAAAATCGCGAAGGTCTGGCAAGGCAACGGTTTGGGTGTCATAAATGAGGGCAACATCATAACCGCCATAAAGCCCAAAGCGTGGGAAATAAACATTGATTTTTTCTATGCCTTTTTGTATTTCTTTGCCGAGAAGAAGGATTTTAAAGTCTACATCGATGGCGGTGCCGTTGGTATAAAACAATTCGCCGGAAATTGTGGTTGGGAAGCAGAAAATCCAGCCGTTACGATTTTGCAATGGGGCGAGAAATGGAAGTTCCAGTTTGGTGAACAGGCCGGCATTGATTTGAGTTGGCGAATAGGTGTAATTCCATCGCTGGTTTTCGATGGCGTGATTTTTTTCTGTTTTTGTTTGGGGCGTTTTAGACAGGGCATTTTTAGATTTTATTTGAAGTTCTATGAGATTTACATCCCAAGTGGAAGAAAGGAGCATGCCTGCTTCTATGCCCATTTTTTTTAAAGGGGACAGTCCGTACTGATGAATGTTTGTATATTGAAGGGCAAAGGCAACCTGCCAGCTTCTGTAGGAATTATGAATTGAAGGCCAGTTGGAAAGGTCGGGATAGTTGGAAACTTGGTGTGGGTCCCAATAAGAGGTTGATGACATAAACAAGCCTTTTATATCCATTGTCAGTCGCCTAAAATCCATTAAAAATGGAAACTCGAAGTTGGTACCGCCAACTGCTTTTAATGTATATTCGCCGTCAAAATTAAATTTGCTAATTCCACCTAACGAAATATCGAAAGGGAAAGAGGAATTGGTGTAATAAGCTGTAAAGGCAAAATCTTTTTCTAAATCTAGTTTGGTGGCGGCTAGTTTTTCCTGACTATCTTTTGTACCGTTGAACAGTTTGGTGAATTCCATTGGTATAAAAAGGGCACCCGCAGACAAAAGCAAATGATTTATGAGCAAAGGATCTGCCTGAGTTTGAAAAGTAAGCCCAACGCCTAGCTGTTTTTCCACACCGTTTATTATGTCAATGTTGCGAACCGGCATAAAGGGTGTCCAAGAGCCGCCATTGAACAAAAACGACAGAGGTTTATATTGGGCAAGCATTTTGTCGGCCAAAAAATAATTGGTGGAACCGTCGGAATAAACCATGGAATAAATTTTTTCCGCCTCGACGCTCCCTTGGTTGCTCAGCCCCGTACTAGTGTTTTTTGTAACAGCGTTTTTTGTACCAGCATATTCTGTATCAGCATATTCTGTATCAGCATATTCTGTATCAGCATATTCTGTACCAGCATACTCTGTGCCCGCAAAATCCCTACGACCAGACTCAGTACCCGCAACACCAAACTCGCCATCCCACAAATTATTTATTTCCCAAAGCTCCCCCTTCTCAAATTCCAGCTTCGAAAAAGGCACCGAACAAAAATCCCAATGATTAAATTTATGAGAAAAATAGAAAATTTTATCCTTCACCAAAATTGCGTCGTTCATTCCGCCAGAAAAATCCTGACTCAAAACAAACACGCCCTGAGGAACATTCTCCCCATCCAAAAGAATAAATCCAAACCTAGAAAAAGCAGGCTTATCCTTCAAAACAAAATCAAAAAACAAAGCTTTTTGAATTCCCAGCGCAGAATTTGCCACCAAATCCACCACCCTAAGATTCTTGAGCCCTAAAATTTCATTTCCGTATTTTATTTGATAAAACCTTCCACCTATTTTCCCTTTATCCCCAGAATAAATTCCCACAAGCCACCGATTTTCCCGACAAAGCAAAACCGCCGCCCCATTCTCCCCCACTTTCACAGGAGCATAAATCGAAAATTCCTTCGGAATACTGTTTTTTTTCACTAGTGCACCAGAAGCATCCAGTTCATATTTTTCAGAAACTTCCTTTTTCCCAGAATTTTCCTTTTCCAAAAAATTTTCTCTTGCCTCTTCTCCAGAAATTACCTTTTCCTCAAAATTTCCATCCTCCGCAGAAAAATTCTCATCCCCCCCATACAAAACCGGAAGAAATTTTTCCGCCCCCTGTTCAAAGTAATTCTTTACAAAGCGCCTTTCCTTCAAATCAAAAACCCGGGTAAAATATCTTTTAAAATCCCTTCTGCTCCCCCCCTGCACATTCGTAACAATTAAGAACCTTCCATCCGGCGTTACCGAAAGATTTTCCACATCACTTGCCAGGAACAAAAGACTTTTCATTTTCAAAGGACTAAAAGTATCGTAAATGTCCACTTCCTTTTTCGAATCATCGTACCAAACAAACCCATAAGGCGTATGCACCAAAAACTTATAGAGACAATCCCCGTCCGAATCAAAAAAAAGCGCCCCTTCCCCAATTTCCTCATTCACCAAATCTTCCGGCAAAGGAATAGAGTCAATAAAATCCAACCAGGCCTGCTCCAGCGAATAACCATACACCTGAAAAAAAATAGATTTTGTAACCTTAAAAAAACTGATTTCCCCACAAGCGAGCCAAAGCTTTCTAAATTGCTCCAAACCCCATCGTTGCTGAATATAAGCACAAAAAGCCGACCCCGCAACCTTTGCAAACTGCTGCCCCGGAAAAACATCCATCGCCCCAAAAAGTTGAGCCAACGAAGGAACCACATTTTCAATTTTCATCTGTGCCAAAAGCTGAAGATTCCACGGATCATTCAAAAGCCCCGCCTCTTCATCAGCCAATTCCGCCGAAACCGCCCCTTCCAAAAACGAAAAAGGCATATTCATCAAAGCCACCGGCTGCAAAGAATCCCCGCCCACATGCTCCGAGATTTTTTCCCACAAATCACTGCGAACCGACTGACTCACTGCCCGCGAAACTTCATATCTAAACAGCGACCTAAGCCCATTTTTATAACTTTCCTGCTCAGAACCCTTTCTTCCCTCAAAAACCAAAATCCTATTATAAGGCGAAGGACTATAATGAACCAAAAGCCGTTCAGAATCCGGAGAAATCACCACCAAAGTTTTAAAATCGTAAGAATTGCCAAAAGCTTCCTTTGCTTCAAGGTAAAAATCATCCGCCTCTTCCCCCAGCAAAAGCGCCGTCTGAGCACTCTCCGCCGAAAACAAAAAATCAAAATATGTCGTAGAAAGTACAAAAACTTTTCGGGGAACCTCCATCACACCCGCAAACAATTTTATTCCGAGAAACAAAAATGTCAGTTCCGCAAAAAGTTTTTTCATTTTAAGCCTTTTCAATTTAGATTTTGGGCCGCATCTTAACCACAAAACGGCCTTCCGCCCTTCGCTACCGCTCATCCGCTTCCTTCAGCCCTGCGGGCTTCAGTCCAGTGGACTACGGGGCTCCACGCCTTGGCAAGTCCCATAAATTATTTAGAAAACTCTTCCAAAACTTCTTTAAAAATCTTAAGCCCTTCGTCAATTTCTTTTTCAGAAATATTCAATGGCGGAAGGAATCTAACCACATCGCTACCAGCAACCGTTGTACACAAACCTTTTTCCAAACAGCGTACTTCAATATCAAATGGTTTTACAGAAGAATCAATCTGAGTTCCAATCATAAGGCCTTTTCCACGAACTTCCTTTACAATTGGAATATTCCAGCTGGAAATAGCATTTCTAATATATTCACCCTTTGCATTAACCTTATCCAAAAAGAAAAGATTGCTTACAGTTTCTGCAACAACACAACCAGCCGCACAAGCCAAAGGGTTTCCCGCAAATGTTGACTGATGATCTCCCGCCACAAAAACTTCTGCGGCCTTTCCACGGAATAAACAAACGCCCATTGGAACTCCACCTGCAATGCCTTTTGCAAGAGTAACAACTTCTGGTTCAAATCCAAGCCAGTCACTTGCGAGGAAAGTACCGGTTCTTCCAATACCAGTCTGAACTTCATCTGCCATTACAATTGCACCAGCTTCTCTGGCAGCGGCAGCGGCAGCTTTTGCCCATTCAGGATCCAAAAGGTTTACGCCTCCTTCACCCTGAATACATTCCATAAACAAAGCGGCCGTTGTATCATCAAACGCAGTTTTTAAAGCTTCAAAATCGTTTGCTTTAATTGTTTTAAATCCTTCTAGATAAGGTGCAAAACATTCTGGATGAAACTTATCTTGCCCAGTAGCAGTTAATGTTGCCAAAGTTCTTCCATGAAAAGAAGATTCCAATGTAACAATTGTCTTTCTTTTGCTGCCACCGTTCAACTGCCCGTATTTTCTTGCAAGTTTAATTGCCGCTTCATTTGCTTCTGCCCCGGAATTACCAAAATATCCATGCTCAAAACCTGTAATTGCCAGCAATTCATCGGCAAAGGCAAGCCCTATATCAGAAAAATAGTAATTAGAAATATGAATCTGTCGTTTAGTTTGATCTGCAATTGCCTTTACAAGAGGTTTATAATTATGACCAAGACAATTAACCCCAATTCCAGCAATAAAATCTATATATTTTTTTCCATTAACATCCCAAAGTGTGGAACCTTTTCCTTTTACAAAAGTAACATCAAAGCTACCATAGTTATTTAAAATTTTTCTTTCCATATATTCCTCCTGAGAAAGCGAAATCTCTGCCTCCTCATTTATTTGTTACTCACTTATTTCCATCCATTTTTCGGTAACTTCGTCTATCTTAGCACAAACTTCTCCAATTTCACGCTGAACAGCCTTTGCCTTTTCTCCATTGGAATAAACTGCAGGATCCGCCATTTTTGCTTCCAGTTCAGCTTTTTTTGCTTCCAAAGTTGCAATTTCTTCTTCCAGCTTAGCAATTTCTTTTTCTTTCTTACGCCGTTCTGCTTCAAGTTTTTTCTGTTCTTCCCAAGAAAGCTTTGTAGAAGATTCTCCAGAAGATAAATCTGTTTTTGCTTCTGATTTCGGTTTTTCGCTTACTGAACCACTTTCTTCCAGACAATTCCGCGCAATCATCTGTTCGTTGTAATAAACATAATCCCCCGGATAATACATAAACTTTCCAGGCTCAAGATGCAAAACCTGAGTTGCCAATTGCTCAATAAATCCACGGTCATGACTTACAAAAACCACAGAACCGCCAAAATCTTTAAGGGCCTTTAACAAAACATCCTTAGAATGAATATCCAGATGGTTCGTAGGTTCATCCAGCACCAAAAGATTTACAGGGCTTAACAAAAGCTGAAGCAACGCAATCCTACTTTTTTCTCCACCAGACAAAACATCCAGAGACTTATAAACATCATCGCCACGGAACAAAAAAGCCCCCAGCATATCTCTAAGTTTTGGAATCAATTCTAAAGGAGCTACACTTTCAAGATAATCCAAAATCGACTGATTTCCTTTTATAGTTTCCGCATTATCCTGACTAAAATAGCCAATCTTAACACCAGCGCCCAGATTCACATCTCCAGAAAAAGCCTTATCCTGTTCTGCAATAATTCTAAGCAGTGTAGATTTTCCCGCACCATTTCTTCCCGCAACCACCAGCCTTTGACCATTTTCCACTGTAAGTTCCAGATTATCAAGAACATTAAAGTTTCCGTCATAGCTTTTACAAATATTATTCATTCGTAAAACAAGCCTTCCCGCATGAGGAGCAGGAGGAAAAGTAAAATGGATTTTTTTAAGACTTTCAGGAATCTCTATGCGAACCATTTTATCCAGTTTTTTCTGATATTCCTGTGCCTGAGCCGCTTTAGTTGCTTTATAACCAAAACGGTTTATAAAATCTTCCAGCTTATTTATTTCCTGTTGTTGCTGTTCATAGGCGGCAATTAAAGTTTGAAGTTCAACTTCCCGCACTTTTTCATAATGACTAAAATTACCGGCATAACGCTTTAAGTCTCCACCAAAAAGCTCATAAACTTCGTTGATTGTAACATCAAGAAAATATCGGTCATGACTTACAAGTAAAAAGCCACCTTTAAAATTCTGCAAAAACTCTTCCAGCCAGCTTCTTGCTTCTATGTCCAGATAGTTTGTAGGTTCGTCCAACAAAAGAATATCTGGAGTTTGCATAAGTGCTTTGGCAAGAGCAATTCGCATCTGCCATCCACCGCTGAACTCTTCGGTTTTCTTTTCAAAATCGGCACGGGTAAATCCAAGACCCAACAAAATAGATTCAGCCAGAGCAGAACGACGATGCCAGTTTGAATCTTCAAGCTTTTGAATTAATTCCGACTGCCGTTCAACCAATGCATTAGTGTTTTCTGGATTATTTTTAAGCATATCACCAATTTCATCAATCTGTCGCTGCATTTCGTAACCAAACTCAAAGGCTTTATCTGCTTCTTCTATAAGAGTTGTTCCATGATGAGTTAATCCAGACTGAGGAAGATATGCAATTCTAGAATCTTTTTGAACCGCACGAGAGCCAGAATCTGGTTTTACAAGTCCAGCCAACACCTTTATAAGAGTTGACTTTCCAGCTCCATTGGCTCCAGTTAATGCAACTTTTGAACCCGTCTGAAGATTTATTGTTACATTTTTAAGAATATCTCTGTCCCCAAAAGCTAAAGAAACCTGGGAAAATTGAACAAATGCCATTTTTATAACCTTATTAAACTAATTGTTTGTAAACGAAATGATGATTGGGCTGGAACCCTTTGCCGTAACAAGATTTCCATCATAAGAAGCTTCTGTTGCGTCTTCCAATCGTAAACGACCATCTTCCATTCTGTAAAGGAAGTTAACTTCTTCATTCATTCCATCAAACTTCAAAGTTAAAACTCCATCGTAATTTGCCGCAAGAGATTTTGACAAAGCATATTTTACATAAGCAGTTCCCGCATTTTTGGCTGTAGCACTAATTATAGAAGGAACCAAAAGTTTATAGTTTGTCCAGCGGAATGAACCTGCTTCATTTAATGTTAATGTACCATAACTCTTACTAGAGAACTTTGGTCCATATTCCACAAGTTTATTAAAGGATTCTACCCGCCGTGTTTTTTCATTGGCAATAATTTCGCTGATATCTTCTTCAATAGAAACAAAATTAAGTTCCTGAGGTTTTCCACTAGAATCTGTGTAGCGGACAACAATATAACCAGAGCGTTTATATATAACAATGATTGGAATATTTTTAAGCGTGTATTGTTTTTCGTCAGTTTTTGTATAACCTTCAAAGTTCCAGCTTTCGTGAATATTGCTAAGGTTTAAATTGACCTTATTGTTTTCTGTATCAAGAGTAAAATTGTACGAAGGATGAATCTTTGTTAAATCGATATTTCCTGTATTTATCATTGTGCGGAAGTTATCTGGATACCAGACTTTATTAATAATGTGTTCATAATACAAATCGGCTTCCTCTTCTATTTCAATTTCGTAACCAGCGAGAGGAGCGCAGTTTATATCTGCTTCATAAAGATTGAGATTATAAGAGAAACACCAGCCCTGAGTTCCATTTTCTGTTAAGATTCTAAACCAATCGCCTTCCAAAGGTTTTCCACCAGTCATTGGTGCTTGTCCATTTCCTTTATAAAGGATTTTTATAGTTTCGCCTTTTCGCAAACGATAAACCTGTTTAGAAGTATTAACTGGCTCTGCTCTAGAAGGAAGTCCATCGGCTTTTACGGATGCATAAAAATGGGCGTATTCCGAATATTTTTTCTGAATGACATCTATCTGCTTTTTCTTAACAGGTTCGGTAAGTTTCCACAAAGGGATTTCTACTTTTGTATTGTTTTCGTTGCCAATAACATATACATGAGAAATATTTGAACGGATGTATACAGGAACAATGTCGCCGCCCTGAAGATTGTATTCTGGAATATTCCAAAGAACTACACTGTAGCCCATAATTTTTTCTTTACAGGAAGCAAAGAGTCCTAAAGAAAGGGTGATTAAAACTGTAATAAAAAAATACTTTGCAAGTTTCTTCATAATAAAACTATACCAAAATACTTCAAAAAAGTCATTTACTAAGACTAAGTATATAAAAACAGTTTTTAAAGGCAAAGTGCAAATAAAAAAACTTCCAGTCAGAAGCCGTCTGCCAGAACCACTCGATATCTCGCTAGACGCTGAGCGCTGTATGGAAACTATTCAACAGCACTCAGAGCCTTTCTGTCATTCGTCTTCTTCCCTTGCGTTTTTTTTGTACATTGGGAAATTAAAAACTGTTTTACAGGCAATTTACAAAAAAATAACTACCAGTCAGAAAGCCTCTGTCAGAACCGCTCACTAGTTCGCTAGACGCTGAGCACTGCATGGAAACTATCAAACAGCACTCAGAGCCTTTCTGCCAGATTCTTCCTTCCCTCTCGTTATTTTTAATGTGTTGTGTGTATAAAAACAGTTTTTACAGGCAATCTACAAATATAAAAACAGTTTTTACAGGCTAAGTGCAAAAAGTAATAATAGATTTCCATACAATCTGGGAATGAGGAATGTGTGAAATCTGGGAATAAAAAAACTTGTAACAAAATGATTTTATTATTATTTTACTAGTATGGATAATTACTACGATTTATTAGGTGTGGAAAAAACGGCTACGCTGGAAGAAATTAAAAAGGCTTACCGGGCTAAGGCTATTAAATATCATCCGGATAGGAATCCAGATAACAAAGAAGCTGAAGAAATGTTTAAAAAGGTTACTGCAGCTTACGAAGTTCTTGGAAATGAAGAAAAACGCCGTATGTATGATTTAACTGGACGAACTGAAGATTCCAGAGCTGATTATTCCAACACTTATAATTCCTATAATAATTACAACACTTACTCTACGGAAGAAACTTTCTGGCAATGGTTTACAGATTCACAGAACCAAAGTAGCAACCAGGAAGAAAAAGGTCAATATAATAGATACAACTGGAACTATAATTCAAATAATTATTCAAATAAAGAAAGCTACATTTCTACTTTTATTGCAAAACTTGTTCAAACTATTTTAGGATTTGCTTCTTTACGCTTTTCTATTTATTTCCCTTTTGGATTTTTAATTTGTGTTGGTGTTATTGCCAATGGAATTAAAGGTATGGTTCGTTCCTTGAGGATAATTAAATATTTAGGAAAAAGTGAAAAAAACAAGTAAAAAATAAAAGGGCTTGCGAAGGCGTGGAAGGGTATGCGCCAGCATAGTTGAGCGATAGCGAAACCGGCCGTTAGGTAAGCCCTGGAAGGCCGTTAGGCGGTTATAAGCGATGCTTTTGTGGTTGTAATACATCGCTAAATAACCGTTTCGCCCGAATAAAAGAAAAGCTAAGACTAAAGTTCGGCAAGATAATACTTTTTCTTACCTCGGCGGAAGATAATTACTTTACCTTCCAAGGCCATATCTTTTGTAATAATTTTAGTTTCATCGTTTACAATTTCGCCGTTGATGGAAATTGCGTTATTTTTAATGAACTCTCTGGCCTCGCGTTTTGAACTGGCCATTTTGTTATTAACCAAAACATCTACCAAAGGAAGCTCTTCTGTATATTTGAAAGTTGGAACGCCTTTCATTCCGGTCAAAATATCATTTACCGAAAGACCTTTGAAATCGCCAGCAAAAAGTTTTTCGCTAACCTGAACTGCGTTGTTTGCTTCTGCTTCGCCATGTAAATCCTTAACAATTTCCCATGCCAAAGTTTTCTGTGCAATTCGTTTTTCTGGAGCGGCAAGATGCTGGGCATAAATATCTTCAATCTGTTCTTTTGTAAGGAATGTGAACACTTTAAGATATTCCAGAACTTTTGAGTCATCAGAGTTGATAAGATACTGATAAATTGCGTAAGGAGCGGTTTTTTCTTTATTTAACCAAAGGGCGTTTCCTTCTGATTTTCCGAACTTTTTACCTGTTGCGTCAAGAATCAAAGGCATAGTAAAGGCGTAAGCGGTTCCATCTACAACCTTGCGAATTAAATCTACACCGGTTGTAATGTTACCCCACTGGTCGCTACCTGCTACCTGCATTATACATTTCTTTTCCTGATAGAGGTGAAGGAAGTCGTAACCCTGCAAAAGCATATAAGAAAACTCGGCAAAGGTAATACCTGTTTCAAGGCGGCGGCGGATAATATCTTTGTCCAACATGTAGTTTACATTGATGTATTTACCGATGTCGCGAAGAAAGTTCAGGAATGTGTAATCTTTTGTCCATTCGTAGTTATCTACCAATTCGGCCTGTGGAACTATTGTCTGAACCTGAGCACGGATTCCGTTGATATTTTTATTTACTGTTTCTTCTGAAATAATTTCCCGTTCTGCAGTTGGGCGAGGATCTCCAATTCTACCTGTTGCACCACCACAAAGAAGTACTGGAT
The DNA here is from genome assembly GCA_024402595.1 of Treponema sp. Classification (GTDB taxonomy): domain Bacteria; phylum Spirochaetota; class Spirochaetia; order Treponematales; family Treponemataceae; genus Treponema_D. The sequence continues at coordinate 15,311 of JAKSTL010000033.1, read as the reverse complement.
GATGTCCGGCATTTGCCAGTCTTTTTGCCATACAGAGAGATGAATAGTGGCCAATGTGCAGGGAATCGGCGGTTGGGTCTGTCCCCCAATAAAAAGAAAAAGGTGCACCGTCAAGTATTTTCTGTAAATCTGCTTCTTCTCCGGCTACATCTTTTATAAGACCACGCCATTTTAAATCTTCATAAAGTGTCATTTTATATTCCTCTTATTAAATATTTCTATTCAATGGTATTTAAAATAATTTTATAAAAGTATTATTACAAAAAAGGCTTCCCTCTTTTTCACGGAAAGCCTTAATTTATCGGGTAAATCAGTGATAAATCTTTTGAAGTTCTTATACGAATTATCTCTGGCGGAAGATGATTCTTCCTTTGTTTAAATCGTATGGAGAAAGAGCAACCTTTACACTGTCACCTGGAACAATCTTAATATAATGCTTTCTCATTTTTCCAGATAAGTGAGCCATAATTATGTGACCATTTGTCAACTCAACACGGAAGGTTGTGTTTGGTAAAGCTTCTTTTACAACACCTTCAACTTCAATTGCTTCTTCTTTTGCCATAGTTTCCCTTAAAAAAATATAATAGATTATTAGTTATTTTTTTGCAAAAAAAATTTGTCTTTTTGCAAAATTACATTTATATTAGTATATACAAAACATCTTAAATTGACAACACGACAAACACAGGGTTTATTTTGTCACAACCTAGGGGGAATAAAAAAGTGAATCAAGAATTTATCGATAAAATGGAAAATGAATTAAAAAAACGAAGAACTGAAATCCTTGCAACTTTGGCTGGTCAGAGTGATGATATGAAAGATTTGGTAAAAACTGTTGAATCTGGTGACGAAGCTGATGTTGCTTCTGATGCAATTGATAGAACTTTGCTGACTGCATTGGGAACACAGGATGCCATTCGATTAACTGCCATAAACAACGCTCTGGATAGAATTCACCAAGGAAAATACGGCCACTGCTTGAGTTGTGGTAAGGAAATTCCAGAAACTCGTCTTGAAATAATTCCATGGGCTGTTATGTGTATGCCTTGTCAGGAAGCGGCAGAAAAAAGAAAGCGACAGGCTAGATAATCAGCTATAATTTTCTATTTATATCTCAAAGGGCTACAGTCTCAAAGTTTAAAACTCAAAACCGAAAAGACTGTAGTTTTTTTGCCATAAAAAGTATTTTACAATTCAAACTTTGTTGGTAGCACACCATCCATCTTAATTCTAAATCTGCAATTTTCGCCCAAACTTAAAGTTTTACAACTGTCCGCTGATTCTTATACGGATAAATCAATTCTTTATAACCAATTTTTTTTGCAAAACTAGCCGCCTCATCAAAAGCAAAATCCAAAGTATTAAGTTCATGAGAATCTGAGTTTATGCACACAGGAACTCCATTATCAAACAAACACTGCAAAAAATATTCCGAAGGATAAAAATCTTTTATAGCTCCCCGAGCAAGTCCGCCTGTATTTATTTCCACTACCACTCCACTAGAAGCGGCTGCCTTTGCGGTAAGTTTTAATTCTTCTTTATACCAGCTTTCAGAATCATCAAAAAAATGAAGAATATCATTTCTCTTTCTAATTACATCAGGATGTCCTAAAATGTCAAAGTCTCCCACTTGAAGCATTTTCCGCTGGGCTTCAAAATATTCACAAACAGCTCGTTTTCCATCAATATTACCTTTTGAATCTCCATAAAGGCGAATAAGATTATGGCGAACTTTATCTACTGAATTGTCTACGGAATAATGGCCTTTTTCGGAAACTACATAATGAACAGAACCTATAAGATAGTCGGGCTTTAATAATTCGTACTGTTGTTTTGTAGGAATCGACACTCCTGGAAAAAAATCGGCCTCAAAACCACAAAGAACCTGGATTTTTTCGGCGTATTTTTCTGCCAGAGAATTGATGGTCTGAACATAGTTTTCAAAATTACCTGGTGCAATATGCCAACTACGAGCAAAAGGAAACAAAGAATGCCCAGAAAAACCTATGACAGAAAATCCTTTTTCAATTGCGGCTTCTATCATTTCCTGAGGAGAATTATTTCCGTCGCAAAAGGTTGTGTGAGTGTGCAAATTAATTTTCATAGTTTAGAACTCGGCTTTTAATACAGAAAGACATTTTTGCACCAGAACATTCGGTTTTTGGGGTTTTGTTAAATAATTTTTTGCTCCAAGGCTCAAAGCTTTTACAACCAAATCTTTCTGGAAGTTTTGAGAATAAACCACAACAGGAGGTGCATCGTAACGATTATTCATCTGCTGAAGCACTGTAAGTCCTGTGCTATCGGAAACCATAACATCCAGAACTATAAGAGAAAACTTATCGGAATCATAATCGTCCAAAAAGGCTTTCCCAGAACTGTAAACGGAACAATTTGCTCCCACGGCTTCAAAACTGGCTTTTGTTAATTTTTGAATCTGAATATCGCTGTCAATAATTGCCACAGAAAGAACCGTCCCATCATTTTTGACAACCATTTTTTGGCCATCACTTCCATCAGAAGAAAAACGGGTTTCTATGGAGTTCAGTTCATCTTCATATTCATTGGAGCGGAACAATATTCGGTCGGTAATAACATCGGAAAGGTTCAAAGCATAAGAAGTGTCTACAACCGAGTTTAAAACCTTTGGCAGATTGGAAGAAACTTCAATACCATCAAAAGCTGAATGACCGTCTACCATTTCTCGAACAAAGGTGCTTAATGAAAGTATTTTGACATTTTTATTATGAACCCGAGGACAACTTATAACATTCTCAATTAAAAACTCAAGATTATAACCGTCTACAAAAGAAAACTCCAAATTGGTAAGCATAATAATGATTCTTGGAGATTCTATGTTTTCCTGCTCAATCAATTCTGTAAGCATATATTGAATAAGGGCAATTTTTTCACGATTTAAGCCCAAAGCCAGTTCTATAAAAACCACATTTCCATTTCGATGTAAGTCTAGCACACATGGAGTTGTATCTATAGAAAGAGGAATATTCAGAATATTGCCAATAGCATCAAAAAAAACATCAAACTGGATTGGTTTTGGAAAATATTTTATTACACCATATTTTGCAAGGGCGGCCAGACTGGATTTTTCAACAGAAGGTCCTGTAACAATAACAGGAATAGAAACAGTATTTGGATCGTTTCCCTTTTTTTCTAGAAACTCCATAACTTCAGTTCTGTCTTCTGGAATATCCAAAATGATGAGGTTTGGAAGAACATTTATTAATTTAGAGTAAGTATCTCTATTTTCCTGAGTAATGATAACTTCAATCTGATCATCGGCTAACTTTTGTTTAAGAAAATCCCTGAACAGCTGATGAGAATCAATAATTAGAACCTTCTTCATAATACTTCATTATACAATAGGATTTTTAAATAGGCTATAAGCTTTTTATTTTATTATAACCCAAGTTGCTCCAGTTCCACCTTCAATTTTGTTTTTTGGATGACCAGACATACCGCAGCGATTATCTCTTTCTATAAACTTGCGCACCAGTTCTCCAAGCACAGGGTCTGTCCCCGTCGTATGATTACCTTTTCCATGAATTATCATCACTTTTTTCAAACCTTTCAACTTGCAATCCGCAATAAAAAGATTTAATCGTGCTTCGGCTTCATCTTTGTGCAGTCCGTGTAAATCAATTCTGGCTTCAGGCCGCATATTGATAAGATAATTTCTATCCATTTCTTTTGTTCGCTCGTAGTTTTCCTCTGCCAGCTTATCTTTATCAACAGTGCCATAGCGTCTTAACCACAATTCCATAGGATTTATTTCTTTTTCGTTTTCCTGCCGCATTTTTGCTTCAAAATCCTTTTCCGCTTTAGCCGCTTTTTCCTCTGGCGTAGGTGCATTGGCTTTTTTATGAGAAACTGTATTTTTTCCACTTTCTTTTTGTTTTTTTACTTTATCTGCCTGAATCTGATCCCATTGATTCAGAATATCGTTCATATCCATAAAAAACCCCGCAAAATTGTATTTTTTTTAGACTATTTATTTTATAAGAATAACTTCTTCTTTTTTGCACCAGCCGCCATTTTCACCAAGTAAAATGTAATACCATTCATCCGTCTCTTCCACAATCTGCACTCTGTTGCCAGCCGGAATAACAGATTTTACCTCGGCAGATGTTTCTGGAATCGTAGAAATCCTACAACCTTTACTTACTGCATATTTTTCATTGGCTTTAATTGTGGCAAAAACAAAAAATGCGATTGATGTAATTAAAAAAGCCGCAGAAAAAACATAAGCCCCAGGCCTTTTTTGCGAAATGAAAAACACAAGAAGCACTAAAAAGAATATAACTGAAATCATCGCTACCAGCAAAAAAATAACAGAAAATTCTTTTCGCTCGGAAGGAAGCCCCAAACTCTCTTCAAATTCTTTTCGCGCCAGACTTGCTTGTGGAAAAAAGGAATGTCTTTCTTTTGAACGAAGTCTTGCAATTTCATAACAATCAGCCAGAATAAACTGCAATTTTGATTCTTCCCCATTTTCAATTTCATCAAATTCAAAGGCAAAATCATAAGCCGAATTTTCCTGTTCAATCGTTTCGGCAGAAGCTTTTTCCACATTTACAAAAAATGACGGCAACACAAGATTGCTTTTTATTCCATTATATCCTGTAGAACTTAAATAGAATCTTGGAAAATCTATTTGTCCAGAAACCAGAGGCGTCCATTCAAAATCTGCAACAGGAATAATATCTTCAGAATAAACCTTATCTCTTGGTTTAATTTCCGTTATTTCATAGTCCTTCTGCTTGGTAAAAATTGAATCTCTTGGTAAATCCCAGTTAAATTGCACCAGCTGCACCGCATATTTTAATTCAATTTTAAAATTGATTTTTTCCCCAGTCCTAACACTCATTACAGGCTTAGTAGAAAGAGCAGTTAAAGTCTTTCCTTTATCTTCACTGGAAACCACCACGCCATTTTCAAATTCCACCAATACAACCGGAGTTAATTCCATTGGATTTACCGACACTTCAAAGGGCGAAAATTGAATTGTTCGAGAAATATTTTTTATGCGCACATTCAAAGGTTTAATTTTATATATTCCAGCTTCGGAAAAAGAAAACCATATTTCTATTTTTGTACCACCATATTCAGAAAAATCTTCTACTCTCCGCAGTGACTTAAAGGAAATCTTGTTTTGTTCCACTGGAGTTTCAATTTCAACCTGATTTGGCTTTACATAAGGAATTAAAACTTCAAACTTTATGCTTTTATTTGTATAATGCTGCTGGCCTTCCGAAGGAACAATGCGAAGAGCTTTTATCATAGCGCTGGTCAAATTAGGTTTTACCCCGCCAGATGCAATATTTTGAGAAAAAAGCTCCCACATACCCAAAAAGATAATTGCAAAAACAAATATTTTTTTCAAATTATCCATTCCCCGCATTTTATAGGATTTTTTTCTATCGTTATTATTTTTAAACCAATTCATTTTAATAATCCTCTGCTAAATCAGAAGTTTGAGTAGATTCGCTATTTTTCCATTGCTGCTGATCTTTTTCTCTAATTCTTTCAAAAATTGATTTTTCCAACTCTGGTTCCGCCACAGACTCTTCAGAAGCAGGAATTGCCTTACTTTCAGCTTGATTCACATTTTCTTCCACCTGCTGCAAGGATAATTCAAAATTGATTTTTGCTTCTATCTTTGAACTGTCAATTTCCAGTGCTTTTCTAAAAAATTGCAATGCCGCTTCATAATCTCCTTTTTTGTGAGCTACAACGCCCGCATTATAAAAAGCTCCAAAGCGAACATTATCAGGAGCCTTATCAGAAATAAGCCCAAACTTTTCCATAGAAGCCGATTCTTCATTCAACATCAAATAGGCAGTTCCTAAATCATACAAGGCATAATCATAAACCGTTGAATCTGCATCATACCTGGAAGAATCTACCACATCCACAAAATATGAAACTGCATGTCTATATTGTTTGCGACTAAAAGAATAGCTTCCTTTCAAAATATCCACAGTATTATTGGAACAACCAGATAAAAGCAAAAGAACAACCACCAGCGAAATAAAACTTCCCCGTTTTACCGATTTTGATTCTCCAAAAAACCTATTAAAATCGAACTCTGTAAAAATGTAGCTAAAAGAAAAAAAGAAAATTGCCATAATCAAAAAGAACTTATAACGAGGAACTGGCTTACTTTCATAAGAAATAATCTGCCCATTATCATTTTTAGTTTGAGCAAGAAGTTTAAAAGCAGAACCTTTTTCGTTTGAATTAATATAACTTACACTTATCTGATTCTTATAAAAATCCAGCCCTTTTTCTGCCTCCGAAATAGTATTCAAAATACGATCCGAACGAAGTGCAGTTTTTATTAAAGTTTTACCGTCTCCCGCCAATACTTCCGATTCATCTTCACTTCCAAAACCAATAATCGAAACAGGAATACCCGCTTTTACACAATCAATTATAGCATTCTTCAAATGACCGTCCGTTTCTTCCCCATCGGTAAAAAGCCACACTCGCCCCGCAAAAGAATAATTAGTTGGAAAACTATTTTTCGCTCTCAAAAGTCCTTTTCCAAGACTAGTGCCAGGAGCCGTCATTAAAGAAGGAGACATTACATCCAGCAATGATTCCACCATTTCATAATCTTCCGTAATTGGAATTGCAGTTATTCCTTCCCCTTTTGCCAAAACCACAGAAACCGGAACTCCATTTTCTTTTAATTTTTCCAGCAATTTATGGGCGTAAATGCAAGAAGCTTCCAATCGAGTTTTTTCATTAGGAAGAGAACCAGGACAATCCTTAGCCAGCATACTGTTAGAAATATCAAAAACCATACTGACCGCACAACCACTTTTCTGAACCGGCATAAGATAAGTTCCCCAATAAAGCTTTGAATAAGCCAGAACCAGCATACACCAGGCCAAAGAATGAAAAATTGCCCGAATAACTATCATTTTTTTATAATTTATAAATCTGAAAGAACCCTTCTTTTTCCTCTGCCAAAGACTATTTTTCGAAAAATTATAATTTAAGTTTTTAATTTTAAAAAAGAGTGACACAATTAAAGGAATAACAAATAGAAGTCCAAATAAAGCATAAGGTCGTTCACAAGTAATATTCATTTTTACACCTTCAAAATAACCCACGATAAGGATTCGACAAACTCAAACTCCTCATAGCCGTAAGCCACAAAAATCAAAATCAAAATCAAAATCAAAATCAAAATCAAAAGCAAAAGCAATTGCAATAACTTAAACAAGCTCATTCAACAAAACTCGTTTAATAACCCAGGCAAAGCCTAAAAGCAGGAATCCAATAAACAAAAACTTATCATAAATCAATTCATTTACATTTCTATAAGTAAAACTCTGAGTTACGCTTTCTTTTTTTGCAACAGAATTAAAAGTCTCCAATAATTCACTGGTACTTCTAACTTCAAAATAACCACCATTTCCCACAGAAGCAATTTTTCGTAAACTCGCCGAATTAAAATTAGAATCAAGATAACCCGAATACAACTTTCCAGAAACAGGATCCGTATATTCAATAGGGACAGACCCCTTGGAACCAATTCCAACCACATAAAGGGCAATGTTTTTTTCCGAAGCCAATTTTGCCGCCGTCTCTGGATGAATCTCTCCCGCATTATTTTCCCCATCGGTTAAAAGAATAATGCACTTTTTTGGCGCCGATGAAGAAACCAAATGACAAACTGCCGTGCTAAGACCGTCGCCAATAGCAGAACCATTTCCTAAAATACCAACCTTTATTTCTCCCAATTTTTTAGAAAAAGTTGCAAAATCTCCAGTTGGAGGTACATAAACCGCAGAATTACTGCCCAATGCCACAATACCAAATCTGTAACCATCGTGTTCTTGTGCCACTGTTTTAATTGTATTTTTTGCCGCTTCCAGTCTTGTTGTTCCATCCACATCTTTTGCCGCCATAGAAGGACTTGTATCTACCACAAAGACAATATCTGTACCTAAAGAGGTATAAACCTTTTCCTGCCACGAAATTACAGGATCTGCAAAAGCCGCCACCACACAAATAAATCCAGCAAACAAAATCGCTTTTGCAAAAAGAGACATAAGTTTTCGTGGTTTTCCGTTCCATTTAAAAGCCTTACCGTTCCAATCAGAAAGAACCATAGGAAATGTAATTGAAGTAAAAATCTTAAGCTTCCGTAAAATTATTAAAACAGGAATTAAAAGCAGCAACAGAAACGCAACAGGATTTTGAAAACTAAGCATTGCCACCTCCCGACTCTACTACAAGCTTTACCTTTTCAAGAAGCTCTATATTTTTAACAATAGATTCCAGCAATTCATTTTTTTCGTTTTCTGCAAAATCAGAATTAGAACTGTAGCGTAAAAAATCAGTTCGTTCAAAAAGCTTTCCAACAAAACTGCAAGCCAGTTCCTTTTCTTCTCTAAGTTTAGCAAAAGCCTCCTTCTGCTTTGCAATTAAAGCCAGCTGCTTCTGTTCAACACCATCCAACTCTCCATTATTTGCAGATTTTTCAGAGTCTCCCGAGCTTTCTGTATTTTTCGAGCTTTCCGAGTTTTCCGCCTGCGTTTTTTCTTTTTCGTCAAGTTTTTTTATACCTTCTTCAATTTCCGCCAGCTGATTTTCGCAACAAGCTAACAGTTTTCCTGTCATTTCCGAAGTAACAGTTTTTGTAAAAGGATATTCAAACCTAAACTCCAAATAAGAACGAATAATTTTTTGAATCTGTTCACCAAAATCATGAGAAGAAAGTTCCGTTTTTTTCAAAAGCATAAGTTTTTTCACACATTGCTTTTTATTCCGCCCATATTTATGCTTCAAAATCAGCTGCCTTACAAATCTGCCAACTTTTTTGTGCATAATCACAAGACGAATAATAAAAATCAAAAGAATAACAAGAACAATGGCCGTACTGTACAATTTATAAACAGTGCCAGGAAGCAACAAAGGCGCAGAATACTCTTTTAATGCAGTAATTCCCTGAGTTTCCGTTACAGAAACAATTGAAAACTTATCAAAATGCACAAAATAATTTGCACTATTCTGTCCATCCAGACTATTTTCACCATTCCCGCTTAAAGATAACTGCACCGCTTTTCCCAAATCATAATCTGGAAACTGAATGCCGCCGGTTTTCCAAGGAACAAAAGAAACTATCAAATTATAATAATTTATTCCCGATGGAACCAAGTTCACTTCCCGAATCTCATATTCCGAAAAATCAAGCTCCGTTAAAAAACCTTCCAATGAAAGATTTACAGGTCCATCCTTCACCGCATTTTTAAAACCCTCATATTCAGAAAAAAAACTACATCTTAATTCAGCTCTATCACCAACATAAACCTGCTTTGGCACAAGAACTGCTTGAGTCTGTAAAGTAATCATAGGCTAATTCCTTCCCTTTTGACTAAAAACCGAAGAAATAACCTGAAGTGGCTCGTCGGAAGTATTTAATTTTACAGGCATAATTCCATGCTTAGTGCATATTTCCTGCCATTTATTGGTAAAGCCTTCATTCTGCACCCGCCATTCCTTTTTTAGATTTTCAGAATTAGTTGGCAGAACCATCTTCACTCCACTTTCACAATCAACAAAAGGAACCGCACCAATAGCAGGCAACTGTTCATCAAACTTATCCAGCACCCGCAAAGCAACCACATCATGTTTTTGTGCAAGAGAAACCAAAGGCTGCTTCCAACCAAAGGTCCTAAAATCCGAAAGAACAAAAATTAAAGTTCGTCGTTTTAAAAGTTTCCCAGTACCTGTAATTGCATTTCCCAAAACCGAACCATTTTCAACCTTATCAATAACTTTATCCAAATGAGTAAGAATAAGCATTGTCTGTTCCCGTCCAAGCTTTGGAGAACAAGAAAAACTTATGTCCCCATCAAAAAAAACAGCCCCAATAGGACATGCATTCATTTCCGCCGCAATGGTAATAAGAGCCGCAGTTTCCGCCGCCGCCTCATATTTTGTTCTTTTACCAGTTCCCAGCTGCATAGAAGCCGATTTATCTACAATTAAAAAAATCTGTAATTCCCGTTCTTCTTCAAAAACTTTTACATAAGGCCGTCCCATTCTCGCCGTAACATTCCAGTCAATAGAACGAACATCATCTCCACGGATATAATCGCGAACACCAGAAAATTCAATACCCTGCCCATGATAAAGAGAACGGAAACTTCCACTTTTCATTCCGTCCGCCAAATCTCGGGCAACAATTCTGAGATACGCTGCTTTTTTTACCAATGAGTCATTATCAAGCATAAACTATAATTTTCTTTTAATTATTTAATTAGTTATGGTTACTTATGGAAGAGGAATAAAATCCAAAATACGAGAAATAATTTCGTCCGCAGTAATATTGTCAGCCGCAGCTTCATAAGAAAGAACCAAACGATGTCTCAAAACATTTAAAGCCACAGCCTTAATATCTTCCGGCAAAACAAAATCCCTTCCACTAAGCAAAGCATTAGCTTTAGCACACTGCAAAAGAGCAATTCCACCACGAGGCGATGCACCAAAATGAATGTAATGGGTAATATCACTATTATTTATAGTTTTTTCCCCTTTATGTGTAGCCGGGCGAGTTACATTCAAGATATTTACAATATATTCAACCAACTTGTCATCGCAGGTAATTTTATCCAAAGTAGAACGCAGCGTCTGAATATCCAAAGCCGAAACAATTTTATTTATTTTAATTTCTCCCGCTTTTCCACAGGTTTTAATAATTTCCCGCTCATTACTAACCGTTGGATACTTTATAACCAGCTTCATCAAAAAACGATCCAATTCCGCTTCTGGAAGATTATAGGTTCCTTCCTGTTCAACCGGGTTTTGAGTAGCCAGAACAAAAAAAGGTGCAGGCAATTTATAAGTCTCTTCACCAATAGTAACCTGCTTTTCCTCCATTGCTTCCAACATTGCCGATTGAACTTTAGCTGGAGCACGGTTAATTTCATCCGCAAGAATTACATTTGCAAAAACAGGTCCTTTTCTAACACTAAAAGTTCCTTTATTCTGCTCATAAATCAAAGTTCCCGTAACATCCGCAGGCAATAAATCCGGCGTAAACTGAATCCGTTTAAAATCCAGTCCCAACAGTTCCGAAACCGTCTTAACAGTAAGAGTTTTTGCCAAACCAGGCACACCTTCCAAAAGAACATGCCCACCAGCAATAAATGCAATTAAAATATCACGAACCAATGCTTCCTGGCCAACCAGTCTTTTTCCAGCTTCCACAAGGCATTCATCAATTATCTTTTTACAGTTTTCAATTTCCTTATTCATAGGGCTAGATTATAGCACAAAATAAACAAAAAAAGAATTAGAAACATCCCCCTATTCTTTTTGCAAAATATTATTATTTTTTTCCTTTGGGCGAACGGCATTGTTAAAACCCAATTCGTTCCCACAAATCAAAACAACCAAACCACCTAACGGCCTTTCAGGGCTTGGTAACCCGCGGCATCCTCATTATCATTCCGGTTGCGTCAAAATGTTTCACATTTTTCCCCCTTCCACGCCTTCGCAAGCTCTTTGTAAAAATTGCATAAATATACAAAAAAAGCCGTTTTATTGACTTTTTATGCATTTTTTTACATAATTCTAGCATTATGATTAACAAATTAGCACAAGAATTGAATAACACACTTTCAGGTTCTGTTGTAGACGCTCTTCTTTCAGATATGGGAAAGCGCCTTTATTTTCCAAATGGAATAATTGCACAAGGTGGCGAAGCTGCTAAATCTGCAACTGTTGCAAATGGTACAATTGGAATGGCAGTAGCAAACGGCACTCCAATCGAATTGGATTCTTACAAAAAAATGATGCCAGATCTTAATCCAAGAGAAACTGTTGCTTATGCAAAAACTGCAGGTCATCCAGATGTTAGAAAATTGTGGCAAGAAAAAATCATAGAAAAAAACCCAGACTTAAAAAACAAAAAGATTTCCATGCCAATTTTGGTTCCAGGACTTACAGCTGTTCTTTCTTATGTTTCAGACCTTTTTGTTGATGTAGACAAACCTTTATTGGCAGCAGATCCTTGCTGGGATAACTACGAACTTATAACAACAGCTCGTCGTGGTGCAGAGTTCCATCAGTTTAAGTGTTTCGAAAACGGCAAGTTCAATCTTGCAGATTTGGAAGCAAAAATGAAGGCCGATGCAGAAAAATATGGCTCAGTACGCGTAATTTTGAACTTCCCACAGAATCCATCTGGTTACAGTCCAACAAAAGACGAAGCAAAAGCCATTGTAAGAATTGTAAAAGACATTGCAGAAAGCGGAAAAAAAGTTCTTGTTCTTTCTGATGACGCATATTTTGGATTAAACTACGAAGACGACATTGAACCACAATCATTGTTCGCCTACCTTGCAGATTTACACGAAAATGTTTTGGCAATTAAAGCAGACGGCCCAACAAAAGAAGATTTTGCATGGGGATTCAGAACAGGCTTTATTACCTTTGCATCAAAAGGCTTAAACGACGACCAGATTGCCGCTCTTACAACAAAGTTTATGTCTGCAATTCGTTCTTCTGTTTCTTGTTCTTCAACACCATCACAGAGTTTTATTATTCATGCATTACAGGACCCAGCTCACGATGCACAGAAAAAAGAACTCCGAAATATGCTTAAACGCCGTTACGATGCTGTAAGAAAGTTTGTAAACACACACAAATCTTCAGTATTAGAACCACTTCCTTTTAACTCAGGCTATTTTATGAGCTTTAATGTTAAAACTGGAAATGCAGAAGATATTCGCAAAAAATTACTTGCAGAAAAAAATATTGGTATTATCCAAATAGATTCAAACACATTGCGTGTTGCTTTCTCAAGTATTGACGAAGATAAGATTGAAGAGGTTTACGAAAGCATTTATAATGTAGCTGAGGCTATGTAATTTGTGATTAGAAAACATTTTTCAAAAAATATCACAAGAAAGGTGGTTACCCAAGTCGGAGCCACCATTCTTTTTGTTTTTTCAATTTTTACTCTTTCTTCCTGTTCAGAAAAACAGTTGCAGACTAATACAAAAGTTATTATTTGGACAAGTTGCAGCGAGTTTGCACAGTACGCAGAATTATTTAATAAAACTCATTCAAACACACAGGTTCAACTAGTTTATAAGGAAAATCCAGCCATTTCTCTTCCACCTGCAAAAGACGAAGTTATACCAGATATTATCGTTGGTTCTTGGCTTAGAACAGATTCTTCAACTAAATATTTTAAATCCTTGGATTATCTTTTTGACCGAAAAAACCTTACTTCTGATATTTTTTATCCACAGCTTTTAGCCGCCGGAAAAGTAAATTATAATCAAATCCTTCTTCCTGTAAGTTTTAATTTACCAGCCATAATTTTCTCTACAGAAAACACATCTCTTGTGCAAAGTTTAATAGATAATAATTATACGGTTACTTTGGAACAATTACGAACAGCGGCTTCCAGTTACAATAAAAAGAATAAAGCGGGAAAATATCTACGCATGGGCTTTATTCCTTCCAATAATACAGATTTCTTATATCTTACAACCAAGCTTTTTGATGTTAATTTTTCAGACAACCATAATCAAATTATCTGGGATCAAGAAAAACTAAATCAAAGCACAGAATATTTAAAAGAATGGATTACCACAGAAAACAGCGGTTATCAGACCGAAAAAGATTTTGCTTTTAAATATCTTTTTATGCCAGATTACCGACAAGTTACTTCCGATAAAACGCTTTTTGCTTATACAACCAGCAATAAACTTTTTAAAACTCTAAAAGATCAAGTTTTGGATATTGACTATCGCTGGATAACTACAGAAAACTCAATTCCTGCCGAAGATTCTTTTATTATGATGGGCATTTATAAAGAGGCACAGAATCAACCTGGAGCTACAGAGTTTATAACTTGGTTCTGTCAGTCAGAAAATCAAGATGCCATTTTAGCAAGAAAAACCTCTTTGCACCTTAATACAGAAATGTTTGGTATTGCCGACGGATTTTCTGCCATTCGCGATGTAACAGAACACATCATACCTGTTTATTACACCCAATTGCTTACAAATCTTCCAACCGCAAATATGATTACACCTCCACAAAAGTTGCCAGCCCGTTGGGACAGTTATAAAAATGCTGTAGTGGAGCCATATATAAATGCCTGTATTTCTTCAGAAGTCAAATCTGAAGGTTCTAGCGAGGAAGTTTCTCAAATTACAATTGCAGATTTAGAAAAAGAATGGCGTAAGAAAGTTTTTGATTAAATGTTTATAGAAAACAAATCACCAGCCATTGGTTGAGCACCAGAAAGAATATATGGAGTTTGAATTGCCTGCTGCATTTGTTTTTGGTACTGCTGAATCAAAGCATCTGCCTGATCATCAGAAATATCACTTACAGACTCTTTTGGCTGATTTTTAATAGAAGAAAGTCGTTCTATCAGAGAGTTTAAAATCTGTATTTTGCTAATAGAAACGCCTTTTTGGCCACGACCAGCCGCTACTCCAGAAACATGGTCAAAATGAGAATACAACAAAGATGATTTACTTACAGGAACATATAATTTTGAACCTGCAGTGCTGCCAGAGATGCTTCCATAAGAAAAAGTATTAAAGTTGCCAATTGCTGTACTCATTTTTTTTACCTTCTACACTTAATGTCGGCATCAAAAAAAAATAATTTAGATATTTCTCCTTTTTATTACAACATAATAATTTTTGTTAGGTTTCTTCATAACAAACTCAAATAGCATAAAAACAAAAAAAGGGCTGTCCAATAAGTTCGTATCACAGTGTCATTCTGAATACTTCGCCAAACTTAGTTCAGCGCTTGTTTCAACATGACAAATACTTATTGTACAGCCCCTCTTTATCAATTATCCTGAATATTTCAGGATTCTATCTATGCTTTGTTCAAGCGAGCTTCGAGATCATCCAAAATTCCTGACAATTCTTTTGGAAGATGTTTTCCAAATTTTGGATAGTGGTTTTCGCGAACATCAACAACTTCTTTCTTCCATCCTTCAACATCAACTTTGAGGATTTCTGGGAGAGTTTTCTTATAGCAGTCTGCAAGACCTTCTGTATTCAATGCACCATCAGCTGGCATAAGACCAATTGGTGTTTCCTTAGCATTGTCTACGCCGTTACAGCGGTCGAAAATCCATGCAAGAACGCGTGAGTTGTCACCGTATCCTGGCCACATGAATCCACCTGGAAGATCAGCATTGTTTTCGTCTTTGCGGAACCAGTTTACATAGAAAATCTTAGGAAGCTTATCCTTATCAGGAGCAGCATTACCAACATCAATCCAGTGCT
>JAKSTL010000032.1 GCA_024402595.1 Treponema sp. | reverse complement strand
TTGAAGATGATGTTACTGCTTACATGGAATTTGCTAACGGTGCAACTGGTGTTTTTGTAACTTCTACAGGGGACGCACCTGGAACAAATCGTCTTGAAGTAACAGGAACAAAAGGAAAAATCATTTGTGATTATAATTCAATTCACTTTACAGAATTGGAAGTGGATGAAAGAACCTGGTGTGTTACAGAAAAAAGCGGATATAAAATTCCAAACACAAAGCAGATTCAGGTAGAAACTGATGGCGAAAATCCTCAGCACATTGGAGTTCTGAACGCCTTTGTAAAACACATTAAAGAAGGAACTCCACTTGTTGCAGATGGACGGGAAGGAATTAATGGACTCATGATTTCCAATGCAATGTATCTTTCATCTTGGACAAAACAGACTGTAGATTTACCAATTGATGAACAGAAATTCCTTGATTTGTTAAACGAAAAACGCAAAACTTCAAAACACAAGGTTGTAGAAGAAACAACAATGAGTATTGACGGAAGCTTTGGTTCTACATCACAATGGACAAGAAAATAGTAAAACTTTGAATTGAGGTGAATATGATAACACAAGCGGTAAATCCAAATGCTCAGAAAGAAGTTAGTATGCTTCTTGAATATTTTAATAGTATTGAAGGAAAATCAATTTTAACTGGGCAACATACTCAAACTCAAAAACAGGAAGAACTGATTTTAATTCAAAAAGAAACAGGTAAACTTCCCGCTATTTGTGGCTTTGAGCTTTTATCATATTCACCAAACATAAATCTTGAAGGAGCTAGTGAAGATTGTGTTGCGGAAGTGTTGGAAAATCGTGATACATTGAAACTTGCAATGGATTGGGCTAAGAAAGGCGGAATATTAAGTTTTACATGGCATTGGTTTTCGCCAATTGGTGGTAACGATAAATCTTTTTATACCGAGCATACTGATTTTGATGCAAGTTTGGCATTGAAAGAAGGAACAAAGGAAAATAAAGCTTTTATAAACGATTTGGATGTAATGGCAGATTTGCTTAAACCATTTTGTGAAAATCATATTCCTATTTTGTGGAGGCCTTTTCATGAATGTGAAGGAGGCTGGTTCTGGTGGGGTGCAAAAGGAATGGATGTGGCCCGAGAATTGTATCGATTTATGTTCAAATATTACACACAACATCATCATTTGGATAATTTAATTTGGGTTTGGAATAATCCTAGGCCAGAAGGTTATGTTGGTGATGAATATTGCGACATTATTTCAAGAGATCAGTATCCGGAGCCTCACAAGCATAGTTCTTTTAACGATATATATTTAGAATTAAAAGCCATAACTAAAATGGATAAAGGTGTGGCCATTGCAGAAACTGGGGTAATTCCTGATGGCGATGCTTTACTTCGAGATAAAACTCCTTGGTTGTGGTATATGACATGGAGCAAAGATTTTTGTCTTACAGAAAATCATAATAGTTTTGAAGCCCTAAGAAAATTGTATAATTGCGAAAATGCTATTACTTTAGATAAATTACCTAAATAACGAAATAACGCCTGCTTTGATACATTCCTTGTGAAGAACGATAAAAATTAGAAAAGCGAAAAATAATTCTCAAAAAAAACAATAATGACTTTTCTGATAAGTTGTGGTAAATTAGCCTTGATATTTGAATATATTAGACAGGAATGAAAAGTATGAAAAAACTGGCGTTTAAAAACTTGGGTTTTCTTTTTATTACAGTAATTTTATTACTATCAATGGATTCTTGCTTATTTTCAGCAAAAAATAAACTTTCGTTTACAATGAATATGAAAGATGCCGCCGCTTTGGGTGCTGCCGATGTAACAAAAGGGCGCTTTGCACTATCAGATATGCTTTATCCATATAGAGCGGGGGGCGACGATAATTCTGAAGAGATAAAGCTTGAATTAAAAAAAATTACAAAAGATGGTTCATTTCCTGTGTTTAATTTTGAGCACGCCAATACAAGTCTTTTTAATATTGTGAATGTTTTGCAAGATCCTTATGGAGCTTCTACTGATGTTTATGTAATTTTGGACCATTGTACTAAAGTTTGGGCGGAAGATTCCAATGATGATACTGAACTTCCTTTTGGTCAGATTCTGGCATTGCATGAGGATGGAACTTATACCGATGTAATTGGATATAAATTGGATGAAAACTCTGCCCAATGGCTTGTTCCAAATGGTTGGGAAGGGTCAATTTGGTCCAACATTGTTTTTGATAAAAATGGTAATTTGTATTATGTATATTATAAGCCATCTGAAAAAAAAGATAAACCAGATCAGGTAAATCTTTACAAATATAATCCACAGACAAGAAAAACATTAAAAATTACAGATGTAAATCAGACACAGATAGATAAGGCTGTAATGGTTAGCAAAGTTGAATATATAATTAGCGATGATGGTCAGTGGGCTTTTGTTAAGATGCAGACTGATGATGGAGAACTGGCTTTGTGTGCTATTGATTTAATGGATAGCAATAAAACAACTCAGCTATTTTATTCCGCAGATGATGTTGAAATGACTTTTGCCTATGATAATCTTAATAAGGCTGTTTATTATAATTTGCAGAATGAAGAATGTCCTCTTTATAAGATTTCTATGAATGATGAAAAATTTAATGCCGAAGAAAAGCAATTGATTATGCAGAATTTAGATAGCAGAAAAATTCAATTTACAGATTCGGGATTATGGAGTTACAGCCAGTATGTAGGTTTTCAGCAGATTTTAGATTCTGATGGAAGTCTTGTAAACAATATTTTTTCTGAGTATGAAACCGATACTTCTGATGATGAATATCAGATTTCGTTACGATATAGGTTTGTAAATAACTATTTATTTAGAACTTCTTATAAGGATTTTGTTTGTTTTGATACAATTTCAAAAACTTCTGTAGATTTGTTCAAGAATATTCCAAATTATGAAAATTTTAAAGTTCTTTCTTTTGGACTTAGTACAGATTCGATTATTTTTAGTGGAACTGATATGGATTCGGGAAAAAATCTGAATGGAATTATAGATATAAACAATCTTTCCACCAAGATTTTGAACGCAGAAGACGCCTTTTCTTCCTTGGTAATTGTGGATGAGTCAAAAATAGAGTAATTTACCTTTATAAATGTAAGCTTTGTATTATAATAGTATTTAGATAAAAGGATTTGAATTCAGAGAATAGTTGTTAGCTTTTCAAGTTCGTATTAAGGAGAAAAAGTTATGTGGTTCTGTGATTTTTGTGTTTTGGGTATATTAGGTGATGGGATTCATAATTATGAATTTGAAGCTCTTTTTGGGAATCATTTTTGTAATGCGACTTGTTTAAATAATTACAAACTTCAAAAAGAGAGAGAAAAAGAAGATCAAAGACGCATTGCACAAGAGAAAAAGGATACTGAACGTGAAGATATTGCAGGGCTTATAGAGTATTTATCTTTTTATACAACTCATCCAATTACCAATGCAGTTTTCCCAGAAGTTCGAGAAGCATATAACAAAGCAATGTCCTATATGGAAGGTAATTATGATTATTCCATTAAATCTAAGCTGTTGATTTTACAGGACATTATTAATCAATTACAAGGAAAATATAATACAGCAAAGATTGAATACCAACCTATTCAGGACAGAATAGATAGAGATAAACAGATTGTAGATTCTAAACGCAGGATTGAAGATATTAATAAATTTATCAAAAACGGTGGTTTTTTTAATTCTCCTGATAATTTATATAGTGCTCATAATACTGGAGTTCGGATGTCTGATGTAAATCTAAAACTCGATCTTGAAAGGAATGTTTTAAATGTAGGCTATGAACAGATATGTAATACATCATCAGAAACAATAAATATAAAGTTTTCCGTTCGCTTACTAGATTCTGAGGAGAAAATAAAACTTCTTAACGGAAAATCATACAATTTTTGTTCAATTTATGAAACGGAATTTGAATTAAGAAGCAATTCTAAATATTCTTTTCGTGATAAACAAATACAAATACCTCTTGATAATTATGACTTTGATGATGTTAGTGTTTTAATATTTGTTTATGATGAGGAATATGGATATGTTAAACTGTTATTTTCTAATCTCAAATATATTGTATGGAATGATTCTTCTTCTGAAATAAAGAGCTATACAATAGCTGTTGGTAGGTCAAAAAACAGATTATTAGCGGAGATTGCTGAATTACAAAATAAAATAAAGACACTTGAAGCACAAAATAATCCTCAAAACAATTTTCAGACTTCGAATAACATAAATCTAAATCCTGCGCCTGAGGTTTCGGCTCAACCATCGAATGCTCAACCATCGAATGCTCAATCACAAAAACCGGCAGGAGAGGCAACTAATGGAGAGGATTTGGAATGCGATCTTATTATTGACGCTGCTCTTGCTAAATCTGGTGGAGAAGTAGCTGTCAATATAGAACGGAAAGAACTTTGTGACTATTGTAAGGGAACAGGAAAAATGGTTTCGAATGCTCCGGGATTTTTCTCTTATTTTACAGAATTAAACTGTCTAAAATGTTCTGGTTCCAAGTATTTAGATGTGACTAATAATGTGACAATAAAAATTCCAGCGGAAGTAAAAGAAGGACAAATATTTAGACTAAAAGGAATGGGCTATCCAGGCATTAATGGGGGATTGCCAGGACATTATTATCTTAGAGTTGTAATAAAATAAGTAAAGAATAATTCTTCTATATGATTTTAATTTTTCAAAAGGAGTTTTCCATGAAAAAAACAATTTTTACAAACAAATTGGTATGGGCTGTAAGATTTGTTTTTGCAATATTGATGGCGTTGCTGATTTTTTCTGGATGTTCTTCTTCTAAAAATAATGAAATGGTAAATACAAACAGTTTTGTAACTGTAGAAGAGCTTTTAGAAGGCAGAGATAAAAAGATTCAGAAAATTGAAATTGATAGAACAAAATATGACGAAGTTTTCTTTGATGATTTTGGTGGTGCCAATTTAGATAGTGAAAAATGGGAGCAATGTCCTGAATGGGAACGCCAGGCTTATATGAAAAAGCATGGTTTTTGGGCAGATGAATGTTCTTTTTGCCAAGATGGATGTCTTATTCTTGAAAGCAAAAAAAATGCTGATGGCAGGTTAATTTCTGGTGCAATTCGTTCAAAAAGCAAGCATGGAGAACAGGTTAAGTTTGCAGAATCGAAAGGTATTTATGAAATTAAGTTCAAAATAGAAGAAGGTTCTGGTTATTGGTATGCTTTTTGGTTGCTGGCCGAGAATAGTGAAAAAAATATTGGTAATGGTGCGAGAGATGGAGCAGAACTGGATTGTTTTGAAATACTTCCTGGAAAAAGTATGTGGAATTATAAAGGAAGCTATGTTTATGAAAAAGGTCGTATGGCGACAACAATTCATTGGGATGCTTATGGTGATGCACATAAATCGAAGGGTATTGATGGTATAAAAGTTACAGACTTTGATGAACACTTTTATGATAATTGGCATATTTTTCAGTTTGTTTGGGGTGATGAATCTTACGATTGTTATCTTGATGGAAAACTTTTGTGGTCTTTAAATGCAGAAGAATATGGCGGAATGTGTGAAGTTCCTGGGTATATTAAAATTACTGCAGAGTTTGGAGAGTGGGGCGGACCAATTGATCCTGTAATTAATGCTGGTGGAGCCCGCAGAATGCTTGTTGATTATGTGAAAGTGTATAAACAACGATAATTTTCTGTAAACTGGTTATAGGCAGTGTATAATAAATAACATATTTATGACATTTTAACTTTCTGTTGAAGTTAAGTCTTTGGAGGTAAGTAGATGAAACAAGTTTTTGATTTTATTAAGGCATGTGGTACTTATTATTTGGCAACTGTTGATGAAGATGGTCAGCCAAGAAACCGTCCTTTTGGAACAATTAATATTTTTGAAGATAAATTGTATATTCAGACAGGCAAAAGTAAGGATGTTTCTAAGCAGATTCAGAAAAATCCTAAGGTAGAGTTGTGTTGTTTTAACGGGCAGGAGTGGTTAAGACTTTCTGGTAAGTTGGTTCGTGATGATAGAATTGAAGCTAAAGAAGCTATGCTGGAAAATTATCCAGATTTGAAAAAAATGTATTCTGCAACTGATGATAACACTGAAGTTTTATATTTTAAGGATGCTGTTGCAATTATTTCCAGTTTTATGGCCGCTCCAAAAGTAATTAAGTTTTAATTGAAGTTTGGATTTTTGTTTAGATAATTCTTGGAAAAGGTTACAAATAAAGTTATGTGGTTGATTTTTGCAATTGGCTCTGCGTTTTTTGCTGCGCTAACTTCTATTTTAGCTAAGATTGGCATTGACGGTGTTGGCTCGAATCTTGCAACTGCTATTAGAACTATGGTGGTTGTACTTATGGCTTGGATTATGGTTTTTATAACTAATCAGCAGGTGGGGTTAGCAGAAATATCTAAACGAAACTGGATTTTTTTGATTCTTTCTGGGCTTGCTACGGGTTTTAGCTGGCTTTGCTATTATAAGGCATTGCAATTGGGAGAAGCTTCTAAGGTTGTTCCTATTGATAAAATGTCGGTGGTATTGACCTTGTTTCTGGCCTTTGTTTTTTTGCACGAACAGTTTACATGGAAGTCGATAATTGGTTGTGTTTTAATTGCAGCGGGAACCTTATTTATGGTTTTGTAAAAAGGATGCGGGCGTTGCGGGCAGCGAATGTTGGTACGGTTATTTTTAGCGTCAGCGTAAATTGTCTTTTGTATTTAATTTTTTAGTGGCCCGCTAGAGAGGATAGCGACCAAGGAACTTGGGCGCGCAAGGGGAGACTTCCCCTTCTTAACGCTTGATAAACCAAATCCCTATAAGGCAAATTATTACGCCTACTAATTTTGTCCAAGTAATTGCTTCTTTATACATAAAAAATCCTAGAAAAATTAAGGCGATGGCGAGAAATGCGTTGGTTATTGTAGCTAGCGTGCTGACTTTCCAGCCAGATTTGTAGGCAAAGATGAAGCCTAACTCAAGACCGGTTATGACGATGCCTAAAACGACGGTGGCCCAATTGGTAAGTTTGAACTGCTGAAGAATATTCTGTCCTTTTGAAGAAACTAGAAACATAATGGCGGAAAACACGGTGGAAACGGCATAAGTAACGGTCATAGATGCATAAGTATTCATTTGTTCGGGGATGCCTTTTGCACAGATTTGATAGATGATATTTGAAAAAACGATGACGGCAACGGGCCAGATTAAATTAAACATAAGCAGATTATAACATAGGGAGATTCGGGTCTCAACATAGTCTCTCCATTTTCTTGGATGTAATGTCTTTCTGCAAAATCTTAGTGATGTGAATTGTATGGTGAAATTAACTGTATAAAAAATATTTTGAGGCATAAAACAGGGTATTTTCTCGTTAATTTATAATTTAATTCATAAATCATATCTAAAAATACAATTTTCTATGAGCGCGGAATGGTATTATCATTACTTACAGATTAATAAATCTGGAGGTAAATTGTGAACGATGCAGTTGTAATTGATACCAAAAAAGAAGGCTCAAAAATAAGTCGTGATATTTATGGACATTTTAGTGAGCACTTAGGCCGTTGTATTTATGGCGGTTTTTGGGTTGGTAAGGATTCTGATATTCCAAATATTAATGGATACAGAAAAGATGTTGTAGAAGCTTTCCGCGAGCTTGAAATTCCAAATCTTCGTTGGCCAGGTGGATGTTTTGCTGATGAATACCATTGGAAGGATGGAATTGGTCCTTACGAAACTAGAAAACGAATGGTTAATACTCACTGGGGTGGCCTTGTAGAAGATAACAGTTTTGGTACTCATGAGTTTATGGGGCTTTGTGAAACTTTGGGTTGTAAGCCTTACATCAATGGTAATGTTGGCTCTGGTACTGTTCAGGAAATGTCTGAATGGGTTGAATATTTGACTTTTGGTGGCGAATCTCCAATGAGTAAGCTTCGTGAAGCAAATGGCCATAAAGAACCATGGAAAATTGGATTTTTTGGTGTTGGAAATGAAAGCTGGGGTTGTGGCGGAAATATGCGCCCTGAGTTTTATGCTGATTTATTCCGTCAGTATCAGACTTATGTTCGCCAGTATGGTTCTGAAAAAATCTTTAAAATTGCTTGTGGTCCAAACTCTGCTGACTGGAATTGGACTGAAGTTCTAATGAAAAATGCCGCATATTATATGGATGGATTAAGCTTGCACCATTATTGTGTTGCTCCATCTTGGGATGCTAAAGATACTGCTGCTGATTTTCCTAGAGAAAACTGGTATAAGCTGCTTCATAGTGCTTCGTTTATGGAAACTTTAGTTACTAAGCATGACGAAATTATGACTAAGTATGATCCAGAAAAAAGAATTGCTTTAGTAGTTGATGAATGGGGTGCATGGCATAAAGTTGAAAAAGATACAAATCCTGGTTTCTTGTATCAGCAGAATACTGTTAGAGATGCATTGGTTGCTGGTATTACATTGAACATTTTCAATAATCATTGTGACCGTGTTCGAATTGCAAATCTGGCACAGGCTGTTAATGTTCTTCAGTCTCCAATTTTAACTGAAGGCAAAAAGATGGTAAAAACACCTACTTGGCATGTTCTTCATATGTATAAGGCTCATATGGATGGAACTTTGCTTGGAAGTCAGGTTGCAACAAGTTCTGTTGGTCTTGAAAAAGATGCAATGCTTAATGCGGTTTCTTGTTCGGCAAGTATTAAAGACGGTGTTTATACAGCAACTCTTACAAACTGTGATTTGGATAATGATAGAAGTGTTACAATTAAATTGGGCAATTTTGATGGAAAAATTTCAAGTGTTTGTGCAAAAGTTGTAACTGGTGATTCTATGAACAGCATGAATACTTTTGATGCTCCAGATGCAGTTGTTGAAAAAGATTTGGTATGTAAGATTATTTCTGATTCTGAAATAACTGTTACTTTGCCAAAAATGAGTGTTGCTACTGTTATTTTAAAATAGAAACACACGGATAGACAATTTAAGGTTAATACAATGTTACCATGCCCTGTATGTGATTCAAAACGGGAACTTGCCTCGATGGAAATGACTCCGGAGATTGTTGCTGAAATGGCTTCTGCGGAACCATGTGCAGATTATTGCGGTGATGAATTATATACAAGGCGTTTGGAAATCTGCAGGGATTGCCCTAAACTTTTAGATGGTATGACCTGTGGAAACTGTGGTTGTTTTGTACAATTTAGGGCGAAGCATATTACAGCCCATTGTAGCGACGAAAAATGGTAATTTATTGACTTGCGAAAGCGAGGAATGACAGCGATGCTGTTTTGATGAGTTTTTTTATGAATGAAGTATTAAAGGTTCTTGAGACTAGACGAAGTTGTAGAAAGTTTATTTTGGATAAGATGCCATCGGAAGAAGACTTGAATGCAATTATTAAAGCTGGAGTTTATGCGCCAAGTGGAATGGGAAAACAGCCAGTAAAAGTTATTGCGGTTACCAACAAGGCTTTACGAGATAAGATTAGCAAGGAAAATGCAAAAATTATGGGACAATCTGGGGATTTTGATCCTTTTTATGGTGCACCTGTAATTTTAATTGTTATTGCAAACAAAGGACTTTCTGGAACTTATCTTTATGATGGGTCTTTGGTGATGGGAAATCTGATGAATGCTGCTGAAAGTCTTGGTATTGCAAATATTTGGATTCATCGTGCGAAAGAAGAGTTTGATTCAGATTTTGGAAAATCAATTTTAAAAGATTTGGGCATTGAAGGTGATTGGGAAGGCATTGGGCATGTTGCTCTTGGTTATGCCGATGAAGGTGGTGTGAATGCTGCCGCTCCTAGAAAAGACAATGTTCATTGGATTAAATAAATCCTTTGGGGAATAGTGACGGTTGATTGTCTGTTTGCAATTCTGCGGATTTTTTAGATTTATTTTTTTAATTCCCAAAAGATGATGGCTGCGGCCGCGGCAACATTAAGTGAATCTACACCATCTTTCATGGGGATTTTTACAACATAATCGCTTGCATTTATTGTTTGTGGCAGGAGACCTTCGCCTTCGGTTCCAAGCAATATGGCAAGCTTTTTTTCGTTATGAAGGGTTGGGGATGTAATTTCGATGGAATTATTTCGTAAAGCCATGGATAGGGTTTTGAATCCAAGAGATTTTAAGTCTGCAATTCCTTGTTCTGGCCATTGAGATGCATGGTCTCCAATTCTTGCCCATTTTACCAGAAATACATTGCCCATACTTACTCGCATACAACGACGATTTAGGGGATCTGCGCATTCTGGTGTTAGAAGAACGGCATCTATTCCTAAAGCTGCTGCGGAACGAAAAATGGCACCTAAATTGGAAGTATCAGCGATATTTTCTAAAACTGCAATTCGACTGGCATTTTTGCATACTTCGGTAAAACTTGGGGTTGGTTTTCGTTTAAAGGCACAAAGAACTCCGCGGGTAAGTTTGTAACCTGTAAGTTTTTCTAAAACTGTTCTTGGTGCAGTGTAGACTGGAATATTGGGGCAGCGGTCTATTAAATAAGCGGCATCACCGGTGATATGTTTTTCTTCCATGAGCATTGAAATTGGTTCATAGTCTGCGTCTAAAGCTCGTTCAATAACTTTTGGACTTTCTGCAATAAAAAAACCGCCATTTTTTTCGTAAGCAAAACGGAGTTCTCGTTCTGTAAGATTTGCAAAAATATCTACGCCTGGTTGGTTTAAATCTGAAACGGTGATAATCATAAGAAAAATGTAGCACTGTTTTAGGGGAAAATCTATGATTTTTTACATTTTGTGTGCAATTTTGTAAATTATAATAATAGACGAAAAATGATATAAACTTTGGTGGTGAAATCCCGAGACGAGCTCGGGATGACAGGTATTAGTGGGATGCTGAATCAAGCGGTGTACTGAGTTCATCGAAGTGTTCAGGATGACAAATACTTTTTTCGACAGCCCCGACGATTTTTTTAGTTTAATGCTTGGCGTTCAAAACTAGACTAATTTGAACTTGTTCAATTCTGCATTTACGCGGGTAATTGCATCTTGATTTTGAATGGCATTAGACTTATTCATTTCTATAGATTTAGAGAAGTCGTTTACAACTTCGGTAGATTCTTTCATAGCGGCATTAACTTCTGTAGAAAGACCAACAACTTCTTCAATGTAAGATTCAATTTCTGCACTGTAATCTGCCTGGCGTTTCATTAAAGAGTTAATTTCCACAATTTGACTAGAAATCTCATTAGTTGCATTTAGAGTCTCGTTTGCACCAACACCCTGTTCTTCGGTAGCTCGTGCAATTGTTTCTACAAGTTGAAGTTGTGAAGAAATACTTTCGTCAATTTCCTGGAAGGCCTTTGATGTTGATTGAATATGACCAGCACTGTTGTTAATGGAAGCAACGAACTCATCAATCATACCGCTGATGTTGTTTGCACTTTTTGAAGTAGATTCTGCAAGGTTTCTGATTTCTTGTGCAACTACGGCAAAACCTTTTCCTGCAATTCCTGCATGAGCGGCTTCGATGGCGGCGTTCATAGCCAGAAGATTTGTTCGTTGTGCAACATGCTGAATAACAGTAATAACATCAATCATCTGTTTAGATTTGTTTGAAATGTCTGTAATTATATCTAAGGTTCCGTTTACTTCTTTTGTTCCGTTTACAGAAAGTTCTGACAATTTTTCTGAAAC
Organism: Treponema sp.; assembly: GCA_024402595.1. GTDB lineage: Bacteria > Spirochaetota > Spirochaetia > Treponematales > Treponemataceae > Treponema_D. The sequence goes on along the minus strand of JAKSTL010000032.1, from coordinate 16,173 downwards.
AAGGCGTGCTTTTCTTACCATTTCTGATATTGAATTGATGTTAGCAACCATTTGTGTAATGGCTGAAGCATTTGATTCTGTTGCGGCTGTTTGAGATGTAACAAGCTCTGCAATTCGTCTTGCATCGTTGTTTAATTTTACAATATTGCTTTGGGTTGTATTTAAAAGCTGGTCGCGGGTATCGTTTTTTTGGTCGATGCTGGCAAAGGTTGCGGCAATTTGGTTTACACCAGCGGCACTGTTTTCGGAAGTTTTTAAAAGTGTAAAAGCATTATCTTCCAAACTTTTTGCCTGGAACTTAATGGCACTGATGGTTTGATTTAAAGAATCGATAAGTTTGTTCAATTCTTCGTTGGTTCTACCAAAATCGTCGTAAGCAACAATGTCGAGGCGGTTAGCTAAGTCGCCATTTAAACGCATTTCTTCAATAGCATTTTTTGAGGCATAAAAGCGTTTTCTGAAATTACCCAAAATGTATGCTGTTAATGGGCTAACAAAGAAAGCTGTATACACAACAAGAGCAAGAACTTTCTTTAAGAAGTCTATAAGGGTACATCCGTAACGGGCAGCATAGTAACCACAGCACAACATATGTACACTTACAAATAAAGCTGTTGAAACGGAAACCAATCCTAAAGAAACAGTAAAATGTGTAGTTCTTTCTTTTCCTAAATCTGTGATGTGAAGGGTTTTTAAATATTTTTGAATGGCTGCATCATAAAAATATGTACAGTAACCGCGAGCCATAGCCATATAAACACCACAAAGAGAGAAAACCATAAAAAGTGTTACAATTCGTTCACTAGGTGAAGATCCTAAATTAAAAAGACCTTTTTTTGCTTTAAGAAGAACTAAGAAACCATTACCGACTAAATAGGAAATGGAAAGGATGATGGTTGTAATGAGTGCCATTTTACTGAAAGTGCGGTTAAACTGACTAATTTCGAAAGGCGAAAGTGCCTGTGCTTTTGATTTTCTTAATAACTCAATTAGTGGACGAAGCACAAAATACATTATGATTGAAATGAGAGCCATTAAAAAAACAATTACGGCAAAAGTAGTTGGAAGGCCATGCAGCCATTCTTTTACAGTTTGTCCATGTATGAAAATTATTTGTACATACGAAAGAACAGGTACACCAATGAGGGAGGTTGCACCAAAAATAGCAAGAAATATAAGGTAAAGCTCCATAAAAAATACCTCGCGTTTATATTTAAGTATAAAATATTTTTAATTTATGAAGACTTTTTATAATAATTAATTATTATAAATGCAAATAGGTAGTTTTTCAATAAAAATAATTGGTGTGGATTGGCAAGAGGAAAATGGAAGCAGGCCCGAGCGTGGAAGCCCTTTAGTTGACCGCAGCGAAGGAACTGAGCGAGGACAATGAGCGGGAGCGAAGGCTGGAAGGCGAGTTGTGGAAGGGATGGCCTGAAAAAAAATTATAGAAAAATACTATTTTTATGAAAAATTATATATAATTGATGGTGACGAGGTTTTTATGCGAAGGAATCTGGAAGAAACAAAGGAATATTTTGCTGGTGATAAATATGCGGCTTTGACTGGAATTGAGATTTTGGAAGTGGATGAAGGCTATGCAAAATGTTCTATGATTTTGGATGAACGCCATAGGAATAGTAAGGGTGGTGTTCATGGGGGCGCAATTTTTACTTTGGCTGATTATTGTTATGGTGTTGCGGTGGATGGTGCGGCGGTTTCTATGACTAGTGAAATAAATTATCTGGCGGCGTCTAAGGGTACGGTTTTGACGGCTGAAGCACGGATGCTGAAAAATGGGCGTACTACGGTTTTTTTTGAGGTGCGGGTGACGGATGATTTGGGAAAAATTGTTGCTTTTGTTACTATGACGGGGTATAAAATACAATAGATAGGTTTGGAGGTTAGTATGAAGCATTGTATTGTTGTTAAATTTGTGCCGGAAGTTGATGAAAAAGTGAAGGCAGATTTTATTCCACAGATAAAACAGCTTTTTGAAAATACTAAAGAGATTGATGGTATTTATGATGTGCAGGTTTTAACGAATTGTATTCACATTGCTAATAGAGCGGATATTATGATTGTGATTGATATGGAAAAAACTGCTTTGCCTGATTACGATCAATGTCAATGGCATCAGCTTTGGAAGCACGAATACGGGCGGTTTATTCAGAGTAAGTTGGTTTTTGATTACGAATAGTTTGTTGTGGGAAAAGTGCTTAATTAGTTGAGGCGGGGAATGAAAGAGATTTATATTGTTGCGAAGGATAGTACATATCAAAAGTTTGAGGTTTTGAAGAGCAACAGAAATAAGCGGTACAAATATAATGAGTTTTTGGTGGAAGGGGTGCGAAGTTTGAAGGAAGCGGCTGCCAATAACTGGAATATAAAATCTTTGATTTATGATAAGAATAATTTGTCGGATTGGGCGAAAGAGATGATTAGGGATGTGAAAACTAAGGAAAACTTTTGTCTGACTGGGGAATTGATGAAGGATTTAAGTGGGAAAGAAGATACTTCTGAGCTTATGGCGATTATTGAAATGCGGGAAGATAAGCTGGAAAATGTGGAACTGTCTAAAAATCCGTTTATTGTGCTTTTTGACAGGCCTTCTAATAAGGGAAATCTAGGAACAATTATTCGCTCTTGTGATGCACTTGGGGCTGATATGCTGATTATTACTGGGCATGCGGTGGATTTGTATGATCCTGATGTAGTTGTGTCTGCTATGGGGTCGTTTTTTAATTTACCGGTGGTGCGCATTGAGGATAACAAGGATTTGTATGATTTTGTTGATGGGTTGAGGAAGAAGTATTCGGATTTTACGATTTATGGAACTACGGCTCACAAGGAGTATCCTATTTATAATTCTGATTTTACAAAGCCGTTGATGCTTATGCTGGGAAATGAGACTATGGGGTTGAACAAGGCGTTTAAGGAATATTGTGATAAGCTTTGTACTATACCTATGGATGAAGGGTCGTATGCAAGTTCTTTTAATGTGGCTTGTGCGGCTTCGATTATGATGTATGAAATAACTAGACAGAGGAAGTTGGGGCTGGAAATATAATTTTGTTGAATAATTTGAATTAATTGATAAAAAAAGAAAAAATTTTAAAAGAATTTGTGTTGTAAACGGCAATGAGTGTCGATAATTAAATTAAGCAGACAAAGCCTGATGTGATCCTTATTTCCCCTCCCACCCAAGGATCTTCGGAATAGTCTGCTTTTTTTTTGCCTTTTTGATTTTAGATGAAGAAAAGGCTGGTTGCGATTAAAAGTTGTCCTGCGTAATAGAGCGACAGATTTGTAATTCTTAGTGGGAAACGGGTTACGCCACTGAAGGTGTTGAAAATTAAAACGATGTCTGACGCTGTAAATAGGACGGCACCTACTGCATATACAAGGGCTTTTGGATTTGGTGTTATGATTGCAATTCCAAGGGCGATGATGGTCATAATAATTACGGCACCAAGGTAGAAAACGCCAAAAATCTTGAACGCGAGTTTTACTTTCATTGTGAGGAAAATGTAGGTAAGGAGTCCTGCGGCAAGAAGAGCACCTATTGCAACACAAAGCCATAATTTTTGGGCGTATGGAATTAAGGCTACCAGATAGAGAATGTGGCCTATTAAAAACATTAGGATGCCAAGAAGGAAAATCTTTTGGCCAATTTTTTCAAAAACAAAGCGGAGATTAAGGCAAACATCGCCTAAAAGTCCAAAGAGTAAACCGATTACCAGCTTTTTTGCAAAAGAAAACTCCATTACGGCTTGGGAAGCGGCAATGAATCCAATTACAACAAAACACAGGGAAGCGAGGCCTTTTAATATTACTGCGGGAATGTATTTTTCTTTGTGTTCAACGGCAATAAAAAAGCCTTGCATTATCATTCCACAAAGGGCGAGACAGATTGAAATAATTGTATAAATGTTCATTTTCCTTTTTCTCCATAAGATTTATTATAACACAGATTTTTGCGAGGATTATTAAAGTTTGGTTATTTTGGCATGTGGTCTCGCAAAAAGGTTTTGAAATTGTGTTGGCTTTCTTGTGCGGGAACGGAGCCTTGGGAAGTGAAGGTCATTTCCCAGTTTTCGGTGGATTCATAAGGCTTCCATTCTGGCATTTCGGAACCGTCGGCGTCTTTGCCGTTTGGATTGCCGGATTTTATGAAGTTTGCCCAGTAATTGCACATTTGACGAGACAAATCGTAGTGGCGGCCTACCAAGGGTCTCCAGCATTTTGCTAGAGTTTCAAACCAGAACCAAAGGTCTACGGAATGGAAGGTTCCTGGATTATCTGGGCCGGGAATATCTGGGGCAAAGCGGTAATAGTAGAAATTGTTTTTGCTGCCACTGTTTTTTCGGGCTTCGAAAACTTTTTTTACGGTTAATTCTATGCCGCTGAGTTCTGAGAATTTTAAAAGATTTTCATCTGATTGTTGGCCGAACATAAAGTTTTGGACTTTGCCGGTTTGGATTCTGCTTTGTGGGAAAGACAGAAATTGTTCGGCATCTTTTCCGTATATTTCTTTTGCTTTAATTTCCAAATCTTCTTCATCTGCGGCGGCAATGTAGTTTAGGAATTCATCTTGGGTGTTGCCGGCCATAATTGGAATATCGAGGCAGGTTCCATTAAGGAGATGTTTGGTTGGGGCTTTGTCGCAGAATTGTCCATCTAGAATTGTGAACATTCGCATGTGGGTAGATAAAAAGGCATTGTATTTTTGGAAAACAAAATTGCTGTCCAGTTGGCGGGCTTCTGACAGATTTTTTACACCCATAAATTCAAAAAACTCTTCGCCCCATTTTTCGGCCTGGTTTAGTGGCATAGGATTTCCAATTCCGCCGGATTCATAAGGGCTGGAAATCATACCGCTCATAACTACAGCTTTATGGATGAGTCCTTTGTTTTTTGGTGTTGTAATTTGATGAAGGACACTGCCGCCACCAGCTGATTGGCCAGAAATGGTTACATTGTTTGGGTCGCCGCCAAAAGCTGCTATATTTTCGTGAACCCATTTTAGGCCTGCCTGTTGATCTAATAAGCCAAAATTGCCTGGAGCTTCGGGGGCTTCTTTTGTAATTTCGGGATGGGCTAGGAATCCAAAAACATTTAGTCGGTAATTTACAGAAACCACTACAATTCCACGGCGGGCAAGTCTTTCGCCATCAAATTCCATTTCTGAGGTATAGCCCCATTGGAAACCGCCGCCAAAAATCCAGACTAAAACAGGAAGTTTTTCATTTCCAGTTTTTGCGGGTGTCCAAACATTTAAATAAAGATTATCTTCTGAGATTTCTACTTCTGAATCTACATGCCATTCTTTGCAATAGACATCGGTGCCTAAACCAGGTCTGTCCTGCATGGAAAGTGGACCGAATGTGAAACAGTCTTTTATTCCTTCCCAAGTGTCGCAAGGTTGTGGAGCTTTCCAACGATTTTCGCCTACAGGTGGTTTTGCAAAAGGGATTCCTTTGAAGCTTGTGATTCTTGGATCGGCAGCTGGTAATCCACGGACTTTGCCGTATTTGGTTTGAACTTCTCGTAACATGGTTTTCTCCTTGTATGTAATTATTGTGTATGCAATTATTGTTTTTTACGCAAACATTCCGCCAGTTGTGGATTTTTTAAATGCTGGAACTCGTAATAAGTGTTTCCTGCTTTTAGTGACTGAAAGATTGAAAGCAAATGTTCAGCTTGTTTGATTTGGGAAGGCAATGCCTGTGGATAACAACCCCATTCACCAATTATAACTGGTAGTTTTAAGTCTTTTGCCACTTGTTTGTGGGTTTGGAAAATTAAATCTATGCGGGTAAAGTCGGAAGTGTCGTACATGTCTGTATCTACAAAAATATCGTAGCCATGAGGTGCATAAACTTGGTTAGGATAGATTTGGCCGTCGGTGGTTTTTACGGGTTTTACATGGGATGGAATGCCTGCATTGCTAAAATAATTGTTTTCCAGCATTAAGATGGCATTGCTGTCTACAGACCAGATGGCTTTTCCGAGTTTTTTGTAAAAAGGATTAAGTTTTTGTTCTTCGAAGGCGGCGGTTATTGGCTCAATGGCGGAGACAATTTTAAAAAGATTTTCTGGGGTGCCGATGGTTTGGAATAATGTGGCTTTTTTTTCGGAATTGGAAAAGGCATCCATAAGAAGGGCTTGCAGTTCTTCTGGAGATGAAGCTTGAGCCAGCATTTCTTGAGGCAAAAGTTGGAGGATGGAGCCAAATAAAGCTTCTACTACTTTGTTTGCATCGCTGCCGGGAAAAGGTTCGTTTAATACATCGTAGCCAATAACATTTTGGAAAGAAGCGTATCTTGCGGCTAACATTTTCCACATGGTTTCGTAATGTTCCTGAAGACCAATGCCGTCTGGGGCTGGAGAATTGTTCCAAAAATTATCAAAGGCGGTTTGAACTGCGGGACTCATTAAATAAGCATCGCTCCAAAGTTCTGTTTTTACATATTGATGGCCATTGGTGATTGTTGCCCAGGCTGGAGCTCCATCTTCAAAACTGGCACTATATAAATCTTGATGCATGTCTAAAAAAACGCAAATATCATTTTGGTCTGCTAGTTTTATTATTGAATCAATTGCTTTTAAGTAAGTTTCATTATATTTTCCAGGCTCTGGTTCTACGCCATCCCAGAATATGCCAAGGCGTACAAGATTCATACCAAGAGATTTTAGCATTTTAAAATCTTGATCTGTGTAGCCACCAAGGTAATTTTTTGTCTTATCTTTACAGACCATATTTACGCCTGCAGGAATTATAAGTTGCCCCTTTTCGTCGATGAAGTTTTGATTTTGAACTCTAATTTTTTTTACACTTTTTGACATTTTTTCTCCTTATATAAACACCACGTTAGCGGCAGCACAGGGGGTGCTGAATCCATAAAAGTTGATAAAAGACTGATTAAACAGGTTTTATCTTTTGTTTTTATTCTCCAATTTCTTCTGTAGTTCTGTGCATATTTGAAAAGTATTCGGAAAGTTCTTTTTCTTCTTTGCGATTTATTGGGAACAGCAGTAAAGGTATGAGGCCAATAAAACACATGATTAATGGAACCAAGCCTGCACCGATTCTGATTCCTTGTACTGCTCTTACTGATTGTTCTGCCAATTCGCCTTTATATCCAAAATGACTGATGACATTGGTAAAAATTAAGGACTGGAGGCTGGTTAATGATGTTGCAAACAAAGAAAAAATACCATTGTACATGCCGGTTTTTCTGATTCCGGTGCGTCGTTCATCATCGTCAATTAGGTCGCCGTTTATAACTACTCCAGCCCGTTGACAAATGTTTAATGCGAGGACAATAAATGTGTAGCAGATAACTGCCTGCCATGCCTGTTTTATGAATAATAGGCCTGTGAAGCCGAGTATTGCTGGAATGTATGCAACCAAGGTCATATTTTTGCTGCCGTATTTTTTTATGAGATTGCCAAAAACAGGAAGCACTGCCAGCATTAAAAGGCCTGGAACGACATCGGCAATGGTGGCTACTAAACCGGAAGATTTTACTACATCATCCATAAAATATAAAAATGGGGTAAAATAATATTCCATGGCGCCGCGGGCAAAAATGTAAAAAATTAAATAGGTGATGAATGCTCGGGACTTGATGATTTTCCAGGCTTCTACCCAGACTTCGCGGAAAGGGCGCTTTGTTTCGTGTTTTTCGTTGATGTAAAGTTCACCTTTATCTTTTAGTGTAATTAGGGCAAGAACATACATTCCTGCATTGATGGCAATTACTCCGCTGAAAATTGGGATTATGAGGGAGCGCTTTCCGTTTCCTACTAAGAGTAGTGTTGGGATGATTGTTGTAACGCAACCAAGGGCATTTCCTATAAATGTGCGGATGATGTCGACATCGACTCGTTCTTCTTTGCTGGGAGCGGCTATTAAAAAATATGATTGGTAGGCGACGGAATAAACTGTGTATGCGGTGTCGAAAATGAAAAGTTCAAACAGTAGGACGGCAAAAATTAGCCAGTCGTTCCAAGAAGGGCTGGAAAAAAGCATTCCGAATATGGAAATGAGCATAAGTGGGGCGGTACACTTCATTAAATAAACATACTTGCCCCGTTTTTCGTTGTATTTGAGCCGATCTACCCAGACTCCAAGAAGTGGGTCGTTTATGGCATTCCAAATATTGTAGATTAAATAAATCCATCCGATGTATTTTGGATCGATTCCAATAATGTCTGTATAAAACTTAATTAATGCATTGTGAATGATGATTGGCCCAATGACGGAGGCAGGACCTGGTAATGCAAGAGTTAGTTTTTCACGAAAAGATAATCCATTTTTGGTGAACTTATATTGGTCACCGATTTTTTTAAATATTTTGTTCATAATAAAATGATACTCCTGAAATGCCAGCTTCTCAAGGAAAATGTATAAAGGGGCGTGGTGGTTGTGAGATGCTGAAACGAGTTCAGCATGACAGGTGTGGAGTGGATAGGGTTTTTACTAGCTTAGGGTATGGAGGGGTTGCCGGAGGCAAGTGCAGAGCAACTTTGTTGCGGCGCACCGCGCGTTAGCAAGCCTCGGAACACCCGACGGGAAATGGAAAATGCGTTAAGAAAAATTGCGAAAACCTGGAGCAATTTTTTAGCATTATCCGTTTGCCGGAAGCCCCTTATGCAATTTTTGTGGGAATGATTTTATTAAGCGAGATTAGGGTAATAAGAGTTCCCAGCAAAATGGAAAATAGTTTTGGCTAATGGCTATTTTCTTGGTTTTTTTATTGTGCATATTTTTGTTGTGGCAAAGGACAGGGAAGCTTATCTTAAACAAGAAACTCAGCTGCAGAAAATTATTGATTTGAATATTGAGCTTAGCAACAAACAGCACGAAAACGACAAACAATTCGATGTTCTTAGATCTATGTCTCGAGTGTATGATACTATTAATTTGCTGGATTTTGATTCCTGTGTGGCTTCGAGGTTTGATATAAAGGATTCTAAGGAGATTCCGTTTGATTTAGAAAAAGATCCTCATACGGCGGTTAATAAAGAGGTGGTGGAAAAAATTGCGGGTGAAGATAGGGATAAGTTCTGGGATTATACAAATCTTTCTACGCTGGAAAAACGAATGAAGGGGAAAAGAGTTATTTCGGCGGAGTTTAAATGTCTTGGGGATGAAAGAATCCGTTCTATGTATATTAGAATTGATGATGAGGACGGGCCTTTTAAGCGGGTGGCTTATACTTTGCAGAATGTTACCAATGAACGGAAGCGGATAAGCACATGTATGAAAATAAGGCGGCTTACTGCAGGCAGAGTGGAATTGAGCGAAGAAGATTAAGAGGTTAGAAAATAAAACTTAGAAAATAGGATCTTAGGGAATAGGAACTTAGGGAAGTGAGGGAACATTCGTGGTGGTTTCGCCAAGTGTCTTCTGAGTTTGTTGAAGGGTTTACCACCGCGGATGTTGATTGTTTTATACACCGCAAAAGTAGATAGAATAGACTATTGCGGATGTATGTGGGGTGCTTTATTCAGATTTTAGGTTCTGAAAATATTCGCTGGAAACTGGAACTGGTTTTACAGCTGGTGTACTGAAGTAATAGCCGTCATAATCTTCTAACTGATATTTGTAGTTAAATTCGGTGAAGATGTAAGGTTTACCTTCTGACTTTGATAAATCGATGTTTCCCCAATATTTTTCGTAATTTTCTTCCAAGTAGTCGGCAAGGTCAATTTTCAAATCTAGGGCTGTTCCGTTATCTGCGGCTGTCTGTTCTTCTTCTGTTATTTTTTCATTAAAGCATCCGCCTAGTTTGGTTACTACATCATAAGAACCATCATCATTTTTATATTCGCCATAAGCTTTTGAACCATTTTTCTGTTCTATAAGCTGGAAACTGCGAGTAATATTATATGCTTTTGGTGGAATCATTTTTGTAATGTGAAGGATGTGGCCGTCAAGAATTTCTGTGTAGTCGGTTTCTTGATAGTCCCACTGCATTGGTTTTACACAACCTTTTCCGTGAATTGTATTAACTTCGTAGAAAAGATAGGCGCTGTAGTGGTTTGGATTGCCGTCGTCGAACATTACCCAGAAAATATTGCTTGTATTTGGGTTTACCAAAGGATAAACAATTTCAAAATCTCCTTGAGAGGTAAGGGCGTCCCAGTCTTCAATATCAATTGCTGTAGAACGATTTCCATTTTCATCAACATACTGGAGTCCAACCCAGCTGATATTTCCGTAGTCTTCTGATTTTTTGAAAACAAATTTGAATCCGTCTTCGTGGTCTTCGAAACTAACCATGCTTGCCAAGGCTTTAAATTCTGCATCTCCAGGGAAAAGTTGTTTCCACTGGCCATTTTCTGTTTTCTGGAAACGTGATACACCAGTGCCTTCTGCGCCGCCATCAAAATTTTCTACATTATCAATAATTTTGTAAGAAAATTCTGTAATGCTTTCTCGGGCTAAAATTGTTCCATCACTTTTATAATTTCTTAAATCTACAATTTCGGCAACATGCTGCTTTTTTGGGTCAGATTCAGATGGATTTCCTGGACAACCAGTTAAACCTAAAAATGCAACTGCACAAATTGCTAAACTCAATAATGTTTTTTTCATTGATGTTATACCTCTTAATATTTTGATAATAAAATCTTATTTCATTGTGTACTCAAATAATAGTTACTAAAAGTCACAATTTTTAACCATTTTTGAATTTCGCATAGATTTTTATTTTTTTGTGTCTATAATCAAAAATATGAAAATAGATCAGTTTGGATATAAATTATTCTTTTTTCTGGCAGCGGAATTTTTTTGTTTTTCCCATCTTTTTGCCAAGGAAATTGTTTTTTCTTGTAATAAAGCTGGGATTCCACTTGCCGCCAATGCTAAATATAAATGCGATGATGCTGGAAAGATTTATTATGAAAAAAATGATTTGCGAGGTTTAGAGTTATTTTCTCTTAATCCACCTGCTGCTGAAAAAGTAAGTTCAAGGCTTCTAAAAGTTTCTGCGTGTAGAACTACAAAAGATTTATTCCATAATGACTTTTATGATTTTGATTCTGAAGGTAATTTTTATTTTGTTGCCAATGGAGATTTTCATCCTTTGTATGCATTTGACGACATTAAAAATGTAACTTATATATACAAATTTAATCCTGTGGATGAATCTGTTTTATGGTTTAGAATGAATGAAAATTCTGTGCCCAACAGTTTTTGCATTAGTAATGATGGTAAATGGATTTTTTTGGATACGCTGGAATGCACTGACAGCTACAAAGAGATTTATTGTTCAAGAGTTTATGCAATTTCTACAAATTTTGATTCGGAACCAACTCTGCTTTACAGTTCTGAGCCAACTACAAGTATAAATCATTTGATTGTAAATATTTGTTTTTTTCAGGCGCAAAAAATGTTGTGCATTTCTACGGTTGATGGAAAGATTTATTCTGTTGTTAGTGATGCCGCTGGAAATTACACCGATAAAACTTTAATCACCATGAACGAATCTAGTAAGGCCTATAAAATATTTGCTAATAAGGAAGGCTTGTGGGGAATTACTTCTGCGGATGAAAATAATAAAGTTAGTTCCATTGTTCATCTTGTAAACGAGCAGGGAATGTTGCTGGATGCTAAAGACAATCTTTTAAAGAAAAATGTTATGGGAAACTGGAAATATAATCCTCATGTGGTGGTTGAATCTGATTCAATTTTGTTTGTAAGCGAAAGTGGGGCAAAGATTTATAATTATTCCAATAAAAAAATGCATAATGTAAGCGGACTTGCTATTTCTAAAAGGAATTATAACTATGACGATTTGGAAGAAGTTGCCAGCATTTTGGAAAATAAACAGAATGAAAATCTAAACATCATAAAATTAAAGAATCAAATTACTTTGTTTACAATTTTGTTGATTTTTTCTGCAATTGTAATTTTGGTGCTGCTTATTTATATTTTTTATCTTAACAATAAAAGCAATATAATCAAAAAGGATAAGCAGTTTATTTTTAACATTCAGGAAGCGGAACGGGGAAAAATCAGCAGGGATATTCACGATTCGGTTATTCAGGATATTCGCGCCATTCGTATTGAAAGTGATTTGTTGCAGGTTGATGGAGAAAATGCGGTTCACCAAAATAAAATTATCAATATTGCTACAGATTGCGTTGTAAAGCTTAGAAACATTTGTTACAACCTTACTCCTGCCGAGTTGGCCACTCATAACGAAGGGGACAGTTCTAAAATTGAATTGATTTCTATTATCCAAAGTCTTGTTGTGCAATTTATAGAGCGGACTCATGTGCCATGCCAGCTTAAAATAAATGAAAAGTTTAATTATCCAATTATTGAAAAAGAAAAAAGCCAGAATCTGTTTAGAATTATTCAGGAAGCATTAAACAATATTGAAAAACATTCCTATGCAACTTCTTGTCAGATTCTTATTCAAAACAAAGTTGAAGGTGATAAGACTTATATGATTATCTACATTTCTGATGATGGAGTTGGTTGCGATACATCTCAATTGTTAAAACGGCGGAACCGACTGCATTTTGGTATTCGAAATATGATGGATAGAGCGGAATTGATTGGTGCAAAAATAGATTTTAATAGTGAAAGTGGGCAAGGGCTGGAGGTTAAGATTCAGCTTCGGGTTGATTAATTGGAAATTGGATGAAAAAAGATGGAAAATACACTTTATATTGTTGATGATCACGGAATAATGCGTTTTGGCCTAAAAGAATGGCTTGAAAAAAATAGCAATTGGAAGGTGGTAAACTCTTTTGCAAACTCTAAAGATTGTTTGAATGCTTTAGAATCGCTGGGAAAAAAGAATCCTAATCTTCCGGAAATAATTATTATTGATGTTCAACTGGTGGATGAAACGGGATTTGAATTGTGCAAAAAAATTACTGCCACTTATAAAAATATTAAATGCATTATGTATTCAATGTACAACACTAGCGGTTATATTCTGCAGGCAATGGAAAGTGGCGCCAAGGGATATACATCAAAAATCTCTAGCGAACAGGAATTGTTAAAATGTCTTAAGGCGGTGAAGGAAGGGCAAACTTATCTTGAAGAAGAAAAAAAGGATGTTCAAATAAAGCTAGTTGATGTGATTCAAGGGTTTACAAAACAGGAACGGGTTATTTTTGAAGCTCTATTGCAGGGAAAATCTAATGATCAAATAAGTGATGAACTGTTTATTTCTCCACGCACTGTAAAAAATTATATCAGCCGCATTTATGACAAAGTGAATGTAAAAAATCGCAGCGAATTACTGGAAACTTATGGAAAGTGAAAGAAAATTAAAGATTTAATCCAACGACCTTTTAAAAAAGCGACCTACGATAGACTTGGAGCGAATGACATTTATAAAGGCTTCTGGGTCTGCTAGACGAATCTGTTTTTCCAGCTTTCCACTTTCTGAGCCAGATACAACTGAATAAACCATAGGATGTTCAGTTCCTTGAAAGCAGCCTTTACCATTAAAGACGGTTGCATCGTGATTGGTTTGTTCTTTTATAATTTTATAGATTTCGTCGGGCTTATCGGTAACAATTAGGAGTGTAATTTTTTCGTAGCGCTTGTATAGAAAATTAAGAACCTGCGTAGAAACATACTGAAAAATAATGGAATACAAGGCGGCATTCCAGTTGATTAAAATGCCTGCAACTATTAGCACACAAACATTTCCCGCCATAATGTAATTCCACGCTGATTGACCGGTTTTTTCTGAAACATAAATTGAAATAAAATCGGTTCCGCCAGAAGAACTGTCTGCCAGCAAACAAAAATTAATGGCAACGGCATTACAGATTCCACCAAAAATTGAACACAGCAAAATATCATCGGTGATTTTAAGGCCAGGAATAATATCAGTTAAAAGACCGGAAAGAATAATCATCACCATAGAATAAAGGGTAAACTTTTTACCAATGTGTTTGAAGCCTATATAAATTGGATAAATATTAAAAATGTATACCAGAATTGAAAATGGCAATTTAAGCCCGAAATACTTTTGTGAAATATTTTGAATTAGAAGTGCAAGTCCGCTGAATCCACCAGGAATTAGATTTGCCGAGTGAACAAAAGTGTTGATATTCACTGCCATTAATAAGGCGCCAAGAACACACAGAACTAATCGTTTAATTTCTTTTTTTATCATACAAATTAGATTTAATGATTTTTTTATAAATTGGCAAGGAAAAAATAATATGATTTTAATGGGGCGTGTATAAAATGGATTTTGAATGAGACTGGAAGCGGGTGAAATGGGAATCATACTAGAAATAATTCTTTTGCTGATTTTGATTACTTTGGGGATTTTTTCGGTTTTGATGACTTTGGTGATTTACCTAAAGCTTTTAAAAAAATACAATGTTTAGGAAGAGTGTAATTTTTATTACTCAAGTTTGCAAATCTGTTGCATTCACAAACTTGGATTCAGCATTTTCTGTGTTGCCGCTAACGCGGTGTTTTATGGGGGAAAAAATGAAAAAAATAACATCACTTATTGCGGGTCTTTTATTGACTTCTACTGTATGTACGGCGCAGGAAAACAATGAGCCAAAGACTATTAAAATTGACGAAAACTTTTATTGCATTGATGATTCTTCCCGTCAGTTTTTCTTTATTGGCACTGAAAAGGTTTTGCTGGTGGATACGGGTTTTGGACGAATTGATTTTACTGCAAGAATCAGAGAGTATAGTGAGCTTCCGATTGAAGTTGTTTTGACTCACGGACATGTTGACCATATTGGCGGACTGAAACAGTTTGGTGAATGTTTTGCTAATGAACGGGATTTTTCTATGATTCCAGAAGATATTAAGAAAAAGCCGCTTAAAGATGGGGATAAAATTGATATTGGCAACTTTGTTTTTGAAGTTATTGAAATACCAGGACACACGGAAGGTAGCATTGTTCTTTTGGAAAAAAATAAGAAGTTTTTGATTGCGGGAGACAGTGTTCAGGAAGGACCAATTTTTATGTTTGGTGATGTTTCAAAGTTTGATTCTTACATTGCCAGCATGGAAAAACTGAATAATTTTAAGAAGAATATCAAGAAAATCTATTCGGCACACAATACTCTTTCTTATGGCCCTGAGTACATAAAATACTGCATTGATGATGCAAAACTTTTTAAGGCTGGAAAAATTGTTCCTGAAGAAAGTGAGTCTATGGGGAGAAAAAGAAAAACTTACAAAGGCAAGCATGTTGCATTTTTTGCAGATTAAAAAGAGGTAATAAGTTTTCGGATTCCAAGTTTGGAACAGTTTTTGGAGACTTATAAAGCGTCTTCAAATGATTCTTACAGAAATGATAAAAATAACAACAAAGATTTTAAGAAAATTGATTGGTTAAAGAGTCATATTTAAAATTAGGAAAATATTATGAGTAAACTTACAGAATATATTGGAAGTCAGTTTGGGAAGCCTCGTGGAATTGTTGGATTTTTCTGTTGCAAATGCATGAATATTATTAACAAAAAAATGTATAAAAAAACGGTAGCTTTGTTGGCGTTGGATGAAAACCTAAAACTTTTGGATATTGGTTATGGAAATGGATATCTTCTTAAACTGGCGGATAAATCTTTTGGGTGTAAGCTTTACGGAATTGATATTTCTGAAGATATGAAAGTTTTGGCGGAAAAGCGGAACAAAGAGGCATTAAAAGAAAATAGATTGAAGCTTGAAGTGGGAGATTGCTGTAATCTTCGGTTTGAGGATAATAGTTTTGATGCAGTTTCTTCTATAAATACGGTTTATTTTTGGGGAGATACGGTGAAAGGGCTTTCTGAAATCTATAGATGTCTTGTGCCTGGTGGATGTTTTATTAATGCGGTTTACACAAAAGAATGGCTTTTTAGGACAAAAATGGCTGAAAAAGGTTTTAAGAAGTTTGAACGGGAAGAATTGGTTGAGTTTGGAAAACGGGCTGGCTTTGAAAACATTGAAGTTGTTGAAATTGTAAAAGGAAAATCCTTTGCGGTGGTTTATAAAAAATAGTTTTTTGGGTTAGCGATGGGAGCCCCAGCGAAGATGTCCCGTAGCGTTGTATTCTACTCTGTAAAATTAGTGTTATTCGTGGTACAATGGGAATTAATAGATTTTTCGGAGACCCATTATGAGTGAAAATCTTCTTCCAGAACAAAAAGCAAGACAGAAAATAGATGAAA
>JAKSTL010000031.1 GCA_024402595.1 Treponema sp. | reverse complement strand
GCCTTTGCTGGAACTCCTGCATTATGCCTGGGATTTTAGGTGCTGAATAGTTACGCAATTTTTATAAAAGTGTAAAATGTCATTTGTATATGGTCTCATTTGTATTTGGCGCCAAAAATTGACGAATCTTAAAAATGCGCTATAATTAACGTAACTGTATTTAAAAAAATCCATTATAAAAAGAGTTAAACAATTTTAAGATTTTGAAGGTATTTTTATCATGGCTGTAAAAACAGTTGTTGGAAAATCCCGCATGATTCGAGTTGCAGGTGGGATGGCTCTTTTAATAATTCTTGCAATTTTTCTTCAAAGCTTAATCCTTTCTTTTTTAAACAAAATCTCCGGCAATAGAACAACAGATTTACTGGCCAATCATTTTTATAATCTTCTTTATGAAAACGACAAAAATAATGAAAAACTTCTTGATTCCGTTAAAGAAGAATATATTGTAAGAGCGCAAACTGTAGCATTTATTTTAGATTCAAACCCTGAATATATGGACGATGTATCTGAATTAACACGAATGGCAAAACATCTGGATGTTGATGAAATACATATTTTTAATGATGATGGCGTTATTATTAGTGGAACCCGACCAGATTATTATGGAATGTCTTTTAATTCTGGTGAACAGATGGCATTTTTTAAGCCCATGCTGTTTAACAAAAAACTTTCTATGTGTCAGGGAATAACAGAAAACACCGCCGAAAATAAACCTATGATATATGCCATTACCTGGTGTCTTCATGGAATCCATATGGTTCAGATTGGAATTGATGCGGCTTCTTTTATGGAAAAACTTAATAAAAACAACTTTTCCAAAATGTTTGCAACTATGCCACTGTACGAAGGTGTTACCGTAATGCTTTTGGAAAGAGCTTCAGGGAAAATTATTGCCGCTACCGATAATGAATGCATTGGTTCAACTTTAGAAGAAATTGGTATTCCTCAAAAATATCTGGCTTCCGACAAGAATCATAAAGAAATATTAAAGTTCAAAGGATTCAGAAACTTTTTTGATTTTACATCTTATAACGATTATGAAATTGTTGTTGCATATTCTACCGCTCCACATATCGCGAACTTTGTAGTTTCTCTCGCTCTTGTTTTCTTTTATCTTTTTTTTGCAGGATTGGCGGTTATTTTCTTAGTTCGCAGAGAAGAAAAACTTATTTTTAAATCGAATACAGATCAGCTTACGGGGTTGTATAATCGTCGGGCTTATGAAGAAGACCTTGTTGAAAATAAAGATACTTTGCTTACCAAGGATTTTATCTACGCGTTAATGGATGTAAATAGTCTTAAGGTGGTAAATGATTCTTTGGGACACGAAGCTGGTGATGAAATTATTATTGGCGCTGGTAAATGTATGCAGCGTTGTTTTGGTTCTTATGGTAAGGTTTATAGGCTTGGTGGCGACGAGTTTGTTGCTATGATTTATGCAACCAAGGAGCAGTTTGAAAAAATTAAAACTTATTTTGAACATGAAATCCTTGCGTGGAAAGGTAAATTGGTAGAAAATATGGCAGTTTCTTGTGGGTATGCTTCCATAGCCCAAGATAAACTTACTTCCATGAATGAAATTGTTTCTCTTGCAGACAAACGAATGTACGAAAATAAAGCCGATTTTTACAAAAAGAAAGGTGTCGATAGGCGAGGGCAACAAATTGCTCATACCGCTCTTTGTTCTCTTTATACAAAAATCCTAAAAATTAATATTACCGATGATTCCTATGAAATTGTAAATATGGATGAAGAAGAATTGAATAACACAAAAGGCATTTCCGAAAAAATCTCAAAATGGTTGTCGGATTTTGGTCTTTCTGGACAGGTTCATCCAGATGATTTAGACGAATATCTTTCAAAAACAAATCTTTCATTTTTACGAAGCTATTTCCACGAAAATAAATCCTCTATCAGTGTGTTCTATCGCCGTAAATATGGAGATAAATATAATCAGGTTGTTATGGAAATGATTCCCGCTTATGATTATTCTTCAGAAAATCAAAGCCTGTATCTTTATGTAAAAAAAATAGATAAATAATTTTGTCGGTAAGGTAAAATTACTTAATTTGCAGTTAAATCCTTAATAATTTCGGATGCAATAATCAATCCGGCCACCGATGGAACAAAGGCGCAACTGCCTGGAGCAATTCCGTTGCCTTTTAATTCAACAGTCTCAGAATCTTCTGCCATTTTTTGTTTAAGCGGAATCTCTTTGGAATAAACAACTTTTACATCCTTAAGTCCCCGTTTTTTGCATTCCTGCCTCATAACTCTTGCCAAAGGACAAACCGAAGTTTTAGAAATATCCGTTACTTCAAACATAGTCGGATTCAATTTATTTCCCGTTCCCATGCTGCAAATAATTTTTGTGCCTGCTTCCTTTGCCTGTGAAATCAGTTGTATTTTTGCAGTAACCGTATCAATGGCATCAACAACATAATCATATTTTGTAAAATCGAACAGATTTTTAGTTTCCGGCAGATAAAAGCATTTATAAACTTCCACCTTCGCCTGAGGATTTATATCCAGAACGCGGGCTTTCATAACATCAACTTTAAACTGGTCTATCGTAGAATGAGTGGCAATTATTTGGCGATTAAGGTTTGTAAGGCTAACTTTATCGTTGTCAATTAAGTCTAAATGCTGAATACCGGAGCGGGCTAGGGCTTCTACCACATAACCACCAACTCCGCCAATTCCAAAAACGGCCACCCTTGCTTTTTTAAGAATGTCCATATTTTGAGTTCCCACCAATAATTCTGTTCTTGAAAATTGATTCAGCATAGAAAATCCTTATAGTTTACCAACTTGGCATTTAAACAGAATAGCCTTGTCGTTAAAAATCTGCTTGTTAAATTTGGAAATACCAATAAAATCTTTGCCAAACATATCAAACATATTGCTGATAATTGTAAATGGTGGAACCCGACCCAAGATTTTTTCACCGTCTGTTAAAAGTCCAATTTGAACCGGCATGGTATATTCGCCCATTTCTTTAAATCCACCGCCACAAGATTGAATTGGAATAATTGCAAGTTTCCCGTTCAAAAGTTCCTTCGCTGTTTTTTTACCAATTTTCAAAGACATAGTGTTAAAAGAGCCGCCAGGAATATCTGTGTAGTTATCACCTTCGTTTCCCGTAGTTTTTACCCTATATTTTTTTGCATTTTTCTTTCCGCAGAATCCACGCAAAATCTTACCATTTTTAATAAAAGTAACCGTGTCATTTTTGCAAACAACGCCGTCTCCATCCCAAAAGCAGTTCATCCAGCTATTTTTATCAGATACATCGTGGAAAACCGTCAAATCTTCAGAAAAAACTTTTTGTCCAACTTTGCCGCTCAAAAGAGAAGTGCCATTTTTTAGATTTTCCAAATTCAAGCTGGAGCGGAGTAGACCGGTGTAATCATAATATTTATCAAAAATTATGCATTCTTCCGGCATTGGAACTTCTTTATTAAAATTTTCCAAAATATTGTCCGCAATTTTATAAAATGCACGAGGACTAAAAGTTCGCTGAGTAAAACGAATGAATCCGTCCGAAATGTCCTTGCTGTCTTTGTGCTTAAAACTAATATCAATTCCGCAGTTTGCATCTTTTGCAGTAAAATCCATTCCTTTGGAATTTTCCCGATGTTCTTCCCACTTAATGCTGTAAACATTTCCACCAAAAGTGTAATCTGGATATTTCTTTTTTAAATACTTAATTGCCTTGTTGGCAACCTGCAAAATTTCTTCATCGGTCAAAGGATTTTCCGTTTTATCACGACAGCGCACACCAGTTTCCAGTTCAAAAGGATACGGTCGTTCCAACTTTAAATTTTCTTCCGCCTTTGCAAAACCTTCCTCGTCCTTAATTTTTCCCTGATTATAGTAAATTCCCGCAAAACCGTCCTTGTAAACTCTGTAGGAATATTCTTCCCCAGAAATTTTGTCAAAGCTTACAATCTGATTTTCCACAATTTTTGCCGATGCATTTATTGTTTTATTTGAAAGTCTCTCTTTTTCCATTTTAATCTCCATATTTTAAAGGGGAAAGCCTTCCCCTCGTTCCAAAGACGGCAGTTTCGCAAAACTCAACTACCGCCTTTTCCACTACCCCTTCTCCTAGGGGGACACAACAAGTTGTTTCCCCCTAAAACCCCTTTGGGGCGTTGCGGGGTAATAAAAAACAAAAAGGCACCCCGCAGAAGGGGTAGCGACAGACCTTGGCTGGCGCGTAGGGGAAGGCCAAGAACCGAAGGTTCTTTCCCCTCCTTGTTAATTAACAGTCAATTTTTTTACTCTAATTGTAGGACCGCCAGTTGCCGTTGGTAATAACTGACCATTTTTTCCGCAAGTACCGCTAAAAAACTCCAAATCAGTTCCCACGGCATCAATGTCAAACAAAGTCTGAAAAACCGAGCCTGTAACAACATTTACACGCAAAGGTTCGGCAAGCTTTCCATCACGAATTTTGTAGCATTTTTGTGGCTGAATGGTAAAAGTAGAATTTCCAGTGCCATAATTCCAGTCGTAAACATAAATTCCATCTTTTACACCAGCAATTATTTCTTCAGGATTGTCTGTTCCTGCTGCCATATAAGTGTTTGTCATTCGAACAATTGGATTATTATAAAAATTCTGGGCGCGGGCGTTTCCAGTAGGTTTTTCTTTTAAAATTGCCGCCGATTTTGCATCGTGAAGGCGACCGCTTAAAACTCCATCTTTCATAAGGTAAACCTTCTGTTTTTTGTTGCCCTCATCGTCGTAAGGACAGTAACCGTGGCGAAGTTCGTCTCCTTCGTCAATAATGGTAACTTTTTCGTTGCCCACTTTTTTGCCAATAACCCATTCATCTTGTAAGGTTTTATCGTTGAGCATAAAATCGGATTCAGATTTATGACCAAAACTTTCGTGGGTAAAAACCGAAGTAACAGTTGGCGCAAGCACGCAAGTATAGTCACCTGGCTCTACTGGAACGGCGGTGCGGGCAAATTCAATGCCTCGGTTAAGTTCTTTTAGAATTTCTTCTTCCCGTTTTAGCAATTCGTCATAAGAAAATCCGTGAATCTGTTTACCAGCCCAAAAATTTCCACTATTTACACTCAATTCGTGAGCTAAACCAAAAACACAGCGCTGGTAATCTTGAATAATTTCGGTACCTTTGCTTGTATAAATTTCTTTAATTTTTGAGTTACAGTTAAAAGTAGTGTGAGTAACTTTAATTTCTGGAATAGATTTATCTACACATTTTTTTAGATAGTCTTTGCAAATTTTTTCCCTTTGCTGGCGGGTAATTTTTCGCACATTATCTTCACCTTGAAACTTTAGAATTTCCGCCTTGTTTGCAGTAAAATTCTTTACAATTTTATTTTTCAAGATGTTTGGATTTGGTTTTGCAATTTTAGCAAGATTATCAATTTCGGTTTGAATGGAATCGATATCGTTGGTTGTGCTGGTGTACCACATTTTACCATCAAAAATTCGAATTTTGGCACCTTTTAAAGAAACTTCACCATTACCTTCTACAAAATCATCCCGCATATTGAACCAGGCTTGGTAAATATCTTCAATTCGTACTTCCGTATATAAGTTTTCTGGAAAAATATACTTCAATTTTCAATCTCCTATGTCTATTGTAAAAATCAAACTTTGTTATTTACTGAATGCAATACGGGCAAAATTGTAAAATCCCAAATACCAGACATTAAAAGTGTGTCCACCATGAATTTCTTGCCAGTTAAAATTTTTGCCTTCAACAAACTGTGGTGCATATTGTGGAAGAGATTTTGCGGCTGCTGCTGCGGCTCCGTATGCAACATTGTCCTCCAAACCACAAATATTGTAAAAATAGTGAATTGGATATTCAGGTTTTGCATTTATAAAACCTGCAACCTTGGAAGCAGGATACGATGTTGGCGCTGCAGAAAAGGCACCAAAATAACTAATTAAATCTAAACTTTCGCAAATGCCAATGTTAATTGTTTGCATACCGCCCATAGAAAGTCCAGCCATAGCCCTGCCATCGCGGTTTGTGTTTGTAGAATAATTTTCGTCAATAAAAGGAATTAAATCATTGCGCAATTCCTGACCAAACTTATAAAAAGACTTAAAATCAGAGTTTGTATTAGCAAAATCTTTCCCAGAACGCCCATTTGGACAAACAATAATAAACGGCTCAATTTCGCCATTTTCAATCAAATTGTCCATAATTCGTTTTACGATAGAAGCATTGCCCGTCATTCCCCATTCGCTTTCGGAACCGCCAATTCCATGCATTAAATAAAGAACATTGTATTTTTTTTCTGTAGAATAGCCGTATGGTAGGTAAATATTTGCCTTTTTTGTAATTTCGGCCCCGTTTCCGTAATAATCCTTTGTTTTATAAGAAACATTTTCAATTTTTCCGCCATTTACCAAAGTTCGCATGTATTCACTTGGAATGGCATCAACATTTTCAACAACAGAAGTTTCCTGCTCAATAGCCGCCTTTATAGCATCCTGCTGATTTTCGCTTGCAAAAGTATTCATTTTACAAACCCCCAAAATAATCATAATTATTAAATATTGTAATTTTTTCATAATGTTATAAGTATAGCTTAATTGGGCAGGTTTTACATAAAGAAAAATCCTTATTTTTCTGATTTCAACAATAAAGCAAAAATTAAACTCGGAATTGGTTGATTTGCGAACTGATTTTATCAATAGAAGCCTGCATTTCCGGAGCAATAGTGCGCATTTCCGTTCCGCTTTTGTTAATAAAGTCTGCACCTTTCGTAATTTCGTTCATTGTTTCTTTCATAGTGCTAGTTGCCGTCTGAAGTTTTTCAATTTCCACTAAAATCGACTGATTTCCCATAGTCATTTCATGGCTTGCCTGACGAACTTCTTCGGTGTTGTCATTTATAATATGCAAAGTATCGCAAATCTGTTGTGAACCACTGGTCTGTTCCTCCATAGAAGAACGAATATCTTTAACAATAGCACTCGTCGCCGTAATATGTCCGTACATTTCTTTAAGAGATGCAGTAGATTGGTTTGTAGCATCCACAACTTCAACAACCGATTGAATAATTTCTTCCAATTGCTGTGTAATTTTGTTAGATTCCCGGGAAGAAGTTTCAGAAAGTTTTTTGATTTCATCTGCAACAACAGAGAATCCTTTACCTGCATCTCCCGCATGAGCAGCTTCAATGGCGGCGTTCATAGCCAAAAGGTTTGTTTTTGAGGCAATTTTTGAAATAACCTGATTGGCGTTCTGTAAATCTTTAGATTGTTGCTCAATTACGGCAATTTTCTTACTTACAATTTTCTGTTTTTCAAGACCAATGTCCGAATGACTAATAAGATTTTCAAAAGAATCGGCCATTTGCTCAATAGAATTATTTACAGCACAAATATTTGCAATAAGCTGTTCAACAGAAGCCGAAGCCTGCGAAACACCATTTGTCTGACTAATAATCATTTTTTCCAGCGATTCAATATTTGAAGAAATCTCTGTAACCGCAGAAGAAGTAAGCTGAACACTGTTTGACTGAGTAACAATCTGATCTTTAATGCGCTCAATATTCTGGTAAACTGAAAAAATTGATTCCGTTGTTTCATTGGCAGAATCGCTCATCTGTTCACCAACCGCATTAAGCTTTTCTTTTGAATATTTAATGTCCGAAATAATATCCTGTAGTTTTTTCTGGAACTGATTAAAGCCTTTTACAACTTCGCCAATTTCGTCTTTAGAAGAACTGTCAATTCGTTTTGTTAAATCGGCGTTTCCTGTGGCAATGTCCAAAATTGCTTTTTTAAGATTATCCAAAGGTTTAATGGAATGGGAAACAACATAGGTAATAATTAAAAGTGAAAGAATAGTAAAAATCACCGAATAAAGGATGATGCTGTTTGTCATTCTATTAATATCAGTCTGGAAATCTGCAAAAGGTACAATTTCAATTGCCATCCAGTCTGTATTTTTAATTTTTTCGTAAGAGCAAATGTATTTTTTACCGTTTAAACTGTATTTTGAAATGCCAGATTCGCCCTTTTTTATTTTATTTAAACAATTGGTATATTCCGGAGAGATTTTTTTACCAGTTGTATCAAAAAAGTTTTCCATCGCAACCGCATCATGATTTTCCGAAGCAATTACCAGTCCAGAAGATAAACTGATAAGGGAAGCTGGTCTATTATTTCCGGCCTTATGATCTGTAGCTAAATCACTAACTTTAAATCCGTCAATAACACAGAAAAGGACATTTGAAATATTATTATTGTAATCAAAAACAGGAACAGCGTAAAAAACAGCCATGGCATTGGTAACTTTGTTAATAAAAGGATCAGTTACATATCGTTCTCCCGTTTTGTAAGGAACTTGATAGTAATCTCGTTCAGAAAAAGGAATCATTTTTTCACCATTGTTAATCCATGCAAAACCTTTTTCGTCAAGAATACAAACATCAAGATAGTCTTTATCCAAAGACATAGCGCCGTAGATTGTATGAGTTTTGTCTAAAAGAGAAATATTTACATCTCTGATTTGTGGAAGCGCAGAAAGAGTTTCCAGCATTTTGTATTCCTTTTCGTTGGAAGCATAAATTGCCTCTGCCGTCGAATGAACAGATTCGCTTATAGACTTTTCCATCTGAAGTTCAAGACTTTTTTTAGATTTCGAAGTTGTAAAGAATCCAATAACAAAATTGGAAAGTAACAAAATACATAAGGCTGCGAGTGTAATTCTTATTTTAAGACTGTGCATTTTTTCTCCCATAGAAATGATGTAATGCATTGTAAATATATTCGTAGGTGTGGTTATAGCTATGAATATTTCCTTTGACTACATAAAACATCAAGTTTCCATTTGTAAAATCGTCATTTGTATATTTAAAACTATCTGTAAGTTTTTTCATTGCATTTATTTGAGGAACCAAGTTGGGATAAGCCGTATCACCAGTTCCCGTTGCAGAAAAAATATAGTAACTATCCTTGTAATCGGTAAGAAAGTCGGCATTAGAAAGAGCAATTGCAGTTTGTTCAGGATAATTTTTCCCTCCCGTATTTCCACAAACCCAACTGTCTCCACTCATTGGAATAAAATTAGCCACCAAATCTAAATCATGAAGAAAAACATTCCAGGTGGCAACCGAGCCCATAGAAAAGCCTCCAAAAGCCCGATTATTTCTATCAGCCTTTGTGTTAAAATCTTTATCAATTGCGGGAATCAATGATTTTCTAAGTTCATTATAAAAAGCGCCATTATCATTAGGGCAAACAATAATCAATGGTTGGATTTGTTCATTTTCAATAGCATTATCAATTATCCAGCAAAGTTGGTTCGGGCTACCAGGCGTTCCTAAGTAAGAAGTTGAAGTTCCGCCGCCACCGTGCATTAAAAATAAAACAGGATAAGTGGTTTCAAAATCATTTTCATCATAGCCGTATGGAAGATAAACCACAGCTGTTCTTGCCCGATGATTAGATACATATTTATATAAAATGGTTGTTCCCTGTTTCTCGCAGGAAGAATAATAAGAAACAGGGATTTGATTTCTTTTAGTATCTTCTAAATCTGCAAAAATCTTTACATTGGAAAAAAGAATGCAGAATATACATATTAAAAATACTTTTTGATTGTTCATCTGTAACCCCAAGAAGTGTCTATTTTCATTTTATCACAAAAATAGACATTCTCAAGGTAATAAATAACAGAAAATTATCTTTAATGAAATACCGAAACTAGTTCAGAATCTCACTGATTAATAGAAGCTTTATTTTTCCAGAATCAAATGGTTTACAGTAAGAGGATTCAAAACTAAGCTTACAGAACCTTTTTTAATTTTTACAGGATTTTCACCCATGTGGATTTTAGAACCAGATTTGTCAAGTTCATAAAGTTCTGCCTTTGTATAAGAATCATTAAGATTGATTGTAACTAAAGTTCCGCTGTGAATCTCTTTGTTTGTAAGAATAATGTGCAATTTTCCATCTTCAGAGTTTTCTGCAACAAAAGAAGAAACTGCATAATCATCACTAGAAGTAGATTCTACCAGGCTGTCTCCAAAATATCCGCCCTTATTATCATAATTTGTAAACATATTTATGGCCGCAAACTGATATTCTGAGTTTTCCATCATCCAAAGAGAAGCAAAATAAATCTCGTTCTGTGCTAAAACACCAAGGAAATCTGCCTGTGCAATTGCTCCAGAAATGTCTTGTCCTGCACCAAAATTGTATTCAGTAAAGCCAATTTTTGTCCCCGGATAGAACTTATTTACAGATTCCTGAAGATTTGGAATAAGTGGGAAGAACTTTGCGCCTGTAGATTGAATCCAGCTGCTTTCTTTATAATTTGCATCATAAAGAGAACGAACTGCATTAATTCTTGCCTTAATACATTCATCGTTATCAAAATGTTGGCAGGTTCTAATGCCACAAGGTCCTTTTGCTTCTGTGTAGTAGTGCAAATCCAAAACATCTACAAGTCGTCGTCCTTGAGTTTCTTCTGCTTCTCGCATTTTGTCCAAATAAAAATCAATAAACCACTGATATTTATAAAGAGATTTTGCAACTTTTAGCTTCCAGTCAGGTCCAAAATCACAATAAGATGAATATCCAAAAAGGGAAGGTCCAAAAACATCAGCATTAGGGTCAAAATCTTTAATTGTCGAAGCAAGATCAATAGTTTTTTCTATTAAAGTGTCTGCATAAAGAGGTTCCCGCTGAATAAGTGGATGGGTATGCTGCCACAATGCTGGTTCGTTATCCAATGCATAAGCTTTAAAACCATCACTGTCAGATTTACCAATCATGTGGTCCAAGAAGTTCAAATATTCGTCGGTATAAACAACATTGTCGGTTGTATCTGGTTTAAGTGTAAATGGTGCATTTTTTCTGTTAATGATTTTACACCAGTCTTTACCGTCCAAAGCATTTGCTTTTGTCATATTTCCATTTGTTTTTGCAACATAACCTGCCATTTGAAGAGTTAGCAACGTATATGGAATATTATGATTCATTGCATTTTGAGCTACATTTAAAGCGGGACCACCAGACATAGTTCTAAAATTAGATGGAATATTGTAAATAAGATAATCATCGGAAGAATGATGCCAGTCAGAACCTGCGTTAGATTTATTGGTTTCCCAGTTGTAGGCTGTCATTCGGTTTCCACCCAAGCGAACTGATTTTGGCTGGACTTTCTTTAAATCTGCACCATCATTAACGCCAAAAATGTATGGAGAAATTGCTTTTGTTGGAGCCGAAAAGTCTACATCTACAGTTACTTTTTTTCCAACTTCTGTTTTTGCTGCATTAGTGGCAGTCGAAGCACAAGAGCTGGCAAATTGAATTAGTAAACCAGCTAGAAGTAAATAAAAGACTCTTTTTTTCATTTTAAGACCTCATTTTTTAATCTCAATAAGTGATTCTTTCAATAATAAATTGGAATATAGCACTTTTCAATTCTTTTACCCTCATTTTGTATCATAATTTTTATAATAATCTGTTCTAAATTCTTTTTAACAAAAAAATCTAAAGTATAGTATAATTACTCTGTATATTTAAATGGAGTTTCCAATGAATAAAGTTGTTAGTAATTTAAGTAAGATTTTAAAAGTTATTTTATTGTCCATTTCCGTTGCTTTATTTTTTAATTCTTGTGACAATTTTCTAAATGGCGGGGAGCTAAAGTCTTCGCTGGAAAGTCGTATTGACTATGCAAATGCAGATAGTGCTTCCATAATTATTAAAGCAGAAGAAGGTTCTGGTTCCACAATTCCTGCGGGTAATTATTCGGCTAAAGTCGGTTATAGTTTTGAAGTAAGCTTTTCTGAAAACAAGGATTATAGTTTTATAGAATGGCAAGCTGTGTCTCAGAAAGATAATTCCAAGATTTTAGGCAAGGATATTGTAAAATTTGAAAATCCTACTGAGCTAAAAACAAATGTAACAGTTTACAAAAAGACTGGCGACATACAAATTGTTCCAAAATGTGTAGAACGAATTGCCATTTCTAGTGAACCTACTCCAAGATATGAAGCCAATGGTGTTAGCCGAGACCGTTCCATCGTTGTAACTTTTTCAAAAAATCCAGCGCAAGAAAGTTTTATTTTTAATGAAGATGAACTGCCATCTGGTGCTACACCCAAAACAGATGAAGCTGGAAATATCTGGGCCTATGGATACAATAATCAAACTTTCCTTAAAAATATTTCTATTACAGATACCAACGACATTTCAATTGTAGAATATTTTCTTCAGCCAAAAATCGAAGGTAAGATTCTTACAATTGAAGTTGATAAATTAAATCCTATTCCTCTTGAATCTACCACCGAGAAAAAAAGTGTTAATGTTAAATTAAGCAACAAGATTTGTGATGAAAATGGTGTAAGAATGAGTGAAGAACGCCATTGGACTTACATGATAAATGCTACAACCGACGAGCAAGCAGAAATTATTATAAGTTGTATCGACGGGCAGGGAACGCTTGGAAACTTTGGCGAAAAAATTATACAGAAAGAATATAGCATTGGTTATTCCCTCGATTTGGATTTTAAAGAATCTGCAGATTATCAATTTATAAAATGGGATTTTGATTCTACCTTTATTACGGTTGCCGATGCAAAATCAGCGAATACAAAGGCAACTATTCTTACCCCAACAGAAAAAAATTCACCAACACAAATTAAGGCTGTTTGTGAACCAAGATTAAAAATTACAGCTTTTGCCCCTGAAAATGATGCAGAAAATCTTACAGTTAGTAAAAATTCTTCTATTATATTAACATTCAATAAGAATCTTCCAACTGATGCAGAAGGAATGTCTCAACTGGAAAACATAACTATTTCTGTAGGAGGAAGTCCTGCAAAATCCAGCTTCCTTATGCCTGTTGTTAATGAAAACACAGTCACTTTTACCGCAGACAAAACAAACATGCTTTATGTGCCAGCGGGACAAACAAAAACGGTTACAGTCACAATTCCTTCAGATTTATACTATCAACTTGAAGATGGAACTAAAGTTTATTTAGGTGGAAACGGAAAAACTTTTGATTACAAAATTGATAGTTCAACCTTAGATAAAACAGAAATTACTTTTACCGCTTCTCCAAACTCTGGTACTGTAAATCCAGGAGCGGGAACATACAAATATTCACTTGAAGAAGAAGTTAATCTGTCTTTTAAAGTGAATGACGGTTTTACATTTAATTATTGGCTTGTAAAAGATGCAGAAGGAAATATTGTTGATGATTCAGAAATTAAAATTGACGACAGAACTTCTCCAAATACAAAGCTTACAATTTATGATATTTTGTCAGGAGTAAATATTACTGCTCAATGTAGTGAAGATTTTAGAGTAGTTGAAGCAACTCCTGGAAGAGATAAAACTAATACAAAAGATTCTGACATTAAAATTACCTTTAACAAGGATTTGGATTCTGGATGTAATGCTTTATTAAATAAAATTAAAATCAGTATTGATGGCAGCATTATAGACAGTTATTTTGAAACCAGAACTATTTCTGGAAAAACAATTACAATTAAAAATACAAAATATTTATCTGTAGACAAGGATTCTGAAAAACAGATTACTGTTACAGTTCCAAAAGATTTCTTCTATATAGATGGTACAGAAAAGGTTCTTCTTAAAGA
The DNA here is from genome assembly GCA_024402595.1 of Treponema sp. Lineage (GTDB taxonomy): Bacteria > Spirochaetota > Spirochaetia > Treponematales > Treponemataceae > Treponema_D. The sequence continues at coordinate 14,736 of JAKSTL010000031.1, read as the reverse complement.
GGATTATAGTTTTACTTACAATATTGATTATCAAACAAAAGAAAAATCTAATATTTGGATTCAGATTATAAACGGGGAAACTGGAAAAATTTTTGAAAACGGAATAACTGCCGCTACTATAAATACAAATGGACTTGAACAATTAAATATTGGCGAAACAATTTCTGTTAATTTGGATGTAAAGAAAGGGTATCAATTTGTTGGTTGGCAGCTTGTAAATGAAAATGGAAATCCTGTTACCAATGATTTTGTAAAAATGAGTTCAAGCTCTATGCAGAATATTGAATTAACAGCGGTAAAACCTTTAAAAGAGGCTTATTTAAAGGCACTTTGTTATAAAAGACCTGCAGTGTTGTCTGGTGCTTGTTCGCCTCGTCCAACTGATTTAAGAATTGAATCTGCAAAAAATGCGCCGATTATAGTTACTTTTGATAAGCCAATTGATTCTGGTTGTGAAAATGCAATTGAATTAACATATTCAGGAATTAATTTTTCAAAAGCTAACAACTATAAAACAAGCATAGATTCAGACCGAAAAGTTGTAACATTAACTAATAGTAAAATGCCAATTTTATCGAATGCGTATGAAACTATTTATGTCCATATTCCACACGAAAAGATTTATTACTTAACTGCAAATAATATTAAAATTACCATGGAAGAGGATGAAGATTGGTCATTTAGAATCAATAACAGAACATTAACAAATACTACAATTCGTTTTGATGCTGCAAGAATTAATGTAGATGGAACAACTCTTTCAAGTCCAAAAGAAACCTACAATATTGAACAGGTAATTCCACTTCAATACAACTTATCCGATGATTATACATTTAATGGTTGGAAAATTGAATCTGCAACTACAGGATACATTGTTGAACCTTCTGATTTTACAAAAACTGGTACAATTTACATAAAGAGTGCAGACGATACCAATAAAAATTATCTTAAAATGGAAATAGATAGCGACAATCCATTGAAAGGTACTATTACAGTTCTGGATTCTATTGGAAACGGTGTAAATGAATATGGAGTTACTGTAAGTATAAGCGAATCAAAACGACCTGCTGTTTCTTCAGTTTCAGTTAGCGGTACAACTACTACAGTATCTAGAGATACACCTGTTGTTATTACTTTTGATAAAAATATAATTCCGTTTACTGAAAATCTGGCAAGTACGGTTCGTGATTATGTAACAATTACTTCAAATGGGGAAAACATTACAGAACTTTATTCTGCCAATTATAACTCTGGAACTAATTCTTTGATTCTTACACCAGCTTCTCCAACTGCTATTCCAGTTTCAGGAAATTATAGAGATATTACAGTTTCTTTAAATGCTAGCGGCGTTTACTATTTCGATAATGTAGATACCGATAGTGATGGCGAAGTTGATCATCAATTTAAAACTTATCTGAAGGATGATTATAGATTTGTATATAGAGTAAATCCTGAAACATCGGTCAAAACAGAAGTTCAATATCTTATAGATGAAAATAGTGCATCTAATACAGATTCAATTAAGATTGATTCCACATTCAGAACAAAAGAATACAAAGAAAGTTATAGCGTAGGAAAAGTTACATCATTGCAGTACTCACCTTCTTCGGGGTATGTATTTACAGGCTGGAAACTATTAACAGATTTGGAAGGTTATACAGTTTCTCCGGCAGGTTATGTAACTAGCGGAACAATATCTGTAATTAAAGATAGCGAAACTTATTATACTCTTGAAATTGATGAAGAAAATCCAACAAAAGCAATCGGCACAGTATTAAAAGCCATGACAGAAAATGCAGACGGTCAGACAGAACAGCCTAGTCTTAAGGTTTTTGTTAGAGATGCAATTATTCCAACAGTAAAATCAAATAGTACAAATGGAACAACAACAATTGTACCAAGAGATACAGAAGTATCATTTACATTTAATGTAGAAGTAGAAGATTTTGCAAAATCAGGGGCTAACTCTGCAATAAAGGTAACATCAAGCGGCGAAGATTTAACCGACTTGTTTAATATTGTTTACAATGCAGAAAGAAAAACTGTTACATTAACACCAAAAAATCCTGATGCAATACCACTAACTACAAAATACAGAGATGTTACAGTAACGGTAAACAAATCATTAATTGTATATAAACCATACGAAAGAGCAGACATAAGCATCAATATGAAAGAAGATGCCAGCTTTACATACAGAGTTAATTCCATCACAACTGCAAAAACTTCAGTTCAGTATGTTGTAGGAAAATGCGAATCATCAAGTTCAGTTAGCAGCATAAAAATTGCAGGTTCGTCAAAAGAAAGCGGTGAATTGCAGGAATACAGCATAGGAGAAACAGTAAGCCTTCAGTATACAGCGCCAGTAGATTATAGATTCTTTGGATGGAAAATTGAAAGCGTAAATGGATATACAGTAAGCCCAGAAGGATATGTAAAAGAAGGAACAATCAATGTTACCAAGGGCGATGAAACTTATGCAGTATTATCAATTAGCGATCTTGATGCATCAAAGGCAAATCTTACAATCATAAAAGAAATGAAAATTGAAGATGGTAGCGCTTTGACGGTATCTGTAATGGATGGTGCAATACCAAAGGTTGTGTCAAATATTCCATCGAATGCATTATTAGCTGTACCAAGAGATTCTATTGTATCATTTACATTCAATGTTGATATTGGAGAATTCAGTTCAGATGCAATACAAGTAATTTCTGGAGAAGAAAACCTGCTTGATAGATATTCAGTACGATATTCAGCAGAAACAAAGACTGTAACATTGGTTCCATTAAGCCCAACAGCAATACCAATTACTTCTGGAACAAAAAGCTTAAGGGTTTCTGTAATTGCAGAAAACATTATTTATAGTCCACTTTCTGGCATTTTTATTGGCATGGAAAAGGACTACAGCTTTACATACAAAATCAATACCGAAACATCAAGTAAGACGAGGGTTGAATACGCATACGGAAATGATGGAAATGAAAGCAGCAGGAAAATAAAGATAGATGGAGTAAGCCGAAACCTGAATGAATATAAGGAAGAATGCAATGTAGGACAGATTTCTGCATTACAGTATACGGTAACACCAGGGTATGGTTTTACAGGCTGGAAGGTAGAAGCAATAAGCGGATACACAGTAAATCCATCAGGATATGTAAACAGCGGAACAATAACCGTAAGCAGACATGGCACAAATTACTATACATTGGCAATAGATGAAGAAAATCCATTAAAGGCTGTAGGAACAGTATTAAAGGCGATAGAGGCCAGCACCACTGGAAACTCATCGGCAGAGATAAAAGTTAATGTTCGTGAAGCCATAATCCCGGCGGTGGTAAGCCAGTCTGTAAGTGGAACAGCAATTGTAAATCCTAGAGACACAATTGTGTCATTCATATTCAATGTAGAAGTAGAAGATTTTGTCAGAAACGGAACAAATACAGCGGTAAGAGTATCATCAAATGGGGAAGATTTAACAGAATTATTCAACATCAGGTATGAAGCATCAAGAAAAACTGTAACTCTTACACCAAAAGAAGCGGATGCAATTCCTGTGGCAACAAAGTACAGAGATATAACTGTAACAATAAACGGAAGATCAATAATCTATAAGCCATACGCTGGAACAGATATTCAGATAAACATGAGCGAAGATTACAGCTTTGTTTATAGAATAAATGCGGAAACCGATGCAAAAACAGTGGTAAAGTATGTAGTTGAGAAAGGACGGAATTCAAGTACAGCAAATGTAATAAAGGTAGATGGAGTTTCCCATGAATCAGAGAGCCGAAAAGAATACAGTGTAGGAGAGAATACAGGATTACAGTACAGTGTTCCATCAGGATATAAATTTCTAGGCTGGCAGCTGGAAGCAGCAGATGACTATACAGTAAGTCCAAGCGGATACAGAAGAGAAGGAGAAATCAGAGTTACAAAGGGAGAAGAAACCTATGCAGTTCTGACAATAAATGAAATAGATTCAACAAAAGCAACAATTTCCATCTTAAAAGGGATAGGCACGGAAGATGAATCATCAGTAATAGTAAAAGCAATAGATTCGCTCATACCGATGGTTGTATCAAAAAATCCAGATAGTTCATCGGTAGAATATCCACGGGATTCAATAGTCAGCGTAAGCTTCAATGTAGACATAGGAGGATATACTGAGAATTCCATAAAGATAGTTTCAAATGGTGAGGATCTGCTGGATAAATATACAGTGACATATTTATCAGATGCAAAAACATTGACTCTAGTACCGATTAGTCCAACAGCAATACCAATCACTTCTGGAACAAGAACAATAACAGTAAATGTAATATCAGATTTTATAAAGAATGTGACAGATTTTGGTATGCAGGTTGGCATGGAAAAAGATTACAGCTTTACATACAAAATCAATACCGAAACATCAAGTAAGACGAGGGTTGAATACGCATACGGAAATGATGGAAATGAAAGCAGCAGGAAAATAAAGATAGATGGAGTAAGCCGAAACCTGAATGAATATAAGGAAGAATGCAATGTAGGACAGATTTCTGCATTACAGTATACGGTAACACCAGGGTATGGTTTTACAGGCTGGAAGGTAGAAGCAATAAGCGGATACACAGTAAATCCATCAGGATATGTAAACAGCGGAACAATAACCGTAAGCAGACATGGCACAAATTACTATACATTGGCAATAGACGAAGAAAATCCATTAAAGGCTGTAGGAACGGTATTAAAGGCGATAGATTCAGAAGAAGAAACTGCTGCGTTAACACTTAGTGTAAGTGAAGTTTTAATTCCAGTTTTGTCTGCACCAATCGCTCCTGTATACAATTCATCTGGCGTGCCTTGCGATTCAAACATTGTAATTCCATTTAACATAGCAATGGATAAGAGTACAATAACTTGTTCAGAAACAGGCACAATTCAAATTGTAAATTCACTGAATAAAAATGAACATTATGAAAGCTATTATAGTTCAAGCTGGGTGGGAAACACATTAACATTAATTCCATCTACCTCAATTTATGGACTTTTGAAAGAAGATGAAGTTTTAACTCTTCAAGTAATTTTTGCTACAAATAGAATTAAGGCAGCAAATGGACAAGATTTAACTTTGGACTCTAATGATTACTTGTATAGAATCAACAGCAAAAGAGAAGAGGAAAAACCAATTGTTGAAAAATTAGATCTTTATAAAGCTCCATACGAATATGGAGAGATCCTTAATGTGGGATTGGCAAATTATATTTTGTTGTCAGATAAAGATATTTCTAATTTTGCAAGCGCAGATTACACCAGAAATCATATAAACAATGAAATTCGTCTTGATGCAACCGTATATGATGAAGAAAGTGGATTTTTAAAACTTACGATTTCTGAAACAAATATTTCTGATTCAAATAAGGAATATCCGCCAATTGAAGTTTTGTTCCCTTCCTATACTGCTAGTACAGGAAAATATCAGTATCGTTATAAATATTATCAATTACGATCTGAGAAAAATGGTTTAATAAAATTAACATTCAATTTTGAAGATGTAGCAGGAAATATTACCAAAATTACACGATATGTTATTTCGGACACAATTCTTGATGAAGCAAATATTGTTGTTGCCCAGCCATCAGCGAGCCCATTCAAGAAAACAGTAAAAAATACTGCAATAAACAGAGAAATATATAGTATTCCTGCAGATGGTTTTGTGCGTGAAACTGAAAATGGAATTGATACGGTAACCTTTACCTTTACAAATCAAAAAGAAGTTTTCTATAAGAATGGAAGCAATTCATATTCAGATTACTATTCATATCAGTTAGATTTTGGTTATGAACCAAATATGTATATGGCAGGTTCTTATCGCAGTAAAGACAATACTTTTACAATTGAACGAGATGAAACAAAAATTACTTATCTTAAGTTTACAGCTTATGATAGTGTAGGAAACTCTAATTCAATCACTCGTGTATTGCTTCCAAAAACAGAGATTTCTTCGATTATAAAAGGTCCTAATGCATATGGTCCATATATTATTTATAAAGATCAGCGTTATTATGAATCACAATTAGCGGCTTATGGTGCTGATGAAGTATGGACTTATATTATGTATAAGCCTGTTAAATTTAATGAAACAAGTGCAGCAAATACAGCTTATATGCAAGATGGTCAAAATAACTACTTAATAAGTTCATACACATCGAGATATTCAACATATTTTGTACCGCCAATATATATAATTAATGATACAACCACATCTTATGACTCAACCCATCAGGCAAATGTAAGAATGCCCGCAGGAGAATATGATATTTATGTTATGCCAGGCTTAAGATACAGAGGCTCAGAAATCATATATGGTCCGGTAAGTGAGCCTCATAGAATTAAAGTAGAATATAATGAATCTACAAAATTAAATTATATTCCTGATTCTCAATATGCTGCAAAACCTGAAATTACTGGAGTTAGCAATTTAGTACCTTCTTCAGCTCCTGTTTGTACTAAAACAAGTGCAGGTTTGAACTCAGGTATGTTTGTCTTGAATGTATCTTATCCTTCAGGATTTACACCACTTAGCGGATATACATATTATGCAAGGGTCGCATCATACTTTAATGCAAGTAAATATGGAACATTGTATTATCCAATGGATGATTCTTCTATAAGCATTAATGTTTCTGGCGATGATGCATATTATGTTTCAATAGAAGCAAGAGATACTCAAGGAAGAGCAAAAGAGTCTTCGCGAGTTTATGTAAATTGTAGAACAGATGATAATATTGCTCCAACTTTAAATGCTTATTCATCTTCTGTGGCAAGTATTGATGATGTTTCTGATGCTCCTGGACAGTCAACCTTATACTATAAATATGGTTATACGGACTCTTGGCCAAAAGATAATACAGGTGGAAGTGGAATCAAAGTTGATGCTAACAATAATTTTACTGTGGAATATTGGAATATAAAAAATCCTCTTAATACTCCGGATCCTGTTACTTATACGAATGCGCAGTTAACCAGTAAAGCGTTTGCAAACTATAAGAATACTGGAATCTTTAAATATGTTAGTAATCCAAGTGGACAAATAAATTCGGATGCTTTTGTAAGACTTAAATACGAAGATTTGGATGAAGGTTATTATACATTATCAATTAAAATCAAAGATAATAATGAGAACTATGTACTGGTAAACTGGCCAATGTACAATATTGTTTTGAATTGGGATTTTAATTTGCAGTGTATAAATAATGGAACTTCAGTTTCACCAGACTGGTATATTAAAGCTGATTTTGGAACAAAAAATCCAGAAGGTAGAGCTCCTTCGCCAACAAAAATTGCTTTTGATATAATTGATGGAAATACAGAAACTAGAATTTATGATAATATTACTTCTGAGGATCGTGTCAAATACCCGGACCCATACTTCTATTCCAATAAAAAATTATCTTCAAGTCCGATATTAGATTTAAAAGCTTCCAATATTTATACTATTGCTCCAATTACATCAGAACTGGTAAAGAATAAATTTGTTAAAGTAATTGCAAAAGAGACAGGAAAAGGATTCTACAACTATCAGTACATTTATCCAGATTATTACCTTTACAAAGGAACAAGCAGTGCAATTACTTGTTCAACAAAAAATATAATAGCTGGTTTTGGTGATAATTATCAGATTTATACAGATAATCCAACTTATGTACATACAATGTATTGGAAAGAAAATCTTGGTAATAAACTTTCTTATTGGGAAACCAGAGGTATTGAACGGGGTGAAAAACTTGATACAGCAAAATCTAAACGAGACTTTACATATTCTGTTACAGATGAAATGGTTCCTGCAGGAAAGGGGTACTGGTATGTTGTTGTTGCCCACTTTGCCGATGGTTCAGTAATTATGACAGATCCAAAACAGAAAAACTAAGGAATAATGTTATGAAAAAATTGTCTGCCATCATTATTTGTGTATTATTTTCCATTAGTGCCTTTTCTTTAGATTTGAATCTTCGGGTTACTCCTGGAATTGTAGCGCCACTCAAATCTGATAGATATAAAACAGGTTTTGGCGTTTTTGCTCAGGGAGATTTAGATTTTTTTGGATTTATGAATGCTGGTGTAGAAGGAAATGTTTTGTTAACTTCTGCCACTGGTATTAACGAAAGCCTAAGCTTTGCTGGTGGCGGTTTGGGCCTTAGTTTTTATTATGCACCTTTGTCACGACTGCATCTTGGTGCTGGTTTTGCATTTGGACCATATATTACTTCTGGTGTAATTTCCTCAAGTGGATTATATTGGCGAACTTATGGAGAAGTTGGTTTTAGAGCAACCCCAGAACTTACTTTGTCTTTTACCGGAAACTTCATTGATTATGAAACAATAAGAAATGGAAGATTTTTAAATGGTATTAATGCAGGCATTGGATTGAAATATGTTATTCCAATAGGGAAAAAAGGTTCTTCAAGTTTAACTGCATCCTTTGTTCAAGACGAAGCGGCTTTTCCTTTATTTATGACTGCCTACCGCAACTTTGAACTTGGAACAATCACATTAAAAAACAATGAAGCTTCAGAAATAAGAAATGTTCATGTGCGTTTTAGAGCGGGAAAATATACTGCTTCCACTTATGAATCGGCAAATATTCCTGTTGTTCAAAAACATTCCTCGGTAGAAGTTCCATTGTTGGCAGACTTTTCTACAGAGATTCTAAAATATTCGGAAAATGGCAGAATCAACGGCGAATTGATTATTGAATATGAATTGCTTGGAAAAAAGAAGCATTCAGAACAAAATATCATTCTTAGTATGAACAACCGTAATGCTTTTTGTTGGGCAGATCCTACCGCAATTTCCGCCTTTATTTCTTCAGGAACTCCAGAAGTTCAGCAACTAGCTTCAATTATTTCTGGTGTAGAAACTAATCATTTAATTCAAGGAATGAACAAAAATCTGCAAATGAGCGCCGCAATTTTTGAAGGCCTGCGTCTTTTTGGCATTATTTATTCCGAGGATAAAATAACCCCTTTTGTAGATTATCACAAAGTATACGATATGGATTCAATTCAATATCCTTTGCAAACTATGACCTATCTTTCTGGCGATTATGATGATATTGGTATTTTGTTGGCAAGTTGTCTTGAATCTGTTGGCGTTCCTACGGGTTATATGATTTTGGATGATGATTTTATTCTGCTTATTGGAACTAACATCCGAGTGGGTACAGAATTGAATCATTTTGCGTCTTCCGATGGATTACTTATTGATGATGAAAATGTTTATTTTGGACTTTCCATGGCAGATTTCCAAAAAGGATTTACTCAAAGTAGAGCTACTGCTTTTGAAAAAATCGCCGCCGCAAAAAAAGAAATAGATATTCCTTACGACTATGTAAATACTGAATATGCATGGGCAATTTATTCTCCTGCGGTTTTCAGTTCTTCTGGAAATGTTTTTGAATATCCTACCAGAGTAGAAATTGAAAAGGCAACAAAAAAGGCAATAGATGATTATATCAATTCTGATTTAGCCGTAGTGGTTGAAAGAGCAAAAGCTTCTAAAGATCCAAATAAAATTGGTGTTGCACTGTTCCGCTCGGGAAAAATTAAAGATGCAAAGGCTCAGTTTTCTAAGAGTGATTCCATCAGTTGTTTAAACAATCTGGCAAACTGTTATATGGCAGAAAAAGATTATGATTCTGCGGCAAAAACCTACGAAAAGGTATTGGCAAAAGATTCATCAAATAAAATTGCTACCAAAGGACTTAATTCTGCCAACGAAAAACTTGGAAGGTAAAAAAAGATGCGGCTATTGAAAAAACTTTACACAGCACTTTTTCTAATCTTTTTTTCTGCAATTCCACTTTTTGCCGATACCGAGTTAAAACTTTTGGGAGGATTTAATCTTTCTTTGGAGAAAATATCCAAAAACTCGCCAGGAATTACAGCCGCTTTTGAGTTCTCTCCATTTTCGCTTTTTGATAATGATTCTTTATTTTGGAGTGCAGGCGTAAGTTATTCTTCTATTGTTGCTAAAAAAGTTACAACACTGTCTCTTTTTGATGCACAATTTTCGGTTGGTTATAATCATAAAATTATGGATACTGTAAGTGTGGGTGCGGAAGGGCTTTTTGGTGTATGGTCAGCTCCAAAAAATGTTCAAAAAGATTTTGATGGTGTATCTGGACTTCTTTTTGGATTACGAGCTTACGGAAATTATCATTTTTTTCCTGAATTAACTGCGGGTGCATATATTGGCTATAAAAATTATTATTGTAGACCGCAACCTTTTGCTCAGAACTTTGAACTGGGTCTTTTGTTGAAATATAATTTTTCCCGCGGCATTTTTGGTTCATCTGCTGTAGTTCCAGTGGAAGAAGAAATACAACAGGGACTTTTATTTCCAGTGTTCTATTCTCGTTATGCTGACCATGATTTTGGTTCTGTTACATTTGTTAATAATGAAAAAAATGCCATTCGTGATGTGGAAGTTTCTGTTTTCATTGAACAATTCATGACAAATCCTGATGTATGTGCAAGATTTGATGTAATAGAAAAAGGCGAATCCTTTACAGCATATTTGACGGCTTTTTTAAATGAAAATATTTTGAATACCTTAATTTCGCAAAAAGCAGATGCAAAGGTAACGGTAACTTATCGTTCATTGGGAAAATTGATGAGAACGGTACAAAATGTTGAACTTACTGCCTTAAGTCGCAATTCAATGACTTGGGAAGATGATAGAGCGGCGGCTGCATTTATTTCTGGAAGAGATGCTTCTGCTTCTGCCTTTGCCCGAAAAGTAAAATCAATTGTGCAAGGGGAAATAAAAGATAAAAGATTGGAAAATCTGTATTATGGTGCGGCGCTTTTTGGTGCATTAAAAGCTTATGGAATGAATTATGTTGTAGATCCAAGTTCTGCTTTTACAGATAATGTGGGAACTGCCAGCATAGATTTTTTAAAATTTCCGTATCAGACTTTGCTTTACCGAGGTGGAGATTGTGACGATTTAACTATTTTGAATTGCGCTCTTTTTGAATCTCTTGGTATAGAAACCGCTCTGATTACAGTTCCTGGTCATATTTTTATGGCTTTTGATTCTGGTTTGGATGATTCTCAAATAGCTTTAATTTCTGATGAGATTTATATTATGGAAAACAATAAAGTTTGGATTCCAGTTGAAATTACCCTTTGTCAAGATTCATATTATTTGGCAAAAAAAACGGCAATAAATGAATGGAAAAAGTTTAAAGGGGAAAGAGAACTTATTCCTGTAAGAGAAGCTTGGAAAGAGTTCAAAGCAGTAGGAATACCAGAATCTGATGTAATAATTGAAATGCCCATTAAATCAGAAATAATTGATGGTTTGAATAAAAATAAGTATTAAATAGAAGAAAAAAACAATATATAATATAAAGAAGGAGATTTTGTTATGAAAAAAATGATTTCTGTTTTATTAGCAATGTTTGCTTGCGGATTACTTTTTGCGGCAGATATTTACACCGTAAAAGAAGTAAAAGGAAAAGTTACTTATGAAGTTTCTGCAGGTAAGTTTAAGGATGTTGTTGCGGGACAGGAACTTTCGGTTACAACTGTAATTAATGTTGGCGTTAATTCTAACCTTATTTTGGAAGCCGACGGAAAAGATTTTACAATTAAACCAATGTCAAAGGGAACTCTTAATAGTTTTGTTTCTGCATCGGTTGCCGGTGGGTTTAAGAAAAATCCTGATATGACTATGAAATCTATTGCAGATGCTACAAGCACAACAGGAAAGGGAATCAGTACAGCTTCTGAACGTGGTTCTGGTAAAGGCGAAGAAGAATTAGAACTCGATGAATAAAAAAATAGTAACTTTTTTGGTGCCAGTTTTTGTAGTTTTTTTATGCTCTTTTCTGGCACTTTCTTCAATGGATAAAAAAATCGGGGATTTGTTTCAACGCTCATTAAAAAATACAGTTGAAGATTCTACGGTTTTAATTATAAATGTAGATGATGCTACAGTAGAACAGGTTGGTACATATCCTCTTGGTCGTGATGTTTATGCAAAATCTCTTGTTGCGTTAAAAGATTTGGATGCAGGGCAGGTAGTATTCGATATCAGTTTTTTGGACAAAGGTCTTGCCCGAATAGACGAACGATATATTACAGAAGATTTGTCCGACTTTATTGAAAGAAACTTTAGACAACTGGAATACGGCTATACAGATTTAGATTCTGCAATGCAAAATATTCTGGTTTCTGTTTCTCATATTCTTGATAATTCCGATACTATTCTTGCCAACTCTTTAAAGTTTTTTGATGAATCTTACTTAACTTTGACTTTTGGAACAGGCTTTGAACCATCCGAAGAAACTAATGATTTTTTAAAAAACTCAGTTGCCATCAAAAATATTCAATCTCTTGGTGATACAAAAACTCCTGATGAAAATACACTTAATCCTGCTTATGGAGATTTTCTGGTAAACGCCAAAAGAGCTGGTTCTGTAAATGCAAATCCAGATTCAGATGGATATTTGCGCCGTATTCATTTATTCAGAAAATACAACGGCGAATATTATGGAACTTTGGCCCTTGTTCCAATTTTACAAAGATTGGGAAATCCAGACATAAAAATCAGTAATTCAAAAATTATTTTTGAAAATGCAGATTTGGGAAATGGAATCCGCAAAAATATTGTTATTCCTAGAGCGGAAGATGGCTCATTATTATTAAAATATCCAAACAAACAATATGCTCAGTATAATCAAATTAGTTTGTGGAATATCTATCGTCTTGCTTTAAAAGAAAACGAAATACTTTCTTTTGTTCAGCAGATGAGTGAAAATGGCTTCTTTACTTTGTGGGAAAATGAAGATCCTGCAGATTATATGAATGCTTTCCTTTATTTTAGGGAAGAATTGTATAACGGAGAAAACGAAGAAGAAGGAATTACTTACGAAGAATACAGAAATTATAAAGATTATTTCTGGACACTTTTAAAAGCCTATCTTTCTGATGAAACAAAAACAAACATAATGATGGATCCTTATCTTGATGATGAATCCAAACAGTATATTTCTGAAACCTTTGACATTATTAGTGAACAGGTTGCTAAATATGAACAGGATTGTAATGAAGTAAGAGAGAAAGTTCAGTATGCTACAGGAATTGTTGGTGTTACAGCTACCAGTTCAACCGATTCCGGCTTAAATCAATATGAAGATAAATATCCAAATGTTGGTGCTCACTATATTCTTGCAAACCAGATTTTGTCTCAGGATTTTGTTGATGATTCACCAGTATGGATTTCAATTTTAATTGCTCTCATATTGTGTCTTGCATACAGCTTTGTTTCTTCAAAAATTAAAGGAACAGGCCGTCAGATTGTTTTGGGAATTTTTGCCATTGTAGGAACAATTGTAATTTTATTGCTGGAGTTTATTCTTACAAGAAAGTTTATTGGAGCAATTGTTCCAGTAACTTCAATTTCAATTACTTTTGTAACAACGACAATTCTTGGATTTATTGCCGCTTCTAAGGATAAAAAGTTTATTACAAATGCATTTGGTCAGTGTCTTTCTCCAGAAGTTGTAAAAGAAATTGTTGCAAATCCTTCCAGCTTTAAGCTTGGTGGACAGAATCTTGAAATGACTGCAATTTTTACAGATATTCAAAAGTTCTCCAGCTTTAGTGAGTTGCTTTCTGCGGGACAGTTGGTTGCATTATTAAACTTCTATCTTACAAAAATGAGTGACATCATTATGGAAGAAAGGGGAACTGTTGATAAATACGAAGGTGATGCAATTATCGCGTTGGTTGGTGCTCCAGTTAAAATGGAAGATCATGCTATTCGGGCAGTTACAGCGGCTTTAAAGATGAAAGCAGAAGAAAAAATCATGAATCAGGAGATTTTGAAAATTGCTTCGGCCGAAAAACCTGAAGATATGGATGATGAGCTTTATTCTGCATTGAAAATCATGGTTGCTAATAACAAGACAATCTTTACTAGAATTGGTTTGAACTCTGGAGAAATGATTGCCGGTTACATGGGCTCAGAAAATAAAAAGAACTACACAATGATGGGTAACAATGTAAATCTGGCATCTCGTCTTGAAGGTGTAAACAAGCAGTACTCAACTGGCGGTATTTTGATTAGTGAAGCAACCCGCAAACTTTTAGGTGATGAAATCCTTGTGCGTCGTCTTGATAAAGTTAGAGTTGTTAATGTTAATACCCCAATTCAGCTTTATGAACCAATGATGGAAATGTCAAAGGCGGATGAAACGCTAAAAAAATATGTAGCAGATTGGGAAATTGCCATGACCGCTTTTGAAAGTGGAAATTACGAAAAAGCCCTTTCTGATTTTGAAGCATTAAGTAAATCAAATGCCGAAGATAAGGTTGCAGTTTACTACATAAAACTCATTCGTGATTTCTTTATAAAAGGCACTTATCCAAAAGAAGCTGATAACTTTGGTGTTGAATATATGCCGGAAGATAAAGTATTCAAATTGCTGCAAAAATAAACTTTTGAAACTCAGACTTTTTTGAAAATGAAGATTAAACTTAACTATGATATTTTTGTGGTTAAGTTTAATCTTTTTTTTTATGTTTACAGATATAAAGGGGCGTTCCATTATCGAAAAAACTGTAACTGGAATATTTTGCAAGAAAGGTAATTCGGTCTGAAGAAAAGAAGGTTTTAAAAATTTCCCCATCAGAGATGGGCGAAAATGTTCCGGGATTTGCTTCATGAACTTTACCGCCTGAA